>NC_011989.1:2465000-2765000 GCF_000016285.1 Allorhizobium ampelinum S4 | reverse complement strand
GGAAAAATTCATGGCTGATCCTTTCGCAGGCGAAGGCGAGCGGATCTACCGGACCGGCGACCTGGTGCGCTGGCGGCGCGATGGCGTGCTGGATTATCTCGGTCGCAACGACCACCAGATCAAGATTCGCGGCTTCCGGGTGGAGCCGGGCGAAATCGAGGCGGCGCTTTCCGCCCTGCCGCAGGTGCGTGAAGCGGTGGTTATTCTGCGCGATGATCCGGGCCGCGAAAAGCGACTGGTTGCTTATGTTGTCCCCAGAGAGGGTGCGGTAGGCGAGGGTGCCTCCTTGGATGCTGCTGATCTTTCGGAGCGGCTAGGCAAGGTTCTGCCCGTTCACATGATCCCGGCAGCCTATGTGGTGCTGGACGCTATTCCGTTGAACTCGAATGGCAAGACCGACCGGCACGCGCTGCCGGTACCGCAATGGACGGTAACGGAAGGCATAGCCCTGCCGGGGACCGATGCTGAAAAGCGGCTTGCCGCCTTGTGGTGTGAGATCCTCGGTCTGGAGCAGATCGGCATTCACGACAGTTTCTTCGTGCTCGGCGGCGATTCGCTGGCCGCAGCCGGAATGATTTCCGCCGTTCGCAGCCGGTTGAAAGGCGAAATTCCGCTTGGTGCGGTGTTCGAAACGCCCACCATTGCCGCCTTGGCCGTGCATTTGGATGAGGCAAGTGCGGGTTCACCGTTGATCGAGCCGGTGCTGGCCATCCGCGCCAAGGGCGAGCGCCCGCCGCTGTTCTGCATCCATCCGGTGCTGGGCCTGGGCTGGAGCTTCTTCTCGCTCGCACAACATTTGAGCGAGGATGTCCCGGTTTACGCCCTGCAATCGGACGGGTTGCATGACCTCGCTGCCCTGCCGCGCTCTATCGAGGACATGGCTGCGCTCTACGTGCAGAGAATTCGCAAGATCCAGCCGCAGGGGCCATATCATCTGCTGGGCTGGTCATTGGGCGGGCTGATTGCCCATGAAATGACCCGGCAATTGCAGGCAGAGGGCCAGGCTATTGCGTTCCTGGGCATGATGGACAGCTACCATTTCAAGCCTGCGGCCCAATTGCAGGACGATGCGACGCTGGCGCGGGCAGCTCTTGGGTTCCTCGGCTTCGACGAAAAGGCGGCAGGCGACAAGCCATCGCTGGCCGAGCTTGGCGATTTCGTGCTGAAAATGTTCGATACGGACAACCATGTCCTGCTGGAGCAGGTTCACCAGTTCGATCCGGATTTCGTCGAACGTGCCAAGGCGACCATCTTGCACAATCTGGAAATTGCCCAGCGCTTTACCCCGGGCAAGATCGATGCCGATGTGCATTTCTTCCGCGCCGAACCAAGTGCGGGCAGCGATGCGCTGAACACCATCCTTAACTATGATGCGGAAACCTGGTTGCCGCATGTGGAGGGCAGGGTTTACCTGCGCGACATGACCTGCAACCACCACGACATGCTGAATATCGAACCGGCATCCCATATCAGCGCCGTCGTTCAGGCAGAACTGCTGCGTGAATTCCTGGTCCTGCGGCGGCCACAGACTGAGGTCAAGATTGAGCGTGTGTCGCGGTTTGCCTAATCCGACAGGTTCCAGCATCGACAATTGAATTATCCGCCCCGCGCTATCGCGGGGCGGATAAAATAGCGAAATCAGGTTTGCTGATCTGCTCCAATGGGTTACTGCTATCGAGATGAGCGGCATATGTCCGTGGCTCTAAAGCCAATCGCGACTATACTGCTGGCCCACCTCGTTTGCGGATCTTGCCATGACCCAGCCATTCCTTCCCCTTGCCATCCGCCCGTTAACGCCTGAAGCCTTCGCTCCCTTCGGCGATGTCATCCAAGCTGACCCCGCCCGGATGCGGCTGATCAATGGCGGCACGACCGAGCGGTTTCATGCCTTGGCCAGCCCCGATGTGGTGGGTGAGAGCGCGCGCGTGGTCCTCAATATCTTTCGCGGCCAGCCGCGTCGCTTTCCCTATGAGATTGGCATGATGGAACGGCATCCGCTTGGCAGCCAGAGCTTTACGCCGCTGTCCGGCCGCCCGTTTCTGCTGGCGGTTTCGCTGGACGAGGGTGGCCGTCCGGGCGTGCCGCAGGTATTTCTGGCCGAGCCGCAGCAGGGGGTGAACTATCACCGCAATATCTGGCACCATCCTTTGATGGCAATCGGTGAGGTCAGTGATTTTCTGGTTGCGGATCGCGACGGGCCGGGAAACAATCTGGAAGAGTTCTTCTTCGACCAGCCCTATCTGATTCTGGAGCCACGCCCATGACCGGCCTGACCACCCATGTTCTCGATACCGCCTTGGGCCGCCCGGCGTCCGGCCTGCGCATCCAGTTGATGCGGATGAACGGCGAGGAGGCGGACCTGATCAAGACCGTGTTCACCAATGCCGACGGCCGGGTGGATGGTGGGCCAATCCTGGCTGGCGAGGAATTTCGCATCGGTCAGTACGAGCTGCTGTTTCATGCCGGTGACTATCTCAGGAGCCAGGGGGCGGAACTGACTGATCCGCCGTTTCTGGATGTTATCCCCATTCGTTTCGGCATTGCCGATCCGCAGGCGCATTACCATGTGCCGCTACTGCTTTCGCCCTACGGCTATTCCACCTATCGCGGGAGCTGAGATATGCGTTTTGCCGCCATCGCCGATATTCACGGCAATTGTCTGGCTCTGGAAGCGGTGCTGGCCGATATTGCCGCCCAGGGCATTGGCTATGACCATGTCGTCAATCTCGGCGATTGTTTTTCCGGGCCGCTGGAGGCGGGCCGCACCGGCGATCTGCTGCTGTTGCTGGATCTTGTCACCGTCAGGGGCAATCATGACCGCTACCTGATCGAGCAGGACAGGGCCGCGATGCATTCTTCCGATGCGGAGGCCTATGACCAGCTTTCGCCTCGGCATTTGCAATGGCTGCAACGCCTGCCCGTCACCGCGGTCTGGCGCGAGGAGGTGTTTCTCTGCCACGCCACGCCAAAAATCGACGATCTCTACTGGCTGGAAAGCGTCAGCCCCGAAGGCCTGGTGCATCTGAAAGCCCGCGCCGAGATTGAGGCACTGGCCGAGGGCGTCGGGCAGGAACTGATTCTCTGCGCCCATTCGCATCTGCCGCGTGCGGTGCGGCTAACCGATGGGCGGCTGATCGTCAATCCCGGCAGCGTCGGCTGCCCGGCCTATGATGACGACGTACCGTTTTATCATCGGGTGGAAGCTGGAACGCCGCTCGCCTCCTATGCCATTCTGCAAAAGGGTGAGGCAGGCTGGACGGTGACGTTCCGGCAGGTGCCTTATCGTCATCTCGAAATGGCGCGAATGGCGGCGGACAGGGGCCGGGACGATTGGGCAAGTGGGCTGGAAAGTGGCTGGCTCGCCTGACGGTCAGTGCAAAAATTAATCAGTTGCAACACTCTTTCCACGACCTTTTTGATCGGCGGCGCTGTATGGTAAGTGCGGGAAGAGGATGAATGAACCATCATGCGATTGCTGATCGTTGAAGACAATCATGAATTGGCCGATTGGCTGGCGAAGGCGCTGACGCAAGCGAATTACACCGTCGATGCCGCCCATGATGGCGAAGAGGCCGAGGATTTTTTGAACCTCGCCGATTATGCCGCTGTGATTCTCGATCTGTCCCTGCCGAAGATCGATGGAATGACCCTGCTGAAGCGCATCCGCCGCAGTGGCCGCAAAGTGCCGGTGATTATCCTGACCGCCAATGCCTCGCTGGACGGACGGGTGGCGGGGCTGGATTCCGGCGCTGACGATTATCTCGCCAAGCCCTTCGAAATGGCCGAACTGGAAGCCCGGCTGCGGGCGCTGATCCGGCGCGGCCATGATCTGGCCAGCCCGGAAATTGCCGTGGCTGATCTGGTGCTCAATAGCGCGACACGGCAGTTTTCCCTGAAGGGCGAGGTCTTGTCGCTGACGCCACGCGAACATTCGGTGCTGGAATATTTGATACTGAAGGCGGGCAGCACCGTGACCAAGGCGGCGCTGTCGCAAAGCGTGTTCGGCTTTGATGCCGAGACCGATCCGAGCGCCATTGAGATTTACGTGCACCGGGTGCGCAAGAAGCTGGAAGGCGGGGCGGTGCAGATCGCCACCCTGCGCGGCCTCGGCTATATGCTGCGGGCCGCGTGAGATGGGGAGCGTGATATGGGCGGGCGCGGCATGAATTTTGGTCGTGTCCGGCCCTTGCTGCGGCTGCGCCACAGCCTGAGGGCCCAGCTTCTGGCCTGGGTGATGGTGACGCTGGTCGGCGTGATCGGCTTCAATCTGTATTTTGGGCTGGTCATGGCCCGCAGCACTGCCAATCTGGTGACGGATAATATGCTGCTCGGCTCAGCACGAATGATTGCCGAGGCGGTGCGGGTCGATCAGGGCGGCAATGTCGAGGTGGATATTCCACCCGCAGCGCTGGAAATCTTCGATACCGGCTTTGGCGACCGGGTCTATTACCGGGTCACGACCGCCTGGGGCAATCTGGTGTCCGGCTATGCCGACCTGCAAACACCGGCCCATGAGCGCCAGGGCGAGGACATGGTGTTTCGCAATCTCAATGTCCGCGCCTTGATGCTGAACCATCCTGTGGTTGGGGTTGATTCCAGTGTAGGCACGGAGGGCGCTGGCGTTACGGTGACGGTGGCGGTGACGCGTTATAGCCAGCAGGCGATGCGCACCCATCTGTGGTTTTCGAATTTTAACGGGCAGGTTCTGCTGGTTTTGGTCGCCGGGTTGGTGACGGTGCTGGGGCTCCAGCGTGGGCTTGGCCCCGTCTTACGGCTGCGCGATGCGGTGCGCGCCCGCCGTCGTGACCAGTTGGAACCTTTTGATGAGACAATCGTCCATACCGAGCTTCGTCCGCTGGTGCGGGCGCTGAATGATTATATGAACCGCGTGCAGCGCCAGATGGCGGCGCAAAAACGCTTCGTTGCCAATGCCGCCCATCAATTGCGCACGCCGCTGACGTTGATTTCGACGCAGGCCAGCTTTGCCGCCCGCGAAACCGATCCGGCCCGGCGTGAAGAAGCACTGCACGCGCTGATCCGCAGCACACGGCAAGTCACCCGGCTGGCCGAACAGTTGCTGACCCTGACCCGCGCCGAACCTGGCAGCCGCGCGCCCCGCGCTGACCGCGTCGATATGGCCGACATCGCTAGACAAGTGCTGGAAGCCCAGGCGGAAGACGCATTGCGGCGCGGCATCGATCTCGGCCTGGAGGCGGAAGGGGCGGCCCCCGTCACCGGCGACGCCACCATGCTGCGCGAAATGGTCGTCAACCTGGTCGATAATGCTCTTCGCTACACGCCGTCCCCCGGCGTTGTGACGGTGACAGTGGAGACGCTTGCTGACACCGTGCAACTCACCGTCGAAGACAGCGGCCCCGGCATCGCCCCCGCAGAACACGAACAGGTCTTCGAACGCTTCTACCGCATCATCGGCACCCAACCCGAAGGCAGCGGCCTCGGCCTTGCCATCGTCCGCGAAGTGGTGGAGGGCGCAGGCGGCAAGGTCACGCTGGGGAGTGCTGCGGAGGGCGGATTGAAGGTGGTGGTGCGGTTGCCGAGGGCGGGGTGAGGTTCAAGCGGGGTGAGGGTCAAGGGGGTGGGCGGTTCAGCCAAAGCCGAAAAACACCACCAGCGAACGGGTCACGGACAGCATGGCGTCATCATCCAACCGACCGAAGGCGGGGCCAAGCCGCTCTCGCCTGATCGACATCGCTTTGTCCACCATGATCTGTGATGGTTTTTTCAAGCCATTGGCAGGCGACGGTTGCACCATCACCCGCAGCAGCGGCGCATCGACAAGGGTAGAGGAGATCAGCAACACGGTTGCGGTGCCGGTTTCAGAGAAAAAATCTGATTGAATGATGAGGGCAGGGCGCGGCTTACCAAAGTCGCCGGGCACGGCGACTTTTACAAGATCGCCCCGCTTCACTCGGGATACTCGTTATTGAGATCGATCAGAGCATCATCCATGAAAGCCAGAACATCACCATCAGTCCCATCGGCAGCCGCAACCGCCATGGATTGACGATGGCATTCCTCGATAAAACCAGGCCGACGCGTATCCGGCACCCAGATTTGCACAGGTCGCAATCCCGCAGCACGCAAGGCATCGCGCCGTTTTTGTACACGGTGATTGACGGGTGTCGGCAATGGGGGCTCCTTTCGTTACATGTAACGTATGGGATTATGGGTGTTTGTGAATTGGAGCGGCTTCAATAAACCAGCCGCGATCATTCGCCATGCGTTCGACTATTCTCATCCCAATGGCAATTCGTAGCTCTGCTTCAGTGTTTCCATTGGCACGTCCGTTTTCACGCTGAGGACGCTTGGTATTCGGGTGAGGTGGTCGGCCTGGAAGCGCCAATAGCTGTGTAGATCGGCGGTGGCGATGCGCAGAATGGCGTCGCATTCGCCTGTCGTCAGATAGCATTCGATAACTTCCGGAAATTTCCTGATCGCCTCGGCAAATTGCAGGGTGAGCTGCGCGTCCTGTGTCTTGAACCACACCCGCGCAAACACAGTCAGCCCGGCGCCAACCTTTGCCGGGTTTAGCACCGCAACATAGCGGTCGATAATGCCTGCCTCTTCCAGCAGTCGCACGCGCCGCAGGCAGGGAGAAGGAGACAGCCCGACCTGCTGGGCCAGATCGACATTGGAAATACGTCCGTTTTTTTGAAGTGCCCGCAAAATGCGGCGATCTATATCGTCCAAAGTGTAAGGCATTTTCTATCTTTCAATCGTATAATATTAAAATTATATGCCAATATATGGGATTATGATAGCCTTTTCGCAACCTCATTGCGCAGAGATTGACCTATTCTTTCAGTTATCAATCTGGAGACTAGAACGATGGCAAGGGAAATCAAAAAACTGGTACTGGCTTATTCCGGCGGCCTGGATACGTCCGTGGTCCTGAAGTGGTTGCAGGAGACCTATGGCTGCGAGATCATCACCTTTACCGCTGATCTTGGGCAGGGCGAAGAGCTTGAACCGGCGCGTCAGAATGCGCAAAGGCTGGGCATTGAGGATATTCGCATTGATGATCTTCGAGAAGAATTCGTTCGCGATTTCGTCTTCCCGATGATGCGCGCCAATGCGCTCTATGAAGGCCAGTATCTTCTGGGCAGTTCGATTGCCCGACCTTTGATCGCCAAACATCTCATCAGCATTGCTCAGGACGTTGGGGCCGATGCCATTGCCCATGGTGCGACTGGCAAGGGCAATGATCAGGTCCGGTTCGAACTGGCCGCCAATGCGCTTGATCCGTCAATCAGTGTCATCGCTCCTTGGCGCATTTGGAGTATCCAGTCACGCACGCAGTTGATTGAATACGCACAGACGCATCAGATCACGATCCCTCACGACAAGCTCGGAGAAGCGCCTTTCTCCACCGATGCGAACCTGCTGCACACCTCTACCGAAGGCAAGGCTTTGGAAGATCCGTCCGTGGTTGCTCCCGCTCATGTCTATCAGCGGACGGTTGATCCTATTCATGCTCCCGATGTGCCTGACATCATCACAATCGGCTTTGAAAAGGGTGATGCCATCTCTCTAAACGGCGAGAATTTATCTCCAGCCGCCTTACTGACGAAATTAAACAGTTTGGGTGGGCGGCATGGAATTGGAAGGCTCGATCTTGTTGAAAATCGCTTCATCGGCATGAAATCCCGTGGGATATACGAGACGCCGGGCGGTACCATCTTGCTTGCTGCGCATCGCGGTATCGAGTCCATTACCCTCGACCGGGCAGCAGCGCATTTGAAGGATGAGATCATGCCCCGGTATGCCGAACTGGTTTACAATGGCTTCTGGTTTGCGCCGGAACGGGAGATGTTGCAGGCCTTGATCGACCGAAGCCAGGATTATGTTGCCGGGGAGGTGACAGTGAGCCTCTACAAAGGTCAGGCGCGTGTCATCGCCCGCACGTCACCCTATTCCCTCTATTCGATGGATCTGGTGACCTTTGAAGAGGGATCGGGCAGCTACGATCACCATGATGCCGAAGGCTTTATCCGGTTGAACGGACTACGCTTGAAAAGTTGGGGTGCGCGCAACAGAAGCGTTATGCGGTCGAAATGAGGTTTGCGCCAATCGCAGGTGTATCCTGTGGTGAAAGATCGCGTCTTCTTCCGTCACCCTTGGGCTTGTCCCAAGGGTCTGCTACCGCCAGCCCATGGTTGACTCTACAGGATACCCCACTGTGGTTAGATGCCCGGCACAGGGCCGAGCATGACGAAGAGGCGCAATGACGCGTTATCAAAATATCAAAAACCGCCCGCAACTTACGTCGCGAGCGGCTTGCCGGGAGGAGTATTTGCTTCCGTCAACTCACCTCAATGCGTGTCGAGGCTCTGCTGCGGGCGCCATTTGGCCAGGCGGTTTTCGATCAGCGTCATCACATATTCGGCGGCGAGTGTGATGATCATGACGAGGACGATGGCGGCGAACATGCCAGCGGCGTCGAAGGTGCCTTTGGCAATCGAGATCAACTGGCCGATGCCGTAGCGGGCGCCGACGAATTCGCCGACGATGGCACCGATGATAGCAAAGCCGAAGGAGACGTGCAGGCTGGCGAAGATCCAGCTCATCGCTGAGGGCACGATCACCGCCTTGGTCACCTGCCAGTCGCTGGCACCGAGAATGCGGGCATTGGCAATCATGTCCTGGTCGGCTTCGCGCACGCCCTGGAAGGCGTTGGCGAATACCACGAAGAACACCATGATGAAGGCCAGCGCCACCTTGGAGGCAAGGCCGAGGCCCATGATCATGATGAAGATTGGCGCCAAAACCACGCGGGGGATAGAGTTGATCGCCTTGATATAGACGGAGAAAATGTCCGACAGCAGCTTGTTGCGACCAAGGCCGATACCGACCACCACACCGGCAATCGAGCCGGAGAAGAAGCCGATCAGCGCCTCTTCCATGGTAATGCCGAGATTGTACCAGAGCGACCCTTCCGTGGTGCCATTGACGGCCCAGTCATAGATCCGCTCCACCACCGCATAGGGGCTGGCATAGAAGAACGGGTCGATCCAGGTCTGGTCGGAAGCCACCTGCCAGAGTGTCAGCACGCCAACCAGAATGGCGATTTGCCAGAACAGCACGATCTGCTTGCGGCGCTTGACGGATTTGAGGGCGGCGGCCTCGATTTCCTTGTCGGACGTGCCGGCGCGAAAGGTGGCCGCAGGTGTGGCCGGGCTTTGCATGCTAATGTCTGCCATAATTCTATCCTCCTCAGGCGGCTTCGCTGGCGCGGCGGTAGCTGGTTTCCACTTCCTGGCGCATGTCTTCCCAGATCGTCTTGCAATATTCGACAAATTCCGGCTCGTAGCGGATCTCGGAGACAACACGCGGGCGCGGCAGCGCGATGGGGTAGACGGATTTCACCGTGGCCGGACCGGCGGTCAGCACATAGACCTTGTCGGCCAGCGCTACGGCTTCTTCCAGATCGTGGGTGACGAAAATCACCGAGGCCTTGCGCTCGGCCCACAGCTTCAGCAATTCCTCATGCATCACGGTGCGGGTCTGAACGTCCAGCGCCGAGAACGGCTCGTCCATCAGCAGGATTTCCGGCTCGTTGATGAAGGTCTGGGCCAAGGCCACGCGCTTCCTCATGCCGCCCGAAAGCTGGTGGGGATAGTGATGCAGGAACTTGCCAAGGCCGACGCGGGCCAGCCAGTCTTTCGCCAGCTTTTCTGCTTCGGTTTTGGATTTGCCGCGAAACAGCGGACCGGCCATGACATTGTCGATGACATTCTTCCACGGAAACAGCGCATCCTTCTGAAAGGCGAAGCCGACGCGTGGGTCGATGCCGTTGACCGGGCCGCCCATCAACCGCACTTCGCCAGCGCTGGGCTTGGCAAGGCCGGTGACGAGGTTAAGCGTGGTGGATTTGCCGCAGCCGGTCGGGCCGACGACGGCGACGAATTCGCCGCGCTCCACCGCCATGTTGAAATCTTTCAGCGCGGTCAGCGTCTTGCCGGTGGGGGAGACGAAACGGCGCGTCACATTAATGAGTTCGATAGCCGGGGTCCGGCTCTGATCTTTGGCCATGGGACATCCTTCCGGCGAGCGTCAGGCCCGCAGAGTGTGGTCGTTAAAGGAGAGGAAAGGGCCGCCCGGCCAAGTGACTGGCGGCCCTGAAAATCAGAACTTGGCGTTCTTGACGAATTCGGTCGTATAGGTCTTGGACAGGTCGATCTTCTTGCCCTTGACGTTCTTGGAAAACTCCGAGAGCACGGCCAGAACCGTCGGCGGGCCATCTTCCGGCATCACGCCATCGGGGGTGAACATGCCCTTGCCAGCCTCGAGAGCCTTGATATAGCCCTCCTTATCGCCAACGTAGAAATCCTTCGGCATTTTTTCAGCGATTTCGGCAGCCGAATGGGTGTTGATGAATTTCAGCGTCTTGACGAAGGCGTTAGCAAGCTTCTGCACGTCTTCCTTATGTTCCTTGACCCAGGCGGTTTCCATGTAGAGCGAGGCGGCCGGATAGGTGCCGCCCAGTGCTTCGCGGGTCTTGTCCACGGTGCGCAGATCGACCAGAATCGAGGCTTCGCCGGTCTTCACCATGCGCGAAATCGTCGGTTCGGTGGTCATGCCGCCCTGGATGCTGGCCTGCTGCATGGCGGCAATGAACGTGCCGCCCGCTCCGACCGGAATGGTGACAATCTCGCCGGGCTTCAACCCGGCCTTGGAGGCCATGTAGAGGGTGAGGAAATTGGTGGAGGAGCCAAGCCCGGTCACACCCAGCGTCTTGCCCTTGAAATCGGCAAAGTTCTTGATTTCAGGGTTCTTGGTTGAAACCAGCTGGACTTCGCCCGGTGCCTGGCTGAATTGTACGACGGATTCGACGAACTTGCCCTTGGCTTGCAGATCGACGCAATGGTCGTAGAAACCGACCACGCCGTGCACAGCACCGGCCAGAAGCTGGTTTTCGGCATCGACGCCAGCCGCTTCGTTCAGCAGCTCGACATCAAGGCCTTCTTCCTTGAAATAGCCAAGGCTCTCGGTCAGTTTGGCGGGCAGATAGATCTGCTTTTCAAAACCGCCGACCATGATGGTGATCTTTTCGGCAGCCTGCGACAGCGCGGTGCTGGCCGTCAGGCTGGCGGCAGCGACTGCGCACAGCGAAAGTGCGCGGAAAAATTGGCGTGTGGAACGCATGGATATTATCCTCCTCTGGGTCAGTCCCGTGGCGCGCTCCCCGGCGCGTCTCCTCCACGGGATGGTGGAGCGTTTGTAGCAGCGCTAGCTTTCAGTCAGCTTTCAGAGGGCGAAAAAACAACGGATTGTTAAATCCGCGGTTTCGACGCCACGCCCGCCACATAGGTTTCCACCACCACCCGGTCATCGCCGAGCGTCTGCATCAGGAACAGTTCTTCGGTCAGCGAGGTCACGGCTTCCATTTTCAGCGCCATGGCCGGGGTGGCATGGGCATTGAGCACCACCAGATCGGCCTCGGTGCCGGGGTCTAGCGTGCCGATCTTGTCGGAGAGTGACAGGGCCTCAGCATTGCCCAGCGTCATATGGTAGAAACTGTCCAGCGGGTTCAGCCGTTCGCCCAGCAATTGCTGGATCTTGTAGGCCTCATCAAGGGTGCGCAGCATGGAATAGCTGGTGCCGCCGCCGATATCGGTAGCAAGGGCAACGCGCACCGGCATGTCCCGGCGCTGGATGGCTTTCAGCGGAAACAGGCCGGAGCCAAGGAACAGGTTTGACGTTGGGCAATGCACCGCGACAGAGCCTGACTCTGCGAGAGCATCGGCTTCACGCTCCGAAAGATGGATGGCGTGACCGAACAGGGTCTTACACCCGAGCAGGCCGTAGCGGGCATAGATATCCGTATAGTCGGATGACTCAGGGTAAAGGCTGGAGGTGAAATCTATTTCCTCGCGGTTCTCGGAGAGATGCGTCTGGATATGCAGATCCGGGAATTCATGGGCCAGCGCCCGGGTCCGTTCCATCTGCTCCGGTGTGGAGGTGATGGCAAAGCGTGGGGTGATGGCGACGAGGTTGCGGCCGCGTCCGTGCCAGCTTTCAATCAGCTCCTTGGTCTCGTCATAGCCGCTTTGCGGCGTGTCCAGCAGGCCTTGTGGGGCATTGCGGTCCATCATAACCTTGCCGGCGATCATCCGTGTACCGCGCCTTGCGCTCTCGGCAAAGAAGGCATCCGCCGAGGTTTTGTGGACCGAGCAATAGGCCACCGCCGTTGTTGTACCCTGACGCAGAAATTCATCGAAGAAATGCGTGGCGATCCGCGCCGCGTGAGCGGTTTCAACGAAGCGGCACTCCTCAGGGAAGGTATAGGTGTTCAGCCATTCCAGCAGGTTGGCGGCATAGGAGCCGATCACCTGCATTTGCGGAAAATGCACATGGCAATCGATAAAACCGGGCAGAATCAGATGCGGGCGATGGTCGATCTCCAAGGTCTGCGCGTCGGCCTCTGCCTTGACACTGTCATAGGCGCCGGAGGCGAGGATCAGGCCGTTTTCCACCAGGACTGCGCCATCGCTTTCAAAGAGGTAGCTGTCGGTATCGGTGATGTCGCGGGGCTGGCTGCGGAAGGAAAGCAGGCGTCCACGGATCAGGGTCTTTGTCATTACGGGCTTTTGCCTTTCACAGCACTTTCATACCAGGCGACCAGCAGGGCGCGTTCCTGAGGCGTGACCTCGGAAACATTGCCGGGCGGCATGGCGTGGCTTCGTCCGGCCTGGATATAGATCTCCCGGGCATGCGCCGCAATCTCGGCATCGGTTTCGAATTTGACGTTCTTGGGCGCAAATGTCAGCCCGTCCCAGACCGGCTCCGCCGCATGGCACATGGAACAGCGCGCCTGGACAATATCGCGGGCGCTGCCAAAATGCGCATCCGCCATGAATTGCTGCTGCATGGGAGACAGGGCGGCATGCTCGCCAGTATCAGGTTTCTGCACGGTGGACAGCCACATGATGATGATGAAGATCACCGTGGTCAGCATCCAGGTCCAGATCGGGCGGCCTTTGCGGGCATGGGTGGTGTTGAACCAGTGGCGAATGGTGACGCCCATCAGGAAGACCAGCGCTGCGATAATCCAATTATAGGCGGTGGCGAAGGCCAGCGGATAATGGTTGGACAGCATGAAAAACACGACGGGAAGCGTCAGGTAGTTGTTGTGCAGCGAGCGTTGCTTGGCAATCATGCCGTATTTCGGATCGGGCTTACGCCCCGCAATCAGATCGGCCACCA
The DNA here is from genome assembly GCF_000016285.1 of Allorhizobium ampelinum S4. NCBI lineage: Bacteria > Pseudomonadati > Pseudomonadota > Alphaproteobacteria > Hyphomicrobiales > Rhizobiaceae > Gillisella > Gillisella ampelina. Next base: position 2,751,773 of record NC_011989.1, on the reverse strand, counting down.
CGACGCGCTGGTTGGGCATGATGATGAAGAACACATTGGCGGTCATGATCGTCGCGGTAAACGCGCCCAGATGCAAGAAGGCGGCACGCCCGGTAAACACCTGCGTATAGCCCCAGGCCATGGCAATCAACAGGATATAGAGCAGGATCATCAGGCCCCAGGTATTCTTGCCGATCGGGGATTTGCACAACAGGTCGTAACAGATCCAGCCGATGGCAAGCGAAGCCATCGACAGGCCGATGGCCTGCGGCTGGGTGAGGTCGAGCACGCTGCGGTCGATCAAAAACAGATCAGCCCCGCCGTAATAGACCACGCAGAGCATGGCAAAACCGGAGAGCCACGTGGCATAGCTTTCCCATTTGAACCAGGTCAGGTGCTGCGGCATCGAGGCGGGTGCCACCAGATATTTCTGCACGTGGTAAAACCCGCCGCCATGCACCTGCCATTCCTCGCCATAGACGCCCTCCGGCATGCCGGGGCGTTTGACGAGACCGAGATCCAGCGCGATGAAATAGAAGGAAGAGCCGATCCAGGCGATGGCGGTGACGACATGCAGCCAGCGGACCGCAAAAGCCAGCCATTCCCAGGCGATGGCGAATTCATACATGGTTGACCTCTTTGACTCTCCCGACCAGAGACATTGCAAAATACTGGCGGCCAAGGGAAGGGCGTGTTGTGGGGAATGCGTAAAAAATTGTGCATGCGCATGTTTTAGGCAGATTGGGTAGGGATCAGGACGTATGGACACCGTTCCGTTCGAAGGGCGGCAGGCTTGCGATCAGCCATTGGTGAAAGGCTTTGACCTTCGGCATGGTCCGGCGCGATGGCGGGTAGACCAGCCAGTAGATCTGCTCATCCCCCAACAGCAGCTCGAAGGGCTGGATCAGGCGGCCGGATGCGAGTTCTTCCTCGACATAGAAGGGGCTGAGAATGGCGACGCCATGTCCGGCCATAGCTGCACCGGCTTGAAGGTCGAGGGCGCCCTGCGCGTCGAGGCCGATAGAGGCTGGCAGGGGAGATGCAATGCCAGCGCTGTGAAACCAGTCCGCCCACCAATCCTCACAACTGCTCACGCGCGGCAGTTTGAGGAGATCTGCGGGTTCGCGGATGCCGCCAATGCTGTCGGCCAGCGCCGGACTGAGCATGGGGGCATAATCCAGCTTCAAAATCGGATGGCAGATCAATCCGGCTACCGGCTCCTTGCCGATATGAATGCCGACATCGCCGCCGTCACGGGCAAAATCCCGCTGCTTCTCATCGCTTCGCAGCAGGCGCACGGCAATACCCGGATGCTGGAGTTGAAAGCTGCCGAGATGGCGCGCCAGCCAATGGGAGGCGAAGGTTGGCGTGGAGTGAATTTCCAGAACTTCGCTCGCCTCATGCCTTGCCAGTGCCACGGCCTCGCGCAGCAGCTCGAAGCCTTCCCGCGTTTTCGGCAGCAGCCGCTCCCCCGCCTCGGTCAGGCTGATTTGCCTTGACGTTCGTAGGAACAGCAGCGTGCCGAGATTATCCTCCAGCAACTTGATCTGGTAGCTCACCGCCGTCTGCGTCATGCCCAGTTCTTCGGCGGCGCGGGTAAAGCCATTGTGGCGGGCGACGGCCTCGAACACGCGCAGGGCATTGACGGGGAACTGTTTCGACAATTTCATCAGATAAGCTCTCTTTATGGATGAGCATCGTAATCCGATTGGATTGTTGAGGCAATTGCCGCCAATATCCACATATCAAGCCGGGTGTGGCTGCTGAATGTATGCCTCTGCCCGCCCGGTCTCACACATCAATAGATTTTGGGGAGCCGCGGAGCATTATGCCATCTGCGAAAGCATTGTCATGCCTCATTGAGAGGTTTTTTAGCACGATGATGAGCGGTCTTTCTGGTCCGAAAATCAGTCGTCGAAGCCAAGATCTGCCAGAGGATCTGAGGCGGGATGTCGGCCTTGACGATAGGGTGCCGGAGCAGGTTGCCGATGGCGTCTGGTTGCCTAACAGTAGGCTTAGGCATTTGCTGCAAGGCGTTCTTCGTTGATCAATCCTGCCTGCGTCAACCCGGCAATCATCTCGCCCAAATGGTGGCGGTAATGGGTGGTCTTTTTATCGACGCCGCTATAGAGCCCCTGGCGGACTTGGGCGCTGCTGAGTGTCATCACCGCGCGTTCAGCCTTGTGGAAATCGAGGCAGTTTGCGTCCCAGGGCAGGCCGCAAAAATCCAGGAGGCGGCGGGTTTCAGATTCCTGGTCGAGCGTCAGTTGCTCATAGCCCAGCTCCAGCACGTCGCCTGGAAACAGGGATTGCCAATGGGCGCAGAGCCGCCGCTGGGCGGCGATATAGTGGGCGGTCTCGGTCTGGTCGTAGCTATATTGCATGCCGTCGCTGGGAAAATAGCTGGAATAAAGCGCAAAGCCGCTGGCCAGCGGATCGCGCTTCATAATGACGATCCTGGCGTCAGGAAACATCAGCTTGATAAAGCCAACCCAGAGGAAATTGACCGGCATCTTATCGACGACACGGGCGTTTCCTGCTTTTTCGCGGACCGGGACGATATAGCGCCGGGCCGCATCGGCCAGGGCCTTAGACGTCACGCTATCGGGGCCGCGCAATGTCTGGCGGTCTGGCTCGAAGAAGGCGTCGGTAATCGCATAGCTCAGCGTTTCCAACTCACCGGCGCCGTACACATCGGCGTGGCTGGCAAGGATCTGTTCGGTCAGGCTGGTGCCGGAGCGCGGCAGGCCAACCACGAAGATCGGCCGTTCCGGCTGGAGATATCCCGCCTTGGCGATGCTGTCTTGCGTTGAGCGGATGAAGTCGGGGGTGAACCGAGCTTCCAATGCCTGCATGAGGTCAAGATCCTGATCGATGGTATAGGCCGTGAATTGCCGCCGCCGTTCACGGTTGGCGTCTTCGAGATAGCTGAAGGCGTCGTCATATCGGCTGATATCGTTCAGCGCCTTGTAAAGCGCGAAGCCGAGTTTCAGCCGCCGGGCAGGTTCCTCTGCCAGCGTTGCATGCAGGGCCTGCATGGCGGCGATATCGGGATCGTCTGGCCGGGCGCGGCTCAACATGCCCAGCAGCAGATAGCTATCGACATGGGTGGGATCGAGGTCCAGTACCTTGCGATAGGCGGCTTTTGCCTCATCCATCCGCCCGACGCCCTGCAACGCCTGTCCCAGGTAAAAATGGGCTGTGATGTCGCCGGGATGGGCGCTTACCGCCCGCTCAGCCAACGCAAGTCCCTGCTCGAAATCACCTGCAATCAGGCTGCGGAAACTTTTGTCACTCAGCGCGACCAAATGGTTCGGGTCGTGGTTGAGGAGAAGATCGTAGGCCTCATTGGCCTCCTGATGGCGGCCAGCCTGTTTCAGGCAATGGGCAAGGGCGCTGTAGAGCGTGGCATTCGGGCCGCCTGCTGCTATCGCGGCCTGATAATGGGCGATTGCGTCCGGCCAGCGCCCGTTGATCTGGGCCAGATCGGCAAGCCGGCTATGGGCGGATGGGTCGGCGTGGATCAATAGAACCGCTTGTAGAAGCTCTGTTGCCCCGGCATGGTCGTGAAGGCGGATCGAAATCTCGGCCAGATCGCGTGCGGCCTTGCAGGCCATCTGTTGCAGATCCTCGGCCTTGCGGCGGTCTTCTGGCGGCAATTTGGCCAGATCGGCTGGCTTATACTGGCGCGCCATAGCCAGCAGCGGTTCCAGTTTCTGGCGCTGGGCCTGTAGCTTTTCCAGGGCGCTCATCGTGTCGGTTCTTTCATTGCCATCATCACGCTTGAATGGCAGAGCATCCCTGCGTGAGGCTGGTTTACAGCAGGCGGTTGACCAGTTCGGCGGCGACCAGCGCGGCGATGACAGGCGGGCGCTTGTCCTTGATGGTGCTTGCGCCGATTGGCAGAATCAGACGCGCCAGGCTGGCCGGATCACCGCCTTCTCGCGCCAGCCAATGGGCAAACGTGGCGCGTTTGGTGGCAGAGCCGATCATGCCGATATAGGCGAGATCGTCGCGGGCCAAGGCTTCGCGGGCAATCAGGAAATCCAGCGCATGGTCATGGGTGACGATGACCACAGCACCGCCAGGGGCGATTTGCGCCACATGGCTTTCCGGCATGGCCGTGCGGTCAAGCGGAATACCGGTTGGCACCTCGCCATCGATTGCGTCGCGTGCGTCGATCAGCCGGGTGCGAAACGGCAGCGGCGCCAAGGCGGCGGCCAGCGCCAACCCAACATGGCCTGCGCCAAAAACGAAGACCTGGGGCCCGGCCCGGCGTGCCTGATCCTCGCCAGCCAGTAGAGCCTGCTGGCGGTCCGGCGTCATCAGGGCAAGCGTCAGCGTCACCCGCCCACCGCAGCATTGGCCGATTTCCGGGCCAAGCGGCACGCTCAGCACCGCTTCATCTTCGCCTCCTGCCAGCATGGTGCGGGCTTTTTCAATTGCCAGATATTCCAGCTGCCCGCCGCCGATGGTGCCGAATACGCTGTCGCGCGCCACCACCATCAGAGCACCCACGTCGCGTGGGGTCGAGCCTTTGGCTTCGGTGACAGTCACCGCCACACAGTCTGCATGACGCGCGAGGAAGGCGGCAAGCACTGCGCCGGAAAGATCAGTCACGCGCGCTGTGCCTCCTTCAAACGTTCCACCGCCATCAATACCCGCTCCGGCGTGGCGGGTGTATCGAGGCGCGCGCAGAACCGGTAATCGGCCACGCTGGCCGCTGCCATGGAGATTGCCTCCAGCACCGAATTGGCCAGCATGAAGGGCGGTTCGCCGACTGCCTTGGAACGGCCAATGGTGAGTTCGGTATTTTCCGCCCAGTCCGCCAGCTTGACGTTGAAAATCTTCGGCCGGTCGGAGGCGAGCGGGATCTTGTAGGTGGAGGGCGCGTGGGTGCGCAGCCGCCCCTTGCCGTCCCACCACAATTCCTCCGTGGTCAGCCAGCCCATGCCCTGCACGAAACCGCCTTCGATCTGGCCGATATCGATAGCCGGATTGAGCGATTTGCCGACATCGTGGAGAATATCGGTACGGTCAACAAGATATTCGCCGGTCAGCGTATCGATTGAGACCTCGGTGCAGGACGCGCCATAGGCATAGTAATAGAACGGCGTGCCGCGCCCGGTCTCGCGGTTCCAGTGGATTTTCGGTGTCTTGTAGAAACCAGCTGCGGAAAGCTGGACGCGGGCAAAATAGGCCTGACGGATGAAATCGGGGAACGCAATCTCTTCACCGCCAACCCTGACCCGATTGGGCAGGAACACCACTTCGGCCTGCGACACGCCCCATTTTTCCGCGGCAAACGCCACCAGCCGCTCCTTGATCTGGCGCACGGCATCATAGGCGGCCATGCCGTTCAGGTCCGAGCCGGAAGAGGCAGCGGTGGCCGAGGTATTCGGCACCTTGCCCGTCGTGGTGGCGGTGATCTTCACCTTGTCGATATCAACCTGGAAGCCATCGGCAATCACCTGGGCCACCTTGGTATAGAGACCCTGGCCCATTTCGGTGCCGCCATGGTTAAGATGGATGGAGCCGTCCTGATAGACATGCACCAGCGCGCCGGCCTGGTTGAAGGCGGTCATGGTGAAGGAGATACCGAACTTGACCGGGGTCAGCGCAATGCCTTTTTTGATCACCGAACTGGTCTTGTTGAAGTCGAGGATCGCGGCGCGCCGTGCCTGATAATCGCAGGAGGTTTCCAGCTCCTCGACCACGCGGGCGATGATATTGTCGGTGACCTGCTGGTGATAGGGCGTCAGGTCGCGGCCAGAGCCGGTCTCGCCGTAGAAATTGGCCTTGCGAACCTCAAGCGGGTCTTTGCGCAAGGCGTAGGCGATTTCCTCGATCACCCGTTCGGCCCCCAGCATGCCCTGGGGGCCACCGAAGCCGCGATAGGCGGTGTTGGAGACCGTGTGGGTTTTCAGCGGTTGAGAGGTCAGCTTCACATGCGGGTAGAAATAGCTGCTATCGGCGTGAAACAGCGCCCGGTCGGTGACGGGGCCGGAAAGATCCGAGGAATAGCCGCAGCGGGCGGCGAAGTTTGCTTCTATGGCGTGGATACGGCCATCACCATCGAAGGCAACGTCGAAATCCATTTTAAAATCATGGCGTTTGCCGGTAACGCTCATGTCTTCGTCGCGGTCCGGACGAAACTTCACAGCCCGGTTGAGCTTCTTGGCGGCCAAGGCCGCCAGTGCCGCAAACTGATTGCCCTGGGTTTCCTTGCCACCGAAGCCGCCGCCCATGCGCCGCACATTGACCGTGATCGCATGCGATGAAATATCCAGCACATGGCCAACGATATGCTGGATTTCCGACGGATGCTGGGTCGATGACCAGACGGTGACATCATCGTCTTCGCCGGGAATGGCCAGCGCGATATGGCTTTCCAGATAGAAATGCTCCTGTCCGCCGATCCGCATCGCGCCTTGCAGCCGGTGCTCGGCCTTGTCCAGCTCGCTTTCCGGCGTGCCGCGCTTCAGCACCATGCCTGGGGTGACGAGCGGCGCGCCATTTTCTAGTGCTGAATCGATATCGGTCCAGAAGGGCAGGTCGCGGTATTCTATTTTGGCGAGCCGTGCTGCCTTGCGGGCCGCGTCGCGGGTCTCGGCAATTACCGCAAAAACGGTCTGGCCGTGAAACTCCACCCTGTCGGTGGCGATCAACGGCTCGTCATGGCGTCCACCGGAGGAGACATCGTTGGTGCCGGGAATGTCGCTGGCCGTCAGCACCGCGACGACGCCGGGATAGGTCTGAACACCGGACAGATCGATGGAGAGAATGTCGGCATGGGCGCGATCCGCCATGCCGAGCGCGCCGTGCAACAGGCCTGCGGGTTCTGGAATATCGTCGATATATTCGGCACTTCCAGCCACATGCTTATGGGCTGAATCATGGCGCAGCGATTGATGCATCGGACCCTGGATGGTGGCAGTGGTGGTGAAAAGGGCCTTATCCATGGGGTTGGTTCCTTGCATCCGTGGCAACATAATATGGCTTCGCCCCCCTCATCCCCCTGCCGGGACCTTCTCCCCGCCGGGGAGAAGAGACGAGTGGTGATGCCTTGCTCCAAGTGAAATGCCGCACTTGCCGTGTTCGAAAAGGTTGCGATATCAACGAGGCGCTGGCAGCTCGCGTCTTCTCCCCGGCGGGGAGAAGGTGGCGGCAGCCGGATGAGGGGGGCGAAGCCAATTGCCAGATGTTCATACCCATCAAACCCTCTCCACCGCAAAGCGTTCCAGTTCTTGCTTCTCGCCGGATGTTTCCAAAAGGAACCGCGTCAGCAGGTTTTTCGCCGTCAATTGCCGGTAATCGGCGCTGGCCCGCCAGTCGGAGAGCGGCTGATAATCTGCATCAAAGGCGGCGCGGGCAGCCTCGATGCTCTCCCGGCTCCAGACTTTCCCCATCATAGCCGCTTCCACAGCACGCGCCCGTTTCGGCGTTCCGGCCATGCCGCCAAAGGCGATGCGCAGGGTGGTGACGCTGCCTTTACTGTCTTTTTCGAGATAAAAGGCCCCACAAAGCGCTGAAATATCCTCGTCGCGGCGCTTGGAGATCTTGTAGATGGCAAAATCGGTTCCGGCCTTGGGGCGGGGCAGAAAAATGCTCTCGACAAATTCGCCCGACTGCCGGTCTTGGCGGCCGTATTCAATGAAAAAATCTTCCAGCAGCAAGGTTCGCGTTCCCGAAGCCGAGCGCAGGGTCACCGTCGCGCCAAGCGCGATCAGCGCCGGAGGCGTGTCGCCAATCGGCGAACCATTGGCGATATTGCCGCCAATCGTGCCCATATTGCGCACCTGCTGGCCGCCGATCCGCTCGATCAACCGGCCAAAGGCGGGAATTTCCGCCCGAAGACAGTCGAAGGCGGCGCTGTAGCTGACGCCAGCACCAAGGGTGATGCCGCTCTCATCGACCGTGATCGCCTGCAAGGCTTCCAGATGGTTGATGAACACCACGGGGCTTAACGTCCGCATCTGCTTCGTCACCCACAGACCGACATCGGTTGCACCTGCAACAATCGTCGCCTTGGGGTGAGCCGCCAGCACATTGGCCAGCGCCTCGACGCTGTTGGGGACGATCAGGCTGCGGCCATCATCTCCTTCAAGGGTAATGGTATCGGTGCTGGTCATGGCGTCCAGCGTGGCGATGATCTGCTCCCGTTCCCGTGCCAAAGGATCGAACAGCGCTGAAGGCCTTGTCCGGCCCATCTGTTCGGCAGCTTTGACAATGGGTTCATAGCCGGTGCAACGACAGAGATTGCCTTGCAAGGCCCGCTCGATTTCGGCCCGGCTAGGCGCTTCGCTGGTTAGCCACAGGCCGTAGAGCGACATGACGAAGCCGGGGGTGCAGAAACCGCATTGCGAGCCATGGCAATCCACCATGGCCTGCTGCACCGGATGCAAAGTGCCATCCGTGGCGGCCAGATGCTCGACCGTCACCACATGGGTGGCGTTGAGCGAGCCGATGAAGCGGATGCAGGCATTGACCGCCTCATAGTGCAGCGCGCCCTTCACCAGCCGCCCGACCAATACCGTGCAGGCCCCGCAATCGCCTTCCGCGCAGCCTTCCTTTGACCCGGTCAGCCGCTTTGCCAGACGCAGATAATCCAGCAGCGTGCCGGTCGGGTCGGCGCTATCAAGCGTCACGGGCTGGTCGTTGAGCAGAAAGCGGATGCGGTTGGTCATGATGGCCCTTTGAGCGATGCGTTGGAAAGATTACTGCGCCGTCCAGCCGCCGTCGATGGATAGGCTGGTGCCGGTGATCTGCTTTGCCGCATCGCTGGCAAGATAGAGTGTCATGGCGGCAATGTCCTCGACGGTGACGAATTCCTTGGTGGCCTGCAAATGCAGCATCACATCCTTGACCTCGCTCTCGGCAATGCCGCGCGCCTTGGCGGTATCGGGAATCTGCTTTTCCACCAGCGGCGTCAGCACATAGCCGGGGCAGATGGCGTTGACGGTAATGCCGCTTTGCGCCACTTCCAGCGCCACCGACTTGGTCATGCCGAGAATGCCGTGCTTGGCGGTGACATAGGCGGATTTGAACGGCGAGGCGACCAGGCCATGGGCCGAGGCGATATTGATGATCCGCCCATATTTTTTCGCCTTCATCGCCGGGATGGCGGCGCGCATGGTGTGGAAGGCGCTGGACATGTTGATAGCGATGATCTGGTCCCATTTGTCGATGGGAAATTCCTCGACGGGAGCGACATGCTGAATGCCCGCATTGTTGACGAGAACATCGATGCCGCCGAATTCGGCGATGGCGGTTTCCACCAGTTCGGCGATTTCCTTGGGCTTGGTCATGTCGGCGGGGTGGTAGAGCGCCTTGCCGCCGCCCGCTTCCAATTCCTTGCGGATCGATTCGATTTCACCAAGCGGGCCAAAGCCGTTGATCAGCACATTGGCGCCTTCAGCCGCAAAGGCGCGGGCGATGCCAAGCCCGATGCCGCTGGTGGAACCGGTGATAACGACAGTCCTGGTCATGGCGTAACTCCCTGTGCGATGATTTTTTTGGTCTGGCCTATTGGCGAAGCGGGCGGTTGCGCCGCAACAAAGCTAAACCTATGCCCAAACCCCTGTCCTATGCAATTGTCCTGTGTCATCACATGGAGATGAAAACCAACAACAGATGGGGATGAGGAAACACAGCCTTTACGCCTTCGTTTGTTTTTCATTTTCGGTTTTGACTTGGCATAAAACTTTCGTATCTTGATATAAGCGAAAGAAAGCGAAAACTCTGGGAGGAGTATCATGGGCGGTTTTGTGCTGGCGATTGACCAGGGAACGACGTCGAGCCGTGCTATCGTGTTTGATGGGGCCATGCGGATTGTCGGCACGGGTCAGAAGGAATTTCCGCAGATCTTCCCGCAATCGGGTTGGGTGGAGCATGACCCGGACGCCATCTGGGACAGCGTCGTCAGCTCTATTCACGATGCGCTGGCCCGCGCCCGGATCACGGCAGGCGATCTCGCCGCCATCGGCATTACCAACCAGCGGGAAACCGTTGTGGTCTGGGACAAGGACACCGGCAAGCCGATCCACAACGCCATCGTCTGGCAGGATCGCCGCACATCGGCTTTTTGCGAAACGCTGAAGCGCGATGGGCTGGAGGCAACGGTTACCACCAAAACCGGCCTGCTGCTCGACCCGTATTTCTCCGGCACCAAACTGTCCTGGTTGCTCGACCATGTCGAGGGTGCTCGCGCCAGGGCAGAGCAAGGTGGCCTGTGCTTCGGAACCGTCGATACCTACCTGATCTGGCGGCTGACGGGCGGCAAAAGCTTCGTCACCGATGCCACCAATGCCTCGCGCACGCTGATCTTCAACATTGCCGAGCATGGCTGGGATGAAGAATTGCTGGCGCTGTTGAACATCCCCGCCGCCATGCTGCCAGAGGTGAAGGATTGCGCCGCCGATTTCGGCGTGACCGACAAGGCGGTATTCGGCGCGGCGGTGCCGATCCTTGGCGTGGCGGGCGACCAGCAGGCCGCCACCATCGGTCAGGCCTGCTTTGCTCCGGGCATGGTCAAATCCACCTATGGCACCGGCTGTTTCGCGCTGCTCAATACCGGCGCGGACCGGGTGGTTTCGAAAAGCCGGTTGCTGACCACCATCGCCTACCGGATGGACGGCAAGACCACCTATGCGCTGGAAGGCTCGATCTTCATTGCCGGTGCCGCCGTACAATGGCTGCGCGATGGATTGAAGGTGATTGGTGATGCGGCAGAAACCGGACGGCTGGCGGCTGAAGCCGATCCCGGCCAGCCGGTCTATCTGGTGCCAGCCTTCACGGGTCTCGGTGCGCCCTGGTGGGACCCGGATGCGCGTGGCGCGCTGTTTGGCCTGACCCGCAATACAGGACCGGCGGAACTGGCCCGCGCCGCGCTGGAAGCGGTGTGTTACCAGACCCGCGACCTCCTGGATGCCATGCACAAGGACTGGCAGAATGGCGAGGACGACATGGTGCTGCGGGTTGACGGTGGCATGGCGGCCTCGGACTGGACGATGCAGCGGCTGGCCGATCTGCTGGACGCGCCGGTTGACCGTCCGTCTGTTATTGAGACGACAGCACTCGGTGCTGCCTTCCTTGCGGCCAGCCGTGTCGGTCTGTGGCCCGGCATGGATGCGTTTGCCCGCGCCTGGGCGCGCGACCATCGGTTTGAGCCGGTCATGGATGCTGAGACCCGCACGGAAAAGCTCAGAGGCTGGCGGGATGCGGTCAGACGGACGCTGACGGCGGGTTGAGAAAATGAGTCAGGTTGATTTCGCAATGAATCAAAAACCTATGGAAATCCATTGATATTTATAGGTATTTATTGAAGCTTTGACCTGCTCCGAGGCTTGTTCTTGCTTCAAACTCGCATTTATTGAACGCTGCGTTCTCATCCCAGGGTTTGCCAAGCGGTTCATTTACACTTACCTGCCTACTGCATAATTCTTTAAACCGGAATCGGTTTGAAGAGAAAATTATGCAGCAGATATAAGGAGCTACAGCGAACCTTTGTGCGCCATGTATGGTGAGAGGCGCTGTAGTGAACAACTGAGGATGCGACCCATGGAACTTGGCCTTTATACCTTCGCGGATGTGGACCCTGCGGCGCCCAACAAGGGGCTGGAGGCCAAGCGGCGGGTGGATGATCTGCTGGAGGAAATCCGGCTGGCGGACGAGGTGGGGCTGGATGTCTTCGGCCTTGGCGAACACCACCGGCCCGATTATATGGCCTCTTCGCCTGCGACCATTCTGGCGGCGGCGGCGGTGCAGACCAAAAATATTCGCCTGACCAGTGCGGTGTCGGTTCTCAGCTCCGATGATCCGGTGCGGGTGTTCCAGCAATTTGCAACCGCCGATCTGCTGTCCAATGGCCGTGTGGAGATGATGGCCGGGCGCGGCTCCTTCATCGAAAGCTTTCCATTGTTCGGCTATGATCTTGATGATTATGATCTTTTGTTTGCCGAAAAGCTGCAATTGCTGATGGAGATCCGCGACAACGAAATCGTCACCTGGGAAGGCGAGACCCGCAAGCCGATCCAAGGTCGCGGCGTTTATCCGCGCCCCTTGCAGGACCCGCTGCCGCTGTGGATTGCGGTCGGTGGTACGCCGCAATCGGTGGCGCGGGCTGGCTATCTCGGCCTGCCGCTGGCCATTGCCATCATCGGCGGTGAGCCGCGCCGCTTTGCGCCGCTGGTCGATCTCTACCGGCAGAGCGGGGCGAAGGCCGGGGTCGATCCGTCCGCCTTGAAAACCTCGATCAATGTGCATGGCTTCATCCATGACACGACCCAATCGGCGGCCGATATCTTCTACGCACCGCAGGCCGAAGTCATGGACCGGATCGGCCGGGAGCGCGGTTGGGGGCCGGGCAATCGTTCCCAGTATGACGCAATGCGCGGGCCGCATGGGGCACTGTTTGTCGGCGACCCGGAGGCGGTGGCCGAAAAGATCGTCGCCCATCACGCTCTGTTCAAAAACGACCGCTTCCTGCTGCAAATGGCCATCGGCCCGATGCCGCACAAGGATATCATGCGCGGCATTGAGCTTTACGGCACAAAGGTTGCGCCATTGGTGCGGCAAGAGCTTGGCCATGACTTGACGCCGGTCGGGGCGGGGGCGTAAGCAGCGGCAAAATCCGCAAACGCTCATGAAAGTCCAACAATGATCATCTCCAGCGACGAGGAACTCCAGCACTTGAAGGAGATCGGCCATCTCTGCGCGCTGGCGGTGAAAACCATGGGTGCGGCGCTGGAGCCGGGGATTACCACCCGCGAGCTGGATCTGATTGGTCGCAAGATATTGGAAGACAATGGCGCGCAGTCAGCACCGGAATTCTGCTATCAGTTTCCCGGTGCCACCTGCATCAGCGTCAACGAGGAAGTGGCGCATGGCATTCCCGGCGATCGGGTGATTGCCCGCGGCGATCTGGTCAATATCGACGTTTCCGGCGTCAAGAACGGGTTTTTCGGTGATACCGGCTCATCCTTCATCGTGCCGCCGGGAAAGCCGAAGATCGAAAAATTGCTGCGTGATGGCAAGCGGGCGCTGTTTCTCGGCGTCACCCAGGTCAAGACCGGAGCGCCTTTTGCTAGTATCGGCCAAGCCATCGGCGCTTTTGCCGCCAAGAACCGCTATACGCTGATCGCCAATCTTGCCAGCCACGGCATTGGCCGCGAGCTGCATGAGGAACCGCGCGAGCTGTCCACCTGGGCCGACCCGGATGAAACAAGGATCATGGAAGAAGGCCAGGTCTTCACCATCGAGCCTTTCCTGTCGCTGGGCGGTCAATGGGCGGAGGATGGCGATGACCCGTGGACGCTCTACAGCGACCCGAAAGCGCCGACCGTGCAATTCGAGCATACGGTGGTGGCAACTCGCAATGGGCCGCTGATTTTGACGATGGTGGAGTGAGACCAAAAGTCATTTCAATGACTTTTCGCCGTCCATTCAGATATGGCGTCAGCTCGCAAAGCTGACAGCAACGCCCTTTTTCTTGAAATAGGCCTGCATGATCTTGCGGCCCTGACGATTCGGCTGCGCAAGCTTTGCCGCCTCAAACACGGCTTCCTTCGCACCCTCGCGGGCCATGGCGGCCTTGAGAGCGGCGATATGCACATCGATCTCCTCGTTATCGTTGTTGATCGAGGTGTAGATATTGTCGATGGCCTGTTGCAGGCTGAGGTCGCTCATAATGCACTCCTTGGAATTTTCTCCCTCCACTAGCGATTTTTGCGATTTCAGCAAGCTTTAGCGATCAGAAACTGTCGACTTGAAGCACGACCGGGCGTTTTTTAGGATGGTGGGGAACCCGTGAGTCCCTATTTCCTTTGATGGCTCAATCAGTTTTTTTGGTTTGTTGGGCCAAAGCGGCGGTGCGATAAGCAGACCATGACGATCACGCCTTCCCGACATCCCCATCTTCCATTTACCGCCCTTGCCGGTGCGCTGGCCATGGCGGCGGCCATGGGCTTTGGCCGGTTTTCCTTCACCCCCATTCTGCCGGGGATGATGACCGATCTTCATCTCGTCCCCGCCGATGCTGGCCTGATCGCGGCGGCGAATTTTCTCGGCTACCTCCTAGGGGCCGTGCTTGCCGGCCAGGGTTGGGCGGCTGGGCGCGAAAGGTTGATTGCGCTGTCTTCGCTTTTGGCCACCAGCCTGCTTCTGGCCGCCATGGCGCTGACGCAGCATGTCGGCTTGTTCATGGTCATCCGCTTTCTGTCAGGCGTGGCAAGTGCCTTCGCGATGATCTTCACGAGTTCGATTGTGCTTGCCCATATCAGCACCCATGCCAGCGTCCATGGTCGAGAATATGCGCAATCCACGCATTTTGGCGGGGTAGGTATGGGGATCGCCGCGTCGTCCCTGATGGTCTATGCATTGCCGCACCTGTTTGGGCCGCATCTGTTTGGCGCCTCCGCCGGGTGGCGGCTGGACTGGCTGGCCGGGGCGGGACTGACCTTTGTTGTCTTCCTTGTCGTCAGCCTGCTTTTGCCACGGGTGCGCAAAACTGAGGTGAGGGCCGAGCAGGAGCCGCCGCTTTCCTGGGGCAGGCCATTTCTTTTGTTGTTTGCCTCCTACGGCCTGTTCGGCTTCGGATATGTGGTGACGGCGACGTTTATCGTCACCATGGCCCGCATGGCCAATGCGGGGCCGGTGGCGGAATTTCTGGCGTGGTTTCTGGCGGGCATCATGGCGGCTGCCTCGCTGTTTGTCTGGCGTCCGGTGCTGGACAGGCTTGGACTGGCAGGCGCCTACAGCCTTGCCCTGCTTCTGGCAGCCATTGGGGTTTTTGCCTCGGTTGGATTGCCGGGCATGGCTGCCCCGCTGGTGGGAGCGGCTCTTCTCGGCTTAACCTTCATGACGATTACCGCCTATGGCCTGCGGCTGGCTAGAACCCTTGCGCCAGCCAGTCCCCGCAAGGCGCTGTCGATCATGACGGCGGCCTTCGGCGTCGGGCAGACAATCGGGCCGCTGGTCGCCGGCTGGCTTGCCGCCATCAGCGGCAGTTTCGCGCTGCCAAGCCTTGTTGCAGGCGCTGTATTGCTGGTCAGCCTCATTCTGGCCGCAAGCCTGTGGAGAAAGACGGTCTGAAGACCTTTGCAGCGATTACAAATCGTTAAGGTGGTATTCCAACCATTGCTGCACTGCGGCTTCTGGCATAGTTTGCCGCGCTACAGCATCGGACCGAAAAGTGGAAACCGGTTTTCTGCACGATGCTATAAAGACGGCCACGACCATATCTTCAGGAAAGCGAGACCCCGTGTTTCACTCATTCTTCCCCAAGCCGAAATTGTTTTTTCCAACCGCCGCGCTGTGGGCCATGCTTGCCATCGCATTTTGGTACGGTTTGGGTGAACAACTTGGTACTCACTTGGGCTTTGCATCTCAGGCTCAAGGTGCCGAACCAACAGTAGGTGTTTCGATTTTTTGGGCACCTGATTTTATTTGGTTTTACATCTACTTTTCTGTGGTTGTCGCTATTTTTGCTGGGGCTTGGGCAGTTGCATCGCCGCATCCATGGCAACGGTGGTCGGTAGTTGGTTCCGCGATCGTTCTTTTTACTGTCTATTTCCAGGTTCAAGTCAGCATTGCGATCAATACTTGGAACGGGCCGTTTGGTGATTTGATACAGGCAGCTGTATCAAAATCGCGCCCGGTCGCTGCGGGTGAATTTTATTCGCAATTTATTGTTTTTCTTGAAATTGCTTTTCTTGCAGTGGCTGTTTCCGTTCTAACCCGGTTTTTCGTTAGTCATTATATCTTTCGCTGGCGCATCGCTATGACGGACTTTTACATGGCCAACTGGCCAAAGTTGCGTCATATCGAAGGTGCCTCACAGCGCGTTCAGGAAGATACGATGCGCTTTGCAACGACTGTCGAAAGTTTAGGTGTGAGCCTCATCAGCAGCGTTATGACGCTGATCGCTTTCACTCCGCTGTTAATACGACTTTCGGAAAATGTTAAGGAACTGCCCTTGGTCGGGGCTATCCCTTATCCGCTCGTGTTCGCTGCGGTTTTGTGGTCTGCCTTTGGTACTGCTCTTCTTGCATTGGTCGGCATTAAATTGCCAGGTCTTGAGTTTCGCAACCAACGTGTGGAAGCTGCGTACCGCAAAGAACTTGTATACGGTGAAGACCATGCTGACCGAGCAGAATTGCAGACGATGAATGGTTTGTTTGATGCCGTGCGTCGCAATTACTTTCGTTACTACTTCCATTATATTTATTTCAATGTCGCTCGGTATTTTTATCTGAACTTGGATACGATATTTTCTGTTGCAGTTCTTGTGCCTTCATTTGTCGCTGGCACAATTACTCTTGGCTTGTTGAACCAGATATCGGGAGCATTCGGACAAGTTACGTCTTCTCTGCAATACCTCGCGAATTCTTGGACAACGATCGTTGAGCTTCTTTCTATTCAAAAGCGTTTGAAGGCGTTTGAAGCCGCAATCCAGGATGAGCCATTGCCTCAAATTGATCAACGATATTTGGCACGGCAAGACAGTGATTAAAAATCCTGAAGCTGTCAGTCTTTTTAGAGTTTGTCAGGGAAAAGTGGACTCCGGTTTTCCCGAAAAGACAAACGAAAACAAGAGAATCGAGAGTCTGTCTGGTTCAGTCTGAACCTGACAGACTCTAGGAGGGCTGCCTTCAAATTCCCTAAAACGAAGACCCGGCCGGATTTTTCCGGCCGTTCTGCTTTTCCAATATCGCCACAGCTTCCGAATAACTGACGCAAGCGACATCCTCGCGGTGGCAGACATCCGTCACCAGCCGCTCCATTGCCCGCCAATAGGCGCCACCGTTCATCAACACGAAGTGGAAGCCGAACTGTACAGGTTTGCGGTCGCCACTATATTGCGCCTCAAAGGCGGTTTTGAAGGCTTGATAGGTGCGTTCCTCAAATTCGGCGCTTTTCGACGGGTTGTCGAATCCTGCCGAATGGCGCACAAACATATTGTAATCCATGCCGATGATCGGGCGGTTGCCCGGTCCTTCCGCAATCAGCGGCAGGCCGAAGCGGGTGAGAGTGCCGTCCTGTTCGGGCTCTTGTGGACCTTTGGTGACGAGGCTGGCGTCATAGAGAAAACCAGCCTGCTTTTCGGCCTCCACCATGCCTTTGCTGGTCGAGAGATAGGGTGCGCGAAAGCCCTTGATGCCGGTCTTGACGAACTCCTGCCAGCCCTCCGGCTCCTTGTCAGCCACGCCATTCTGCTTCCAGGCCCCGGCCAAGACGGTTTTGAAGGTCGAAAATTCGGTTAGCCAGTCCGCTTTGCTCCAGTCCTTGCCATCGAAATGACCGCAGGCATGGCTGGAAATGTCGTGACCGGCGAGGTGGGCGGCCCAGATATGCTCTAGCCTTGCCGCAGCATCGGCCTCGTCAGGGGCAAAGCCGACATTGGACTTGCCGGGCTTTTGGCCGGGTGCCTGATAGGCTTTCGAGGCGGGGCCTCTGGCAATCAGCGTGGTGCAGGACAGAAAATAGGTAAAATGCGCATTGGCCCGGCTGGCGATCTCGCCGCTGCGCTCCCAAAGTCGGTTATCGGCAGCACCATCGAAGGAAATCAGCAGCAATTGCTTCGGCTTTTGCGGGGCGTCAGCCGCGTTCTGGGCAATGGCGATGCCCGGCATGCATAGCGCGGCCAGCAGGGTTCGAAGCGATGAGGAGAAAAGCGGGCGAAACGGTGCCAAGCGAACAACCTTGTTGTGAATATTTGCCGCTTCCTGGCGGGCAAATGCGGCGAAGCTTTGATCGACCGTGTGGCTCATCGGGTTCGGTTTTCTTCCATCCGGTCGCACGTCTCCTGCATTTTCGGGAGTTTATCGCTATCCCCCCAGATTATGCAGGCTGGTAAAGACGAAGCCGAGCGGCTATCTCTATGCTCTCTCATTCGCGGGGATTTTTTATGCTTATTCTTGTTCTCGGTCTGTTGTTTTTTACATTGGTGCATCTCACCCGGACGATTGCGCCGGGCTTTCGCGATTCCATGGTGGCCCGCCTCAGCCTGAACGGCTGGAAGTCGCTGTTTTCGGTGCTGTCCCTGCTGGGCATAGCCATTATTGCCTATGGCTACAGTATCGCGCCAATCGTCAATGTCTGGTTTCCACCGGCTGGCATGACCCATCTGACCTTGACCCTGATGGTCATCGCGATGATCTGTCTGGTGGCCAGCCTTCTCCCGGCTGGCCATATCGCTGCAAAAACCAAGCATCCCATGGTTCTCTCTGTGAAAATCTGGGCGCTGGCGCATCTGCTGTCGAATGGCGACCTGCGCTCAATCCTGCTGTTCGGCTGGTTGCTGGCCTGGGGCGTCATCCTGCGGATTTCGCTGAAGCGCCGGGAGCGGGCAGGCCTGCTGGTGCGCGCACCGTTCGTGTCGGCCAAATACGATGTCTATGCCGTGGTCATCGGTCTGGTCGCTTACGTTGCTATCCTCCTCAAGCTGCATGAGGTGCTGATTGGCGTCTCGCCATTGCCGATGTAATCGCGCTTTTTGATGGGGAGACGGGTGTTTTGCCCTTCTCCCCCTTACATCGGCGCAAAAATCGGGTAGAAGGCCACATCGTCCATCCCAGAATAGTCACTGGCGGGCTGCAAATGGCAATTTCTGCGCTCCCGGTGCTCACGTACGTCAAGTACGTTCCGCTCCGGTTCTCGAAATCACCATTTTCGCCACGCCATCGCCAATTCTGGAACGGACGATGGCAAGCGTAAACGATGATACAGGCCCAGATATCCGGACAATGTAATGGCAAATCAGAACGACAGCTTTATCCGCGAAGTCAATGACGAGCTTCGCTCCGAACAGATGCGCCGTTTCTGGCGGCGTCTGGGGCCAGTGTTCATTGGCATTGCCGTGTTGATCGTGGTTGGCACCGCCGGATACCGGCTTTATGATTATTACACGGACGACCGTGCCTCCAAGTCCGGCGACCGCTTTCTGGCAGCGACCAAGCTGGCGACAGATGGCAAGAATGATCAGGCGCTGAGTGATCTGCAAGCCCTCGAAAAAGACGGGTTCGGCGCTTATCCGGTGCTGGCCAAGCTTCGGGCGGCCTCCCTCATGGCGGAGAAGGGCGATGCCAAAGCGGCCATCGACGCCTTCACTGCCATCGGCAAGGATAACAGTGTTCCGCAGGTGATCCGCGATGTCGCCCATATCCGCGCCGCCTGGCTGCTGATTGACAACGGCACCTATGAACAGGTGTCCACTGAGGTCGAAGCGCTGGCGGTTCCCGGCCAGGGCCTGCGCCATTCCGCCCGTGAGGCACTCGGTCTTGCCGCCTATAAGGCTGGCCAGACGGAACGCGCCCGCGAATGGTTCCAGCAGATCACCGAGGACAGCGAGGCACCGCGCAATGTGGCCAATCGCGCCCAGATCATGCTGGACAATATCGCTGCCGCCGGAAAGGCGTCCTGATACTTTCAAGGGTTTTTGGCGGGATTTTTCGCCGTCGCCCGACATGCCATCACGCATCGGATCGAAAACCGCTTCACAGGTTTCGCTCCGATGCGCTACTGTTTTAAAGTCCGCTTGAAGACGGGCTGGATATAACCGGATACCAGATTATCATGAGCTTTACCGTCGCCATCGTCGGACGTCCCAATGTCGGCAAATCCACTCTGTTCAACCGTCTGGTTGGCAAAAAGCTGGCGCTTGTCGATGACACGCCGGGCGTGACCCGCGACCGGCGGCCCGGTGAGGCCAAGTTGGTGGACCTGCGCTTCCACATCGTTGATACTGCCGGTCTGGAAGAGGCGGGTGCTGACACGCTGGAAGGCCGGATGCGCGCCCAGACCGAAATCGCCATCGACGAGGCCGATCTGTCGCTGTTCGTGGTCGATGCGAAAATGGGCCTGACCCATGTGGACAAGGCACTGGCCGATATGCTGCGCAAGCGCGGCAAGCCGGTGGTGCTGGTGGCCAACAAGTCCGAAGCCCGTGGTTCGGATGGCGGTTTTTACGACGCCTTCACGCTTGGGCTTGGCGAACCGGTGCCGATTTCCGCCGAACACGGTCAGGGGATGATCGACCTGCGCGACGCCATTGTCGAGGCTATCGGCGTGGATCGCGCCTTTCCCGAAGACGATGACGACGTGGCCGAGACCGATATCGTCCTCAGGCCCACAGTCGAGGGTGAGGATGACGAAGAAGATCTGGCCTATGACGACACCAAGCCGCTGCGCGTTGCCATTGTCGGACGTCCGAATGCCGGTAAATCAACGCTGATCAATCGCTTCCTTGGTGAGGACCGGTTGCTGACCGGCCCAGAAGCCGGGATTACCCGCGATTCGATTTCGGTCGAATGGGACTGGCGTGGCCGTACCATCAAGATGTTCGACACAGCGGGCATGCGCCGCAAGGCGCGGGTGATCGAGAAGCTGGAAAAGCTGTCGGTGGCCGATACATTGCGCGCCATCCGCTTTGCCGAAACCGTTGTCATCGTCTTCGACGCCACCATTCCGTTTGAAAAGCAGGATATTCAGATCGTCGATCTGGTGCTGCGCGAAGGCCGTGCCGCGGTTCTCGCCTTCAACAAATGGGATCTGGTGGAAGATCCGCAGGCGGTTTTGGCCGAGCTGCGCGAAAAGACCGAACGGCTCCTGCCACAGGCGCGCGGCATTCGCGCCGTGCCAATGGCTGGCCAGACAGGTTACGGCCTTGAAAAGCTGATGCAGTCGATCATCGACACTGACATGGTGTGGAACAAGCGGATCTCGACCGCCAAGCTCAATCGCTGGCTGGACAGTGTCCAGACCCAGCATCCGCCACCGGCTGTCTCCGGGCGCCGGTTGAAACTGAAATACATGACCCAGGTCAAGGCCCGCCCGCCCGCCTTCATGATTTCCTGCACCAGGCCCGATTCCGTGCCGGAAAGCTATATCCGTTATCTCACCAACGGCTTGCGCGCCGATTTCAACATGCCCGGCGTGCCGATCCGCATCCATCTGAAGGCGTCGGAAAACCCGTTCGAGAATAAGCGCAAAAGGCGCTGATTCAACTTTCCCGGACGGATCAATTTTCCAAGGCTTGGTTGATCGGCTTTTTCCGCCGCATCAGCATCCGCCAGCGCCCCTGCGTCTTGGCCTCGATGACATTGTCGAGAAACTGGCGGGTGGCGGAGGCCCAGGAATAGGTTTCGGCCAAGGCTCTGGCATGGCTGCGAGAGCAGTTCAGTGCTTCAAGGCACGCGGTTTTCAGGTCGTCGTTGAGAGCACCAGCCTTTGGATCAGAGATGATGTCGATCGGTCCGGTCACGGGAAAGCCCGCCACGGGTACGCCGCAGGCCAGTGCTTCCAAGATCGTATTGCCGAATGTGTCGGTTTTCGAGGGGAAAACGAAAACATCGGCCTGCGCATAGGCACTCGCCAGCTCGGCGCCGAATTTGACGCCGGTAAACAGCACATCTGGATAGCGTTCCGCCAATTCGGCGCGGGCAGGGCCGTCGCCAACCACCACTTTCGAACCCGGCAGGTCGAGATCGAGAAAGGCCGGCAGGTTTTTCTCCACCGCGACCCGGCCAACCGTCATGAAGATCGGGCGGGGCAGGCCGAAGGGATCTGCCTCAAGCGGCTGCGGGTGGAACAGTTCGGTATCGATTCCCCGGCTCCAGAGCCGCAGATTGCCGATCTTGCGGCCTTCCAGCTCTCGTTTCAGGCTTTCGGTCGCCACCATGCACGCGCCACCGGCGCGGTGAAACCAGCGCACATAGGCATAGAGCAGCGAAAGCGGCAATGGCAGCCGGGCCGCGACATATTCGGGAAACCGGGTGTGATAGCTGGTGGAAAAGGCGAGGCCCTGGCTCAGGCACCAGCGCCGCGCCAATAGACCCAGCGGCCCTTCGGTGGCGATATGGATCAGGTCCGGGCGGCTTTGCTTGATGGCGGCGGCAATGCGCCACGGGCTGGCCAGCGACAGGCGGATTTCCGGGTAGGTCGGCATGGGCAGGCTGCGATAGTCCGCAGGCGTCACCATGGTGACGGTAACGCCCATCCTGGTCAGTTCGGCATTGGTGTTTTCAATGGAGCGCACCACGCCATTCACCTGCGGATGCCAGGCATCGGTCACGATTGTCAATCTCATCGCGCGTGCTCCTCGGTCCGATGCGGTGCTTCACGGACAGGTGGGATAGTCCCGCTTGAAATGCTCCCCCGGCGAAACGAGAGCCTGATATCGGGTGCCATTTCGCCGGGGAATCACGCAGAAGCCCCCGCCACTGTCCTTTGGCTTATGGGCCAGCATTGTAACAAAGGAATGAAGGTGGATTGATCGCTGGACTTGACCATTGCCACTGGTCATAGCCGCTTCGAACCCTATAGTCTTGAAGATGCCGAATTTTTTGAGCAGAGGATGGGCCAGATGCCGACCAAAACTGATCGAGCCAGCAAAACCGCAGTGAAAGCAGGGGGTGATTGGTGGCGCGGCGCGGTTATTTATCAGGTCTATCCACGCTCGTTTCAGGACACGACAGGCGATGGCATCGGCGACATCAAGGGCATAACCCAGCGCTTGCCCTATATCGCCTCGCTGGGTGTCGATGCCATCTGGCTGTCGCCGTTCTTCACCTCGCCCATGGCAGACATGGGCTATGACGTCTCTGACTATTGCGATGTCGATCCGATGTTCGGCACACTTGCCGATTTCGACGCGATGATGACCAAGGCGCATGATCTCGGCCTGAAAGTGATTATCGACCAGGTAATTTCCCATACGTCCGACCAGCACCCCTGGTTCATTGAGAGCCGCTCCAGCCGCAACAATCCCAAAGCTGATTGGTATGTCTGGGCCAATGCCAAGCCGGATGGCACCGCACCGAGCAATTGGCTATCAGTGTTCGGCGGCCCGGCCTGGGAATGGGATGGGGTGCGCAAGCAATATTACATGCATAATTTCCTGGGCTCGCAGCCCGATTTGAATTTCCACAATCCGCAGGTGCAGCAGGCGGTGCTGGACGCCACCCGTTTCTGGCTGGAGCGCGGCGTGGATGGTTTCCGGCTGGATACCGTGAACTATTATTTTCATGACAAGGAATTGCGCAACAACCCGCCACATGCGCCAGACAGCGGCGATGCCGGGCTCGATGCGCCGGATGTCAATCCCTATGGTATGCAGGAGCATCTGCACGACAAAACCCAGCCGGAAAACATCGGCTTTCTGCAAAAGCTTCGGGCGCTGCTGGATGAATATCCAGACCGTGCTACGGTGGGCGAGGTCGGCGATGGCGCGCGTTCGTTGAAAACCGTGGCCGCCTATACCAGCGGCGGCGACAAGCTGCATATGTGCTACACATTCGATCTGCTGGGGCCACATTTCACGCCGTCTCATATTCGTGATTGTGTCACCTCCTTCCAGTCCATGGTCAAAGACGGCTGGGTGTGTTGGGCCTTTTCCAACCATGACGTGATGCGTCATGTGTCGCGCTTTGCCCAGGGGCCGGAAGAGATGCCGCAGGTGGCTAAGCTGGCGATCAGTATTCTCGCCAGCCTGCGCGGCTCGATCTGCCTTTATCAGGGCGAGGAACTCGGCCTGCCGGAGGCGGATATCGCCTTTGAAGACCTGCGCGATCCCTATGGCATCCGTTTCTGGCCGTCTTTCAAGGGCCGCGACGGATGCCGCACGCCGATGGTCTGGGAAAAAGCCAAGGCTCAGGCCGGTTTTACCAGTGGCAAACCATGGCTGCCGGTTCAGCCGGACCAGCAGGCTCTGTCGGTGGACGCCCAGGACAAGGACAAAAGCTCGGTGCTCAACCATTACCGCAGCATGCTTGCCTTGCGCAAAGCCCATCCGGCCCTGCGCGATGGGTCAATGTCCTTCCTAGATATCAACGAGGATGTGCTGGCCTTTTTGCGCGGGGAGAACAGCGAAAGATTGCTGTTCGTCTTCAACATGCGGCGCGGACCGCAGGAGGTTCGCCTGCCGGAGCACATGACGGTTAAGGAGATCATCGCTTTGCCAGATGCCCGCAGTACGTTCGAAAAGGGCGTGATTACGCTCGATGCGCTGGACGGTTTTTGCGCGCGGGTGTGACCGTTTTTCAATAATGATAGCGGCATTGCGCCACGATCAGCACTTGATCGCTATCCTGACCTTTCACCGCATAAACCAGGCGGTGTTCCTGGCTGATGCGGCGTGACCAGAAGCCTTTGAACTGGCCTTTCAGTGGCTCTGGCTTGCCAATGCCGGAAAAGGGATGGCGTTTGGTGTCCTTTAGCAGGGCATTGATCCGCTGCGCCGTTTTGGGATCGGTTTCCTGCCAGAAGCAGTAATCTTCCCAGCCTTCATCTGTAAAGGCGACCAGCATGGATCAGGCGTCATCCAGATCAGGGAGGTGGCGCGGGGAAAAGCGGCCTGCTTCTATAGCCTGTTTCGCCTTCAGCAGACGGCTGGCATTGGCGGGCGAGGAGAGGAGATGCAGAGTTTCCACCATGCTCTCATATTCTTCCTTGCTCATAAGCACGGCAGAGGGCTTGTCCCGGCGCACGATCTCCACAGCCGATGCATCCTCGTTCACCTTGTCGAGCAGCCCGGCCAGTTCGGCCCGGGCTTTGGAAAAAAACACAGTGTCCATCAGGATCTCCCACTTGTACTGAATATAGTACAAGTCGAAGGTCGGTGCAATCACTCACCCAATCAGCATAAACTTATCGACATCCACCATGCCCTTGTCGGAAATCTTCAAATGCGGAATGACCGGCAGCGGCAGGAAGGCGACCTGCAAAAACGGCTCCTGCAAGGTGGTGCCGAGCGCGTAAGCGGCCTGGCGCAGTTCATGGAGAGTGTCGCGCACGCTCTCGAAGGGCTCAAGGCTCATCAGGCCCGCGACGGGCAGGGGGATTTCGCCTGTCACCTTGCCGTCTTCCACCACCACGAAGCCGCCCTTGATGTCGGAGAGGCGGTTGGCGGCCATGGTCATGTCATCCTCACTGACGCCGACCACGCAGATATTGTGGCTGTCATGGCCGACGGTGGAGGCGATGGCGCCCTTTTTCAGCCCGAAGCCCTGTACAAAGCCATTGGCGTGGTTGCCGTTTTTGCCATGCCGCTCGATGACGGCAACCTTGATGATGTCGCGGTCGAGATCGACGCTGGTCTGGTTGCCGGATGCGGGCAGGTGGTAGCGGCGATATTCGGTGATAATCTTGCCCGGCAACACGCCCATGACAGGCACTTCGCCGTCACTGACAGGCACGGCGAAATCGGCTGACTTGACGATCCGGGCCTTGACGCTGTCGAGGCCAACCGGGGCAACCGGCTTGCGGGTGGCAAACAGCGCATCGGTGACGCGGCGACCGCTCGCAAAAACGGTCTCGGCCTTGCAGTTTTCCAGACTGTCCACCACCACCAGATCGGCCCGCCAGCCGGGGGCGACCAGGCCGCGATCCCGCAGGCCAAAGGCGCGGGCCGCTGAGATGGAGGCGGCACGGTAGATGGCCAGCGGCTCGACACCATGGGCAATGGCCGTGCGGATCATATAATCCAGATGACCTTGTTCAGCGATATCCAGCGGGTTGCGGTCATCGGTGCAGAGCGCCAGAAAGGGCGACAGCCGCTCGGTTATGATTGGCATCAGGGCGTGCAAATCCTTGGAAACCGAGCCTTCGCGCACCAGAATATGCATGCCTTTGCGGATCTTCTCCAGGGCTTCTTCCGCCGTGGTGCATTCATGCTCGGTGCGAATACCCGCCGAGAGATAGCCGTTCAAATCGTTACCGCGCAGCAGCGGCGCATGACCATCGATATGGCCGCCCTGAAAGGCTTCCAGCTTGGCCATGCAGATCGGGTCTTTATGGATCACGCCGGGAAAATTCATGAATTCGGCAAGGCCGATCACCTTCGGATGGTCGCGGAATGGCAAAAGCCGCTCGATGGGCAGGTCCGCGCCCGAGGTTTCCAGATGGGTCGCGGGCACGCAGGAGGACAGCTGCACGCGGATATCCATGATGGTTTCCAGCGCCGATTCCAGGAAGAACTCGATGCCTTCGGTGCCCAGCACATTGGCAATTTCATGGGGATCGCAGATCACTGTGGTGACGCCGTAAGGCAGCACGCAGCGGTCGAATTCATGTGGCGTGACCAGCGAGCTTTCAATATGCAGATGCGTGTCGATAAAACCCGGCACGACGATCTTGCCGGATATGTCGATTTCCTCGCGGCCCTGGTAGGTTCCGCAGGTGCCGACAATGGTATCGCCGCAGATGGCAATATCGCTTTCCACCAGATCACCGGTGACGAGATCGAAAAACCGGCCGCCTTTCAGCACGATATCAGCGGTTTCGCGGCCGACGCCCTGGTCGATACGGCGTTCCAATGGGCTCATGGATGTGGCTCCTTCGGTCTCAGGTCTGGATGAGCGACAAACGCCGCTCGAAAAAGCTGGGCTGTGGGCGATCCTTAGCCAGCAATGTCAGAATCTCTCTAGCACAATCTTCAGGCGTCTTGTCTGTGGTATCGACGTCCAGATCATAGGGGCCGTGCTCATGCACAGCCATTTGCCAGCGTTGTACGGGTTCCGGCACTGGATCGTCCGCTGAGCCTTGCAAATAATTTATTGTGCCATTCGAGGGGGACGCGGCCCGGCGGGCCATGATTGTCGTGAGCGCGCAATGCACACCAATGAACAGCACCGGCAGGCCAGCCAGCCGCCGCGCACAATCATCCAGGATATGCAGAGGCCGCGAATAGGCCTGGTGATAGCCCACATCGACCACCACATTGATCCCGAGCCGGCTATGGGCGGCAATCGTTTCATGCAGGGCGGCATATAGTTGCTGCACGACCGCTTCTTTTTCCGGGTGCTCGCCCCCCGGCCGCAGGCCGATGCCGGGCCTGTGTTGTTCGCTGATCGTGGCCATCTGTGCATCAACGCCAAGATTGACCCAGAGGCCCGGAAAACTGTCCAGCACCACCTTTGCAATGCTGGACTTACCGGAACGCGGTGCGCCGTTCAGGATCAGGATCTGTCCCGCCGAACCGATCTCCCGCTCTGTGTCCAGCCTCACGCCTCGACGGTCACGGTAAAGCCGTGGCGGGCGCTGTCGCCGGGGGCGAGTATGACGGTATAGGGCCGCTCCGTCAGTTCGCCACTTTTGCCATGGCGGGCGGCCATGCCGTGCCATGGCTCGATGCAAATGAAGGGCGCGCCGGGCTTTTGCCAGAGCGCCAGATTGGGCAGGTTTTCAAAGTGGAAATGCAGGCTGGCCGCATCCTCGGCGCGATAGGTCAACTCCGTTCCGGCACCTTCGGGAAAGATCATCGCGTCTTCCTCGAACTGGCTCTTGTCCAGCACCAGCCGCCCGGCATGGAAAGGCGAAGGGCGGGCTTCCTCGGCCAGCAGGCCACCGCCCAGCCGGAGCAGGGGCGGTTCTGCGCCATTTTCCAGGGTGATCGTATGCGGCTTGCCCTCTGCCCCCGGCAAGGGCCAGAGAAAAGCCGGGTGGAAACCGAGGCCATAGGGCATGGGCGTGTCGCTACGATTGCTGACCGTGGCGGCAACCGTCAGGGCCGCGCCATGTAGCCGGTGTTCCAGCACCAGCGAAAAATCGAAAGGATAAGCGGCTTTGGTTTCATCACCGGCGGTCAGTTCGTGGCGACAGACATCGGCTCCGGCCTCCAGCAGCGTAAACTCGCGGCGTCGGGCAATGCCATGCTGGGCCATGGAGTATGGTTTGCCATCGATCAGCAGCGTATCGTCCTTGGCCTTGCCAACAATCGGAAACAGAATGGGCGAACGCCCGCCCCAATAGGCCGCATCGCCATGCCAGAGCAGCGATTGGCCGTCTTTTGTGCGAAGGGACTGCATCTCCGCGCCAAGCGAGGAGATCTGCACGGTAAGCTGGTCATTGCCGATCTCGGTCAGTGTAGGCATGGGCGTGTCTTTCATAAGCTGGGCGTGGGCTGGAATAGTCATGCGTGGTGATGTCGGGAAAACTTATGCAATGCAGAAACGTATATGAAGAGGTACGGAGAAAACTTTACCCGCTCTTCATGGCACATAAACGGCATTAGACGCGGATGGTGACATCCGCGTCTAGAGCATGTCGCGCAAAAGTGTGCAGCGGTTTTGCGGTAACGACATGCGTAAAAACAAAAGCTTAAAGCGTGTTGCTTGAGGCTGATAAGCCGCAACACGCTTTAATGTTACAACTGAATTACTCAGCCGCGACGGTCTTGCCACCTTCCCATTTGTACATGGAGAAGCTCTGCGAGGTGAGGTCGCCGGTTTCGCCATAGGTCAGCTTGCCAATGGCGGTGGGGATTGCGTCGCCGGATTTGATCGCGGTGGCGACGGCTTCGGCATCTTCGGCGCTACCGACCTTTTCGATACCAGCGGCAATGACCTGCACGGCGGCATAGGCGTTGAGCGTGAAGGCCTCCGCCGGGATACCTTTGGCGGTCAGCACATCGGCGGCAACCTTGGAATCCGGGTTTTTCAGCGCGTCGGCGGCATTGGTGAACAGCGTGCCATTGGCAGCGTCACCGCCGACAGTGGTATATTCGCTGTTGGAGAGGCCATCACCCGCCACCACCACGGCTTTCAGCCCGGCATCCTTCATCTGGCGCACCAGCAGTCCTGCTTCTGGATGATAGCCGCCAAAATACAGTACTTCGACATTGGCCGACTTTAACCGGGTGACGAGCGCGCTGAAATCCTTTTCACCTGCGGTCAGTGAATCGTTGAACACTTCCTTGACGCCATCGGCATTGAGCGCGGCTTTGAAGGCATCCGCCAGACCCTTGCCATACTGGCCCTTGTCATTGAGGATGGCGATTTTCTTGTCCTTGAAATGGGCCAGCACATATTTGGCCGCCACATCGGCCTGCTGGTCGTCACGACCGCAGGTGCGCAGCACGGTTGGCAACCCGCGCTTGGTCAGGCTTGGGGCCGTGGCGGTCGGGGTGACCATCAGCGCGCCGTTTTCCGCCAGCACGTCGGAGGCCGGAACGGCGACGCCTGACGTCACCGGGCCGACCACGAAACGCACGCCTTCGCCAACCAACTGGTTGGCAGCGGACACGCCTTGCTTCGGCTCGCCCGCATCGTCAGCGGTCTTCAGCACCAGCTTTTCGCCCTTGATGCCACCCTTGGCATTGATATCGGCAATCGCGGTTTCCGTGCCATTCTTGATCTGCGCGCCAATGGCCGCCAACGGTCCGGTCAGCGGCGCCATCAGACCGATGGTAATATCGGCATGGGCTGCGGGGGCAGCGGCGAGAAGGGCGGCAAAGGCAGCGCTCGCCAAAAGATGAAGTTTCATTGTCGTCTCCTTGGGTCAGCGTTCCGATCTATGCCGGTTTGCACGCCTTTCGGGTTGTTCTGTTTCGTTCCCCGCATTGACTGTGGATGTAACGGAAAACCCTGAAGACCGGAAGGCCGTCTATCTAAGGCCATCGATCAATATGTCTCGTTAAGCGGGGCCAGATACTGGAAAATTTCATCTATCGGCGACCGTTGGAAGAGGAGCAATCAAGCCAAACTAAAATTCTTCACTTGAAGATCGTGCGGCTGCTTCCGGCTTGGTAGCCAAACACGCTGCCTGTTGCGGCATCGACGAAATAAAGTGTCAGCTGAATGAGAAAATACATCCAGTCTTCGTCGGCAGGAGAATCTTCTGACACCCCACTGATCACCCAGGCATCGCGGTCTTCGATCACTTGTCGCTCAGCCGTCGTCAGGCTCTCCCGCAAGGGCGCGTGATGCCTTTGCGCCAGGAATTGGCGCACCGCCTCTCGTGCCTCTTCCTCAGCGAGCATCTTCGATCAAGCCATAGTATGGTCGGCGCTCGCGCAGGAGATCAACCGAACACCGTGCGTCCACGCTCGGTTTCAACGCCGTATACGATGCCGCCGATGGCATCGACGAGATAGGCGACAGGCACCGGCGGGGGCTGCATCCACTCTTCTTCCCCGGGCGGAACGGCGTCGTAGGCAGAGACCACGAATGTCGAGCGGTTCTCAATTTCGGAAAATGTCACCCGGACCGAGGTCTCGTCCCAAGGCGTGTATTTTCGTTGCGTCAAGAAACGCTCGGCAGCCTCGATCGCTTGCTGCTCAGTGATCATTGTGTGCTGCCCCGTAAAAGGCGTTGTATGTGGCGCCGCCCACCGCGATCGGGCCGAGCAAAACCCCTTTGGCTTCCTCGCCCATCTTGGCGACGGTGATGCCGTAATTGCCGTTCAGCGGGAACTGGATTGCCGAAAGTTCGCCTGGGCGCGCACCGCCAGTGCGGGCCAGTCCGTAGGCCTCGGCGGCGGCTTCCTCTATATAGCGCAGGATATAGGAGCGCTTGTAAGCGCCCATCTTCATATAAAGACCGGGACGACCGAGCAGGGAAAAGGCTTGTGTCAGCCGCTGATGGATACGCTCGTGATAGACCGTCTGGCGAACGGACCGGATAACCTCTGGAAAAGGTTTCGCTCCCGGAAAGAAGTCGCGGCCGATGGTCGCGACATTGTCCGGCCGGGTGCCGCCCTGTCCGGCGAATTTGCTGCGCGAGAACACCAGTTTTGCCTCGTAGATCCGCATTGGTCCGGCTTTAGGCATGGCTCGAGTGAACTGACTATAGCTTGGCATCGTGCCTTGGACGCTCTTGAACGTTCCTTTCGGCTTGCCCTTGAGCAGCAGCCCAAGCACGACATCGACACCGAGAATGGTGATGGCATCCGCCAGATCCTTTGCCGCTTTGTCCAGATCTGCGGTGGTCTTGGCGGAATGTGTGCCAACCGCGAAATCCAAAAGCTTTTCGCCGCCTTGCACCGCTGCCGTTCCGATCATCAGCCAGCCAGCGGCTAGAAGGATCACATCGGCAATTTCACCGACGCCGACAAAATGCGATCCCGCCCAGATCAGTACGACCCCCGCCATGATGGCAAGTGACGTGGGGGTGACAAGCGCCAGCAGCCGGTTGCCGATATCGGCAGGGAGGAGGGCGGCTGCCTTGCGCAGGACAATTTCAAGCTTTGCTTGCAGCGACAAGCCGGAGACGGATGCAGCAGATGCGGTGATATCCATGCACAATTCCCCCCATTTTCGAAAGCCTCGGCAGGATATGTCTCTATTCCCGGCGGAGCGCTACAAAATATCGATCATGACGCAATTAGATCATTTTAGGGAGACGTTCGCAACGAGATTCCATCCAGAAGTGCTTGAAAATAAGAGTGTGTGTCGCAAGTTGAAGCGACTGGATGCCTTCTGAAAGCGACATATAGCAAGCGTATGAACTGCTTCAACACTTTGTTCAGAGGCACCAACTTCTATTAGGCCGCACACTCATAAACCGGGTTTGCAAATCGGCCTGATTTTGATTCACTGAGGCCTTGATTTGGAGGCCTCTCATGACCCGTCGCCGGTTTGATCTCACCGATTTCGAATGGACTGTCATCCAGCCCTTGTTGCCCAACAAGCCGCGTGGGGTGCCACGGGTTGACGACCGGCGGGTGATCAACGGCATCTTGTGGCGGTTTCGGACAGGTTCACCCTGGGCAGACGTTCCTGATCGATATGGTCCATATACAACCTGCTACAACCGGTTCGTGCGATGGCGAAAGGCGGGTGTCTGGGATCATGTTCTGGGCGAGATTTCCAAGGCTTTCGACGGCGATATCGTTATGATCGACAGCTCCTGTGTCCGTGTTCATCAACATGCGGCCACGGGAAAAAGGGGGATCAACACGATGGCTGCATGGGACGTTCCCGTGGCGGCTTGACCACCAAAATCCACGCCGTTGTCGACGCCGATGGCCGACGATCCGTCTCGCACTCACAGCCGGTCAAGCCCATGATGGTCGCATGGCAGAACCATTGTTACAGACAATCTCCAAGGGTGCGATCCTGCTGGCGGACAAGGCCTACGATACCAACGCGATCAGAGCATTTGCAAAGCAAAGGCAGGCATGGGCCAATATTCCTGCCAAGAGCAATCGGAAGGGAAGCTTCCCTTTCAGCCAATGGGTTTACCGACAGCGCAATCTCGTTGAGCGTTTCTTCAGCAAACTCAAACAGTTCAGAGGCATCGCAACCCGTTACGACAAAGACCCATTGAACTTTCTCGCCGCTGTCAAATTGGCAGCAGCAAGAATTTGGATCAGATCGTTATGAGTCTACGGCCTAAAAAAGGCGGCAGGAAACCCGCCGCCTTTATCATGTCTAACGCGTAACCGCCGTCAGATATTGCTCATCAGCACCTTGCGCAGCTTGTCGATCAATTGGTCGATTTCGGCCTTGGAGATGATCAGCGGCGGTGACAGGGCGATGATGTCGCCGGTGGTGCGGATCAGCAATCCGTCTTCATAGGCCTTCAGGAAGGCGTTGAAGGCGCGTTTGGTGGGTTCGCCGTCGATGGGTTTCAGCTCCACGGCGCCGATCAGGCCAATATTTCTGATATCAATGACATTGGGGCAGTCGGCAAGGCTGTGAAGCTGTTCTTCCCAATAGGGGGCGAGTTCGCTGGCGCGGGTCAGCAGGCCTTCGTCCCGGTAGGTGTCGAGCGTGCCAAGCGCTGCGGCTGAGGCAATCGGGTTGCCGGAATAGGTATAGCCGTGGAAGAACTCGATCATGTGTTCCGGGCCGGACATGAAGGCATCGTGGATTTCTGATGTCACGAACACCGCGCCCATCGGGATGACGCCATTGGTCAGGCCCTTGGCGGTGACGATAATGTCCGGCGTCACATCGAAATACTGGGCGGCAAACGGCGCGCCAAGACGGCCATAGCCGGTGATGACTTCATCGAAAATCAACAGGATACCGTGCTTGGTGCAGATATCGCGCAGCTTTTGCAGATAGCCCTTCGGCGGGATCAGCACGCCGGTGGAGCCTGCGACCGGCTCGACGATAACGGCAGCAACCGTGGAGGCGTCATGCAGGGTGACGATGCGCTCCAGCTCGGCTGCCAGATCGCCACCATGCTCCGGCTGTCCCTTGGTGAAGGCGTTCTTTTCTGGCAAATGGGTATGGGGCATGTGGTCGACGCCGGTCAAAAGCGTGCCGAACATCTTGCGGTTGGAGACGATGCCACCCACCGAAATGCCGCCGAAATTGACGCCGTGATAGCCGCGCTCGCGGCCGATCAGGCGGAAGCGCGAGCCATTGCCTTTGACGCGGTGATAGGCCAGCGCCACCTTCAGCGCGGTCTCGACCGATTCGGAGCCGGAATTGGTGTAAAGCACATGCTCCATGCCGGCAGGAGCGATATCCACCAGGCGGTTGGCCAGCTCGAAGGCCTTGGGATGGCCGAGCTGGAAGGCGGGGGCGTAATCCAGTTCGCCCGCCTGCTGACGGATCGCCTCGGTGATCAGAGGGCGGCAATGGCCGGCGTTGACGCACCACAGACCTGCCGTGCCATCCAGAACCTGACGGCCATCATGGGTGGTGTAATACATGTCCTTGGCGCCAACGAACAGGCGCGGCTCCTGCTTGTATTGGCGATTGGCGGTAAACGGCATCCAGAAGGCGCGCAGGTCGTTGGGAATAGTGGTGCGATTGGACATGATGCTCTCCATGGCCCTTTCCGCGGGCCCTG
Organism: Allorhizobium ampelinum S4; assembly: GCF_000016285.1. Taxonomy (NCBI): domain Bacteria; kingdom Pseudomonadati; phylum Pseudomonadota; class Alphaproteobacteria; order Hyphomicrobiales; family Rhizobiaceae; genus Gillisella; species Gillisella ampelina. Next base: position 2,718,276 of record NC_011989.1, on the reverse strand, counting down.
TCAGTGGTTTCGGGGCCATATCCGGTGGTTCAATCGGCTGCGGGTTCGTGTCTTCACATATTGAAGGTCACGCCGCAGTGACATGGACATATGGCGCTGTAACTGGCAAATCAGCCGTCCATCTAGGCCAGCCGCTCCGCATAAATTTACCGCGCGGTCAAACTAGCAGCCGGCCTTGTGCCGTCAAGCGGCCAGAGGGCGGCTATCCTGAATAATCAGCGAAGTCAGTGTTTATCCTGATGCATAATGTCCTCCTCAAACCAGAATGGGAAAAAGAAGGAAATGGAGTTGAAACGCGATGACGGCGCAGCGTTTTTCTGCATTTGATAAAACGCAAAATACGGAAGCATCGCGGATTGCACGTTCAGCGGGCAAGGTCGGCACAAGCTCGCCATGGGTATATGCCAGCATGATCAGATGCAGGATCGAAGGGCAGTTCGACAGCATCGATCGACCGGCGGCCACTGCTGCATAACTCTCTCAATCCCACGGGATTTGAAGTGTGCGGGAGTAGGAATAGACGCTTTTTTTGAAGAGAGCGGGCTCCGAACTGCATTGGTGGTTCGGGGTCTGTCATCTGCTGGCCGGACAGGCCTGCTTGCGACATCAGACGAGCGCCAAAATATAGGTCGCCAACGGGTTTTGAAAATCTGAAATTTTATAAAGCAGATTGCCTGTTCAGCTAGCTGTCAGGAATAGCCATTAATGCAGATGCGCGCTGGCTGATGTCCTGCTGATCTGTTTCCCGCGGTTCAGTCAAGAATAGGATAGGCGGCCGATGTATTTTTAACATCAAGCCGCCTTTTATTTTAGATTAAGCTGTTATGTCAGCGTTATCATTCAAGCAGCGTTTCTGCTGCTTTCCTGATGGCAGAATATATCCTCGAGCGTGCCGAGCACTTTCATGACGGCATCCGACGTGCTGGAATAATAGATGGTCTGGGCATCGCGGCGGGTCTTGACCAGCTTCTGGGCGCGAAGCTTGGACAGGTGCTGGGACAGCGCTGACTGGCTCAAGCCAACCTGCGAGGCCAAGACGCCAACCGGCACCTCACCTTGAACCAGGCTGCAGAGAATCATCAGTCGCTTAGGATTGGCCATGGCCGTGAGGAGGCCGGCAGCCGCATTCGAGTGATCAGACAAGTCATTGGCTTTCATCTCTCAATCTTCCTTTGAAGCGATTGGCCTGCACACATGGCAGGCCCTGGTTGTTGCATCCCACAAGAAACCCTACGCCTTGAGTCTAGCAATATGAGGAGGATTGTATATGCCTAAATTTAAGGTATCGTTTCATCTTAATTAGATTGGAGTGAAGGGTGTGTGTCCAAAGACACAATTTCACGCTCAAATTCGCATCGAAACAGCCTTTTACCCCAAAAAAAGTCGATTCCCGACGCATCCAACCCGCAGATTGTGACTTTTCCCTTCGGCTTTTGCCCCTTATGATAAGGGGGATTTTTTATGATTTGCAGAAGTCCATACCCTAAATCTTGTATGGTTTGAGCCTCGGTTTTACCGTCGGCGAACGTAAGCTTTGTTCGAATCAACAAATCCTCTCCATCCAGCAGGAAGGCTTTTCCGAACCCGCCGTTCATGGCGGCACGTTGCGGCATGAGCTGGAAAAACAGAAAATCCGGAAAATCGATATAGAGCTTTGCCTTGGGATGACGGGCCAGAAAGCGGCAACGCATCGCCTGATGAATGTCGCTATCGGGGTCCACCGGGCTTGCAAGGCATTGAACGGTGAGACGCGGATAGGCGAGGGGATCACCCTTGCCGGGTTCGCCGGCCAGCAGCGATACGCGCGGATCGGCCAGCATGGCCCGGGTATGAGCCGAGAGGCGTGAGACCAGAACGGTCAGCGTTCCATCCGGCATGGTGCCCATCAGCACGCGACTGACGAAAGGCCCACCGGTTTGCGGATCGAGAACGCCCAGGGGAACATGGGTGGCGCTGCGCAACAGGGTCCGCGCCTGGCGCCGCGCCTCGTCATCAGTTGGACGGATGGGAGAGGGGCGGTCGATCATCGGGCTGTCTCATGGTTTGCGGCTGGGTGCGTGCTGCTTGTGGGCAGAGCGGAGCTTCAACCATATCCCAGCGTTCCCTAGCGGGAAAGCGTCAAGGGCCGCCGCTCATGGCATCACGGGTTTTAATAAACGCATGATACCGTAAGCAGCGGCCCTCGGCTAAATGGCGTCGTTCTGCGCCTCTTTCTACGTCAGGTCTGGCGGTGCCGGGTTAGAGCCGAGACCACATCCTGCGCGCCGATCGCGCCGATCACCGTGCCGTTCTCCACCACGCCGACCAGGCCGGGCTGGCGGGCCATGGCGTCAAGAATATCGATCAGCGGCGTTTCCGGCGCGGCGGTGGCGGTGACGCCGAGACCCGGCGTGTGACTGGTACCGGCAGTCATGACATCTCTCGCCGTCAACATGCTGATCGGGTTCATGTTGCGCACGAAATCGGCGACATATTGATCCGCCGGGTTCTGGACGATCTGCTGCGGCGTGCCGCATTGGATGATCCTGCCGCTTTCCATGATGGCGATGCGGTTGCCAATCCGGAAGGCCTCATCCAGATCGTGGCTGACGAACAGGATGGTCTTTTTTAGTCGATGCTGGAATTCCAGCAATTCATCCTGCAAGCGTGTGCGGATCAGCGGATCGAGCGCCGAGAACGGTTCGTCCATCAACAGGATCGGTGCGCCGGTGGCAAAGGCGCGGGCCAGGCCGACCCGCTGCTGCATGCCACCGGACAATTCGTCCACCTTGCGGTCGGCCCATTGCGTCAGGTTGACCAATTCCAATTGCTCGGCAACGATTTTCCGCCGCTCCTTTTCGCCAACGCCCGCCAATTCCAGCCCGAAGCCGATATTGTCGGCAACGCTGCGCCAAGGCAGCAGGCCGAATTGCTGGAACACCATCGAGACGCTGTGCATGCGCAGGTCGCGCAACGCCTTGCGGCTGGCCTGGTAGGGATCAACAAAGCCATTGCGCGACTTAACCGACACCGAGCCGCGCACCACGGGCGCCAAGCCGTTGACGGCCCGCAGCAGTGTCGATTTGCCGGAGCCGGACAGGCCCATCAGCACCAGGATTTCGCCTTCCTTCAAAGTCAGCGAGGCATTGGCCACGCCGAGGATCAGGCCGGTTTCCTTGTTGATCTCGTCGCGTGTCCGGCCCTGATCGACCAGGGCAAGTGCCTTTTGTGGCCGATCGCCGAATATGATGTCGACATTTCCGAAGATGACTGCATCGCTCATTGGTCATCTCCCGCCGATGGAATGCGGAACATCCGATCCAGAATGATTGCCAGGATGACGATACAAAGGCCGGCTTCGAAACCCCTGGCGATATTGACGGTATTCAGCGCCCGCACCACCGGAACGCCGAGACCGGCAGCGCCGACCAGCGCGGCAATCACCACCATGGACAGCGACAGCATGATGGTCTGGGTCAGTCCTGCCATGATCTGTGGCAGGGCATAGGGCAATTCCACCTTGCGCAGCACCTGGGTGGGCGTGGCGCCGAAGGCAACGGCAGCTTCCACCAGGGAGGAAGGGGTGGAGACGATGCCGAGCCGGGTCAGACGAATGGGTGAGGGGACGGCAAAGATCACCGTGGCGATCAGACCGGGCACCATGCCGAGCCCGAACAGGATCAGCGCCGGGATGAGATAGACGAAGGTCGGGATGGTCTGCATCAGGTCCAGGACCGGGCGCATGAGGGCGTAGATCCATGCGCGGCGCGCGGCCAGGATGCCGAGCGGCACGCCGATCAGCATACAGACGGCGGTGGAGGCCAGAACCAGCGCCAGCGTCTCGGTGGTTTCCTTGAAATAGCCCTGGTTGATGATCAGCGCCAGGCCGAGAAAGGTGAAGATCGCCACGAGAAGGGAGCGGCGCAGCAGCCAGGCGATAATGCTGATGGCAAGTGCTGTCACCAGCGGGTTGGGATATTGCAGCACGAACAGAACGCCATCGATACTGCTTGAAATGAGGTGGGAGAGCCAGTCGAAAAACCAGGCTCCGTTGGCCGTCAGCCAGTCAACAACGACTTTGGCGGTGGGGCCGATGGGAATTTTGAAATCAGTCAGCCAATCCACTGAAACGCATCCTTTCGAGCATTTGCAGGAAATGCGTAAAAAAGAGAATAAAGAATAGCGATGCCAGGGCGCAATGTTTCGCCCTGGCGCTATCGTTCAGTGGTGCTTACAAGCCAAGCTTGGTCTTGACCGCCGCCAGGCCGTCCTTGCCATCCTTGGTGGTGACGCCAGCCAGCCAGGGCTCGATCACGGTTGGGTTGGCCTTCAGCCAGGTCTTGGCAGCCTTGTCGGCGTCTTCGCCATCATCGAGGATCTTGCCCATGATGGCATTTTCCATGTCGAGCGAAAACTTCATGTTGGTCAGCAGCTTGCCGACATTTGGACATTCCTTGGCATAGCCGCCGCGCGCCACCGTATAGACTGTCGCTCCACCGTAATTGGGGCCGAACACCGTGTCGTCGCCATCGGCGAGATAGGTGATCTGGTGGGCGGTGTTCATCGGATGTGGTGCCCAGGCCAGGAAGATCACCGGCTTGTTTTCCTTGTCGGCGCGGGTCACCTGGCTCAACATGCCCTGTTCGGAGGACTCCACGACGTTAAAGCCCTTGAGGCCGAATTTGTCGCCCTCGATCAGCGACACGATCATGCCATTGCCTTCATTGCCCGGCTCGATCCCGTAAATCTTGCCATCAAGTTCGGCCTTGTGAGCAGCGACATCCTTGAAGCTCTTGATGCCGAGCTTGGCGCCAGCGGCGTTGGTGGCCAGCGTGTATTTTGCGCCTTCGAGATTGACGGCGACACTGTCGATCGACTTGTCATCGAGATATATTGCTGGATGGCTTCCTTCTGGGCTGGCATCCAATTGCCAAGGAAGACGTCGATATCCTTGTTCTTCATTGAGGAATAGGTCACGGGCACGCCGAGCGTCTTGACGTCGGCCTTGTAACCCAATGCCTCCAGAACGGTGACGAAGGAGGCATTGGTGGAGGCCAAGTCCGTCCAGCCGACATCCGAGATGCGAACGGTGCCGCAACTGGCGGCTTCCGCCGCAAAGGCAGCCGGGCTGAATGCTGCGACGCATCCGGCCAAGGCCAGAGCGTATTTCGGCAGTGCAAATTTCAGTGTCTTGGCAATCGGCATATTCTGCTCCTTTTTTAGTTCCCGTCATTATGAATACATAAACAGCCGAGGCAAGCCTGCGTGTTCGCGCCGGTCCATAGGGGGTATTTGCGACATTTTGTCATCCCGACCTGAAAATGTGCTCTATAGCCGCAAATCCGGGCTGCTCGGGTGCGGAGCAGGAAGGCATCCGTATGGTTGAATTTTTTTATGACGATGCCTTCCGGGATAGGATTTTGTGGCGCGGTCTTGTCTAAACTCTTGTCGAAATCCCGACAGAAATCGTGGGATTTTCGATTTTGCGGGTTAAAACCGCCTCGTTTTTGTGCTGCATGGCGGCGCGAATGCGAACTGTCATTGAAATGGTGGGTCGTATGCCGTTTTCGGATAGCTCAAGCCTCTGATGTATTTTAGGTATTCGAAATTTTTGTCCGTCGAGGATGCGTTAGCATCGTCGTGACTTTGTATAAAAGATGAACCGCAGGGAGCTGGTGCCAGTGGCCAAGCTGTATTTCAATTATGCCGCCATGAATGCCGGTAAATCCACCATGCTGTTGCAGGCCTCCTACAATTATCAGGAGCGCGGTATGCGCACGGTAATTTTTGTCGCCGCACTGGATGATCGAGCCGGGCGCGGGCGGGTCGCTTCCCGCATTGGGCTTTCCAGCCCCGCCGAAACCTTCGAGCCGGGCACCGATCTGTTTGCCGTGGTCGAGGCCATGCATGCAAGCGAGCCGATTGCCTGCGTTTTTGTCGACGAGGCCAATTTTTTGAGCGAGCACCATGTCTGGCAATTGGCGCGGATTGCCGACCGCCTGCATATTCCGGTCATGGCCTATGGCCTGCGCACGGATTTCCAGGGCCAGCTGTTTCCGGCCTCTCGGTTGCTGCTGGGGATTGCCGACGAATTGCGCGAAATCCGCACGATCTGCCATTGCGGCCGCAAGGCGACGATGAATGCCCGCTTCGATGCGAGCGGCCAGGTGATGCGCGAGGGTGCGCAGATCGAAGTTGGCGGCAACGAGAAATATGTGTCCTTCTGCCGCCTGCATTGGGATGAACTGTTCAATGGGTGAAGCGTGCGCTGATATTTGACAGTCGACAAGTCCAACCGGTTGTTTTTCAAAAATATCGCCACCTGAGAACCTTGTGTCGTTAAAAACGCGGTTTGTCGTTGTTATTGTTGATGGGCAGACATATCTGTTGAGCAGTGACCGGACGCCGTGCGTCCGCCGTTGCCATGACCACAGGACGGGAGACAGGGCAGATGCTGAATGCGCTAACGGGGTTTTTCCGAGGGCTCTGGGGAGCGCTTCGGCGCAGCGGTAATCTTCTCTATACGGCGGTGGCCTGGCCCTTCCGCGCCCGCCATAGCGAAGCGGGCAAGCGTGCCTATATTTTCCGTGGTTCCGTCGCGCTGATTGTGCTGGTGCTGATTGCGGCCTATGGGCAGTTTTTGTGGCGCACGCAGGTCTGGTATGGCTTTGATCCGGCCTTTGCCAAGGCCTTTGGCTTTGCCGACCGCAAGGTCGCTGCCGGACAGCAGATCGCCGACAAGCCCGGCACCTGCCAGAATTCCGCTATCGTCACCACGGTTGCCGATCTGACGGATTCCAACGTCAACCAGAATGTCTGGGTGTCTTCGACGCTGCTCTACAAGCTTGGCCTGTTCGGGATGAGCTGGGATGACACGCCGTTCTTTGACAACAAGGCCTCGTTCCAGCGCGGTATCAATCAGGTGGCGCGCCGGGTTGGCATCGTATTAGCCGACGATCTTGGCCGGGTGAGGGGTACTTCCGGTATCAACACCGATCTGCAGGATGCGCGTGGCAATATCCAGTTCAACGAAGGCACCTGGTATTTCGGCTCCAATCCGTTCGGATTCAAGACGCCGACGCCAAGCTATTATCGCGCCGCAATCACCAGTTGGCGTGGATTTAATTCCGATCTGGAAACCTGCAAGGCAGTGTTCGATGCCCGGGCTGACAATCTCGTCAAACTGCTCGACGGCCTGGCCAGCGACCTCGGCAACACATCCGACATTCTGCGCCGCCGCTCCGAAGAGCATAATGGCGGCTGGTTCGACACGCGGGCCGACGACCGTTTCTGGTTCGCTTATGGTCAGCTCTATGGGCAGTATGCGCTGTTTCAGGCGGCAAAGGCCGATTTTATCGACGTGGTGCGCGAGCGTAACCTGACAGCGATCTGGGCAGAGCTGGAAAAGCAGTTCGAAGCTGCACTCAAGGTTCAGCCGATGATTGTCTCCAATGGCAGCGAGGACGGCCTGTTCATGCCGAACCATCTTTCAACTATGGGATTCTACACGTTGCGCGTGCGCGCCAATATGGTGGAATTGCGAGCCGTTCTGCAGCGCTGATTGTCAATGGCCCGGCGGGCAGACCGCCGGGCCATGTCTTATAATTCGATGAAGCTTGCCGTGGGTTCCAGTTGAAACAACTCATGCAGCATGCCGCGATATTCGCCGGATGCGCCCTCGACCGGATAATAGAGACCGACGGTGCGAATATATTTCAAGGTACCGCTTGTGGTGATGATCCGGTGGATATTGTGGAAAACACCGCGATTGGTACCGGCGCGATAATAGCTGTCCATCACCTGGTCCACGTCCTGCGGGTGCATGCGGTCGCAAAAATCCTTTATATTCAATGGACCTTCAGAATGGTCTAGCTCGTAGAGCTTCGACACATGCGGCGTGCCATATAAATGACCCTGATCTATATCCAGTCGCCAGAAGCCACAGATATTCATGGCATGGGTTAGATTGACGACATCACATTCCTGCAATCCAATTGAATGAAAATCCTGAAGCGGACAAGGCCGCGGTTTGTTCGAGCGCCAAGCCAAGTGAATAGCCTCCCTTTTGGCTTGGCTGAAGCAAATGAATTATTGAATGAGCTTCAGCCTAATGGCCTTTGCTACCAATTGCGTCCGGTTGACGCAATCCAGCTTTTTCATAGCTGTTGTCATATACGCGTTTATGGTGTGGTCGGAGAGGCTGAGGATCTGGCCAATTTCTACCGAGGTTTTGCCCTGCGCCGTCCAGCGAAGCACTTCCAGTTCGCGCACGGAGAGAACATCGACATTCATCAACTCGGTGCGGCGGAGGCGGTCATAGGTGTCGAAAACCGCCATTGCCAGCATGCCCAGTTCATTGACCTCGCATTGGGAGAGAGGTGAGCGATCCCCATCGAACCGCATGAAATACAGCCGGGAATCAAGGGAGGGGAAAATGAAGACAACGCCGACGATCAGCTTGAACCGCATCATCAGGTCGCGCATGGCAGGCGGCCATTCCTCCGCCATGTCATTGGGTTCCCTGAATTTCATGTCCCAGGTTCGCGGCAGGATCGAGCCGGCGAATTTCTTGACCACCGGACAGAATTTGACAAATTGGTGGCGGTCGAATTCATGGCCGAATTCCATCGGCAAGGTGGTTTCCATGACCAGTGGCAGGAGATGCACATCGGTCGCACACGGTGCGAGCAGGATACTGCCATGCGACAGGCCAAACGCCTGGGCAACAGTGCGCAGGATCTCCGCACAATGCTCACGGCTTTCCATTGCGGTTATTTCTGTACTGAGCAGTGTCTGGCGCTCGGCGATCAACATGTGGGGCGACTGAATTTGAGGTAAGGGCGGTGTGTTTGGCGACGAAGCGGATATAGGGGGATTTTATATATTAAATCCTAGAGCTTTCGAAAGTTCTTATCGATTAATTTCAAAAAATGTCTTTCAAAACCCTGTGAACTCATTAGCGAAAAAATATATATCTTTCGCTTTAATTGAAATGGTTGTGCTGATGCTTGCCTTCGGTTGTATTTCTTCCACTGTGGCGCTTCCGCGTCCATGCGGTCGGAAATGCATTGAAGTGAGTGTTAAATGAGCGCCGGTCCCCCTAAAAGTCAAGGTAATAACGTGTCTTGCGAAAATAAGCGCCTTCTGTTGAGCTTACCGCGCCTAGTGCACTGACGCATTCACTTCGTTCATGCTTTCGTGCACTCATTTTTTGTTTATGCATCGATTTTTCCAAACTCGGCTGAAGCCTCCGTTTGGATCGATGCACTAGGGCCTGCATAACTCCTTATCCGTAAAATCCTACTTTAAAATGGGATGCATCATGCAGGGCTTTATGATGATTTAGGCTGTTCATTTGCCCCTGCCGATGAGTTCGTCGGGGTGGGCTGTTTCATGGATTGACCGAGATTTTCCGCAGGCACGAGAATTTTTGTGTCGCGCTCTACCGGGCGCGCTGAATTATGCGGTAATACGATGCGCCATGGAAGATAGCCAATCGTATTGCCTTTGCAAATATCTCAAGCAGCTGATGCCTTTGCGATATTTTCAATGTTTTCGCGGCAGGGATGCGTGAGCATCTTGAAGACTTGATATAAAGGGTCAATGCGCGGCGCTGTAGTGCGAGCGACCTGAAGGAAAAGTGCCGGAAACGGTGGAGAGACAGGGTTAAGAGGCTGATGTCGGATATTGAAATTGCACGTGCAGCATCCAAGCTTGCGATCACGCAGATTGGCGAGCGTTTGGGAATCAGCCCCGGTGATTTGCAGCCCTATGGCCATGACAAGGCTAAGATCAGCGCTTCATTCCTGCATTCGCTTGAAGATCGCAAGGATGGCAAGCTCATCCTGGTGACGGCAATCAATCCGACACCAGCAGGCGAGGGCAAGACCACGACCACGGTCGGCCTGGTGGACGGGCTTAACCGTATCGGCGCCAAGGCCATGGTCTGCGTGCGTGAGCCGTCGCTTGGTCCCTGTTTCGGGGTGAAGGGTGGCGCTGCCGGTGGCGGGCGGGCGCAGGTCGTGCCGATGGAAGACATTAACCTGCATTTCACCGGCGATTTCCACGCCATCACCTCCGCGCATAACCTGCTGGCGGCGATGATCGATAACCATATTTACTGGGGCAATGAACAGGATCTCGATACGCGCCGTATCGCCTGGCGCCGGGTGGTGGACATGAATGACCGTGCGCTGCGCGAGATGGTCGGGGCGCTGGGTGGCGTTCGCAACGGCTTTCCGCGCGAAACCGGCTTCGATATCACGGTTGCTTCCGAAGTGATGGCCATCCTCTGTCTGGCCCGCGATCTGGCTGATCTGGAAGAGCGGTTGGGCCAGATCGTCATCGGCTACCGGCGTGACAAGACGCCCGTGCATGCCCGTGATATCAAGGCCCATCAAGCCATGACGGTGCTGCTGAAAGAGGCGATGCAGCCCAATCTGGTGCAGACGCTGGAAAACAATCCGGCGCTGGTGCATGGCGGCCCGTTTGCCAATATCGCCCACGGCTGCAATTCGGTGGTGGCGACGAGGGCAGCCCTGAAGCTTGCCGATTATGTGGTGACGGAAGCGGGCTTTGGTGCCGATCTTGGCGCTGAAAAGTTCTTCGATATCAAATGCCGCAAGGCCGGTTTGCGCCCGGCGGCTGCCGTCATCGTCGCTACGGTGCGGGCGTTGAAGATGAATGGCGGTGTTGCCAAAACGGAGCTTGGCCACGAGGATGTGGCCGCCCTGGTCCGGGGTGCTGTCAACCTTGGGCGGCATGTGGAAAATGTTCGGGGCTTTGGTGTGCCTGTCATTGTCGCTATCAACCATTTCCTGTCGGATACGCCGGCGGAAATCGCCGCCCTTCAGGATTATGCCGCCAGCATCGGTGTCGAAGCCGTGCTCTGCCGTCATTGGGCCGAGGGTGGTGCGGGCATTGAGGAACTGGCCAGGAAAGTGGCGGCCATGGCCGACAGCGGCATTGCCGATTTCCAGCCTCTTTACCCGGACGACATGCCGCTGTTTGCCAAGATCGAAACCGTCGCCAAGCGGATTTACCGTGCGGGGAGTGTCACTGCGGACCGCGCTGTCATCGACCAACTATCCCAGTTTGAGGCTATGGGCTATGGCGACCTGCCGGTCTGCATCGCCAAAACCCAGTATTCCTTCTCCACCGACCCGTCGCTGCTCGGCGCTCCCGATGGCCATGAAGTGCATGTGCGTGACGTGCGGCTATCAGCGGGTGCCGGTTTCGTGGTGGCTATCACCGGCGATATCATGACCATGCCCGGCCTGCCGAGAAAGCCGGCAGCCGAAACCATCCGGCTTGATGATGATGGGCTGGTCGAAGGCCTGTTTTAAAGAATAGTGCTGCGTTGCTTTACATCACTAAAGTGCAAAATATAACATGATTTATTTAATCATGTTTTTAATCTTGACATAAAAAATCATGTTTAATAAGTGTCCGAATTAAGGCGCGTCTTTTCTGACGGCGGCTTGTTTCGGGGACGACCAATTGCGTGCGAAGCCGGCTGCACTGCCCTGCGGCCGAGGGGTTTCGTGCGCCGTATTGAAAGTTTGCACCATGTCTTTTCGGGGAATTCGGCCTGTTCTGCTTGCCTGCACGGCACTTTGCTCCTTCTATGCGGCCGTGCCTGTCATCGCGCAGGAAGCGGCAAAAACGGCGGAAAACGGCGGCTCTAATGGCCAGACCGAACTTTCGACCATTACCGTCAAGGGCCAGAAGGTTGTAAAGGGTTCCGTGGAAGACACGCCGGTGGCGACCCATACCTCGGCCGAGCAATTGCAGAAGAAGCAGATCGACGATGTCGATGACCTCGGCAATACGGTCGAGCCGAGTGTGACCTATGTGAAGAATTCCAAGAGCGTCAACATTCGCGGCCTGGAGGCCGACCGGGTGCTGACGACCATCGACGGCATTCCGGTGCCCTATTTCTTCGACACGGTTTATAGCTATGGCGGCGGTGCCGACACCTATGATTTCAATTCGCTGTCGTCGGTGGACGTGCTGCACAGCGCCGATTCCAGCCGCGCCGGGTCCGGTGCGCTCGGCGGCGCGTTGCTCCTGCATACCTATGAGCCGGAGGACCTGATTGGCGATGGCAAGAGCTTTGGCGGTATCGCCAAGCTTGGCTATGATGGCTCGGACCGCTCGCTGACGGCCTCAGGCGCGATTGCCAAGAAATTCGACAATACCTCGGTACTGTTCCAGTCCTCCTACAAATACGGCCATGAGACCGAAACAACAGGCGATGTCGGCGGCACCAGGGGAACCCGGACCGAAGCCGATCCGATGAGCTATAACGACCGCAATTTCCTGTTCAAGATCCGCCAGGAGCTGGAAGGCGGTCATACGATCGGCCTGACGGCGGAGCATTACGACTATAATTCCAAGAAGGATTACAAGTCCAATACCAGCTACGGCACCACCTATCGCGCCGGTGATTACGATTATATCCAGGACAAGGGCCGCGACCGGGTTTCGCTCGATTATGTCTATGACAGCACCTCTGCGGATAGCTGGATCGACAGCGCCTTCGCCACCCTTTACTGGCAGCGCGCGACCCGGGTGGAAGGCACATCCAGCTACCGGCTGACGGCTCCAATCGGCATTTACGACCGGTCCATGGAAAGCGAGCAGCGTGATTACGGGTTCAATGGCTATGCCAATTCCGATTTCAGCACTGGCGCGCTGAACCACAAGCTGACCTTTGGCACCGATCTCCGCTTCAGCCAGAGCAGCTATTATCTCGCCGGTCAGGACACCTGCTCAGTCACTTACGTGTCCGGTTGCGCCTATTACCACACCAACCAGTCCTATTCGCCTGATGTCAATTCCTACAAGCTCGGCGCTTTTGTCGAGGACAAGATTTCGGTGGGCAACAGCCCCGTTTCGCTGACGCCTGGCCTGCGCGTCGATTGGTACAAGGAAGACCCGCAGGAGACCGACACCTATAAGGGAACCATGCCGGAGGGTCAGGACGGCGCCCACCTCTCTCCCAAGCTGCGCGCCGCCTGGCAGGCGACGCCGGATGCCGAGCTTTACGCCCAGTTCTCCACGGCGTTTAAATCGCCCAACGCCTATCAGCTCTATGTGGATTACGACAATTCCCCGCTCTATCGCTCAATCGGCAATCCCGATCTGAAGCCGGAAACCAGCTGGGGCTTCGATGTCGGTGCCAATCTTGGCAACGAGGATTTCGGTGGACGGATCAGCGCCTTTACCACCCGCTATAAGAATTTCATCGACACCTCGGACATCATTCGCACCACCGGCTATGTGCTTGGGACCTATGAATATATCAACCGCGCCAATGTCCGCATCAGCGGCGTCGAGATCGAGGGCCACAAGACCTTCACCAACGGCATCAACCTGCATGGCTCGATGTTCTATGCGCGTGGCGTGGATCTTGATACCGACGAGTTGTTGAGCACGGTAGCGCCGCTGAAAGCCATTGTCGGTGTCGGCTATGAACGGCAGACCTGGGGCGCGGATGTCAGTCTGGTGGCCGCCGCTGCCGTCTCCGACGACTCCAGCGCCTCCACCAAGCCAGCCGGATACGGCGTCGTCAATCTGACGGGCTGGTGGGAGCCGGAACAGGCCAAGGGCCTGCGCCTTCAGGCCGGTGTCTACAATCTGTTCGACAAGCAATATTACGACGCGCTTGAAGTGAAGGACGTCTCCAACGCCAATGCGCTTTACTCCGAGGCCGGTCGTTATTTCAAAATCGCCATCTCGCAGAAGTTCTGAGATATCCGGTTTCGATCAATTCGGCTCCTGACAGACGCGGTAATCGTTGCGGCGTTTGATGAGATCCAGATGCAAGTGATCCTTATGGGTCTCATCGGCTCCGGGTGCCAGAACGGTGGTGAAATACAGGCAGGCTGAGGAATTGATGGTGCGCTGGAACGCGCCGGGCAGGGTTGGTTCGCTGTCCGGCACGATCTTCATCGGCACGTTGCCCTTTTCAAACTCGAAGCCGGCAATATCCAAAGCATTGCCCTTGGCATGTTCGGACATCTTGCCATCGCTGCGGCTATTGCGGTTACGGCAGATATAGGAGGAGGCCTGGTCCACGGCCTTCAGCCGACCTTTGTCGGGAAGCGCCTGATCGGCGGCGGGAATAACCAGAGTGCGCATCCATTCCGAAAGTTCCAGTGCCGCCGCGCAGCGGAGAGTTGCCTTCGGCTTCAGGCTGACACCCGGCAGGATTTGCGTCACCTCCAGCGGCTTATCAATGCCACAACCATCGCCGTCATCGATCCGGGGCCGTTCGGTAAATTGCGCGCCTGCCGCCTTCAGATCCTTAAGGCATTGCCCATAGGCCTGCGGATCCTCCGTCATGATTGGCGGTGGTGGAGGCGGTGCGGGTGCCGGAGCTGGTGTTGGGGCCGGTGCCGGTTCTGCCGATGCGGGTGGTGTTTGGGAGGGTGGAGCAGGTGAGGCCGGGGTAGGGGCCGGGACAGGGGTTGGCGCGGCGGGTGAGGGCGTCGGCACGGGAACGGTTTCCGGTGCCGGAACCAGGGCGGATTTATCGCCGGGCTTGCCGACGTCATCTTTTGTATCTGGGCTTTTAACGCCGGAGGGAACATCTGGCGTATCGGTTGCGGTTTTCGGTTTGCTATCGGGTATGGGGCCCTGCTCGGGAAGGGCGTCTTTTGGAGGAAGAGATGCGCCGCTCAGGCATATCAGGCTTAAGGCCAGCAGCAGCGTTTTGCATCTCATCGAGTCGTCCCCCAAGGTTTGTCGCTGGAGGGAACGTTTGAGCCTGCAATTGGTTTCAGTGACTTAAGCCCGCTGCTGCATATGGTTGATTGCTACTGCACGATAGACTGCCTTGAATAGAGGTTTGGGTATAGCGTTGGACTGTCACGTCCCGCAAAATGTTCGCGTCACTCTCTCTTCCGCTTTCGGCGGCACTCTGAGATCCGCGGTGTCTTCCAATTCTTCAAATGGCCGTTCCAGGGCCTGCGTCAGCCGTTCAAAGAACGAATAATCATCATAGACCGCCGCCGAGATTGCCTCTTCGATGCGGTGGTTGCGCGGAATGAGGGCAGGGTTGATAGTTTGCATTTCCGCTTCAATCATCTCTGCCGGGCGCTCCGTGCCAAGCCTTGCGCGCCAACGGATCAGCCAGGCGATCAGTGCGTCGGTTTCCGGGATCAGATCCTGTGCCACGCCGCCTCCGGCGATCCTGCCGAGCTGGCGGAAGGTCAAGGTGAAATCGGCCTCATGTGTCTCCATCAAGCCAAGGAAATCGTTGATCAGCGCCAGATCGGCTTCATCATTACCGGTCACGCCCAGCTTGGCGCGGAAGGCGGCGAGCCAATAGGTCTGGAACACTTCGCCGAAGCGGGCCAGCGCCGCATTGGCGTCTTCCACGGCCTTGTCTTCGCCGCCGTCAAACAGCGGCAGCAGGCATTCGGCCAGCCGCGCCATGTTCCATTGGCCAATACCGGGTTGGTTGGCATAGGCATAGCGTCCGCGCTGGTCGATGGAGGAAAACACCTTTTTCGGATTATATTCATCGAGAAAGGCACAGGGGCCAAAATCGATGGTTTCGCCTGATACCGCGACATTGTCGGTATTCATCACCCCATGGATAAAGCCGATCGATAGCCAGCGGGCAATCAGTGCCGCCTGCCGGTCGGCAATGGCGTTCAGCAGTGCCAGATAGCGGTTGTCTGCATCTTTGAGGATGGGATAATGCCGGTCGATGACATGATCGGCCAATGCCTTCAGGCTGTCATTATCCTGGCGGGCGGCAAAGAACTGGAAAGTGCCGACGCGGATATGGCTGGCGGCAACCCGCGTCAGGACCGCGCCCGGCAGCGCCACTTCACGTCTGACCGGCTGGCCAGTGGCAACGGCGGCCAGCGCCCGTGTGGTGGGAAGGCCGAGTGCATGCATGGCTTCCGAGACGATATATTCGCGGATCACAGGGCCAAGTGCTGCGCGCCCGTCGCCATTGCGGGAAAAGGGCGTGGGGCCTGCGCCTTTCAGCTGGATATCACGTCGCCTGCCATGACGGTCCAGCACCTCGCCCAGCAGAATGGCGCGGCCATCGCCCAATTGCGGCACGAAATTGCCGAATTGATGCCCGGCATAGGCCATGGCCAATGGGCTGGCGCCCTGAACGATGCGATTGCCGGAAAAGATCTCCGCCAGAGCCGTGTCATCCTTGCCTTCCATGTCCAGGCCTAGATCCTGCGCAAGCGCATGATTGAACCGGATCAGCTTCGGCTGCGCCACGGGTTGCGGCAGAACGGCGGCGTGAAACGGTTCCGGCAGACGGGCGTAGCTATTGTCAAAGGCAAACATTTGAGTTTCTCCGGGCAACGTTCATTCGTGTATATGTGGCGCAGGGACATGGGAGTGCAAGGCAAGACCCGCGACGAAGCCGTATCCCCGGCAAATTGCGCATGGACAATTGAAAATTGCTTACGTTACATTTGCGGCTGACATAAAGAGCAAATCGGCGGGACCGAATCCCGGACGCCAGGTTGACCAAAAAGAGGGACTGTTGATGTTCAAACGCATTTCATTCACTGCGGCCATTTTCGCCAGCGCCGCCGCTCCGGCCTTCGCCCATCTTAATCCTGCCGAACACGGCTCGGTTCTGGCCGGGATTTCCCATCCGCTGACCGGACCCGACCACATCATGGCGATGGTTGCCGTCGGTCTTTGGGCCTCGCAGCAGGGTGGCAAGGCGCTCTATGCCGTGCCCGCCGCTTTTGTCGGCACCATGGCCATTGGCTTTCTTCTGGCGCTGGCAGGGGTCCATCTTCCCTTCGTTGAGCCGGCCATCCTGGCCTCCGTCATGGCTCTCGGTCTTCTGGTGGCAACTGCCGTGCGCATGCCCGCCGGTGGCGCGTCTGCTGTCGTCGCTCTTTTCGCGCTGTTCCATGGCTATGCGCATGGCACCGAACTGGCTGGTGCTGGTGCGCTGGAATTCGGCCTCGGCTTCCTGATCGCTACAGCTTTCCTGCATGCAGTCGGTATTGGCCTTGGCGTCGGCCTCAACCGCTTCGGCCCGCGCATCACCCGGTTGCTCGGCGTGGCCACGGCTCTCGGCGGCGCGGCTCTGATGCTGGGCTGATAGCTCATTCAAGCTAAAACCAGCAACGGCGGGAGAAATCCCGCCGTTTTTCGTCGTGGACCAGAACAGGTTACATATTTGTAATTCACAAGGGCTTGGAACAGCCATGATTGCCACCCTAGATCATGGTCAGTCATGTCATCGGAGATGAGATCCATGTCACCGGAAGAGCGCCAGTTACTGACCCAATTGTTTGACCGCGTGCGCCAGGCGTCTTCAACGCCGCGCGACCGCGAGGCCGAAAGCCTGATCGAAGGCGAATTGCGCAGCCAGCCCTATGCCACCTATTATCTGGCCCAGGCCGTGATTATTCAGGAAAAAGGCCTGGAGGCAGCGACTGCCAAGATCCGCGATCTCGAAAACCAGATCGCCCATTTGCAGGATGAACTGTCCCGTGGACCGGCTCAAGCGCCCGCTCCGCAACAAGGCGGCGGCTTTCTCGGTGGCATCAGCTCGATTTTTGGAGGCGGCAGCCAAGCGCCCGCTCCAGCCCGCAATGCAGGGCCTTGGGGTGCCGCGCCAGCGCAGAACCGCGGCTATGACGATTACAGCCGCAGCGCCCCGCCGCAATCCGGCCCTTGGGGCGCTCAAGCTCCAGCAGGGAACTCATGGCAGCAAATGGGGCAACAACCAGCAGCAGCACCAGCCGGCGGCGGCTTTCTGCGCGGCGCCTTGACCACGGCAGCGGGCGTTGCCGGTGGCGTGCTGGTGGCCGATGCGGTGCGCGATATCTTCACCACCCACGGCGGCGGTTTCGGCAATATGCTGGGGGCTGGGGGAATGGGCGGCATGGCTCAAGCGCCGGTCGAGGAAACCATCATCAACAACAATACCTATAATATCACCGAGAACGGTCGCGACGATACGCCCGCTCAAAGCGATGACAGCGGCGTCCAGCAGGCCAGCCTGGAGACTGATAATGACAGCTATGATAATAGCAGCTTCGATGACAGTGATTTCGGTGGCGATGACAGCATGAATGCGTGATCCAAGCGGTCATCAGGTGCCGTGCGCCATTACGCGCGGCTTAACGTGTCGGCTCGAAACCAAACTGAACAGAGTATTGGACCGGAAGGTGAAGCCGGGTCCGCTTTTCTCCGGTGAATGCTAGAGAATGTCTGCTTTCACAGAAGCATAGTACACGACGCAAACGTTATTATGTGCCGCTTACCCCCCTCTGCCTTGCCAGGCATCTCCCCCTCAAGGGGGGAGATCGGCTCGGAATGAGTGCGTCGCTTCACATTTGCCGTTCAAAATGTCGGAAATCACGACGGTATCCGATAAAATGCAGGGCCAAGTCCGGCAGGACAGAGGGAGTTAAGCCACGGATGCAAACGACAGCGTCGTGTCCTGCATCGTGGACTCGCATTAACGCTCTGGCTTTTTGTTTTACCCATTTCCGATTGGCAAAACCGGTTTCCACTTCTCCTGGAAATGCTCTAGCGCCCCATTTGGTTCGACGGCCCAAACGTGTCTATCCGTCGGTGCTCCCTATCCGGATCGTGAGGCCGTGCCGTCACACTATAGTCGCTGCGGTAGGTTTTACCGAGATCCGAGACGATTTTAATTTCACACGACGCTGTGGTTGAACCCATGATTGAAACCCGGATGGTCGCGCCAGCCAACCACGTTCCGGGCATCGTATTCGCCGCCATCATGCGATGGATCGCACCCCGATAATAGAGAGCGGACAAAGTGAAATCGGCATTGTCAGGAACGACTGTCCCGCGCTCCAGATCAAATTCGATGTGGTGTTGGCCGAGACCATGGAGGAAAGCGACATATTGACCCAAGGCCCAGTAACCATTGAGGTCATTATATCGGCTGGCGAAGGTCCGAAGAATGTCGTGGCCAATAGCCTTGAACTGCTTTCTCCTTGGCATATGCTTCTCACTCTGGCGTCAGATTCCACAAGGGATATCTGAAAAGATCACCGTAGACACGACGATAACTTTTTGGCTCAACACGATCTATTCGAGGTGGGAAAAGGCCAAATCTTCCCATTCCACTCACCCCCGGCCACGATAGGTCGGCACGCCTTGATCCGGCAACCAGACACCCTTCGGCACTTCTCCGGTCTGCCAGAACACGTCGATGGGAATGCCGCCGCGTGGGTACCAATAGGCGCCGATCCGCAGCCATTTCGGGTCGAGCAGATCCACCAGCCGCTTGGCGATGTAGATCGAGCAATCCTCGTGGAAGGAACCGTGATTGCGGAACGAGGTCATGAACAATTTCAGCGACTTGGATTCCACCAGGAAATCGCCCGGAATATAATCGATGACGATATGGGCGAAATCCGGCTGGCCGGTCATTGGGCAGAGCGAGGTGAATTCCGGCGCGGTGAAGCGCACGACGTAATCGGTTCCGGCATTGGTATTGGGAACCCGTTCCAGCACCGCGGTCTCAGGGCTGGTCGGCGCATCCACCTGGCGGCCCAATTGCGACAGGCCGGAAACATCGGTCTTGCTCATGCATGTTCTCCTTCAACAACTTTAACACGGACGCCATGGGCCTCTTCACTTTCCGGCTCCACATGGATCGTCACCCGCGCGCCCGGCTGCACGGCTTGCACCGCCGCTTCCAGCCTGTCGCAAATCTCATGGGCCTCGCCCACCGGCATCACGGCTGGCACGACGAGATCGAAACCAACAAAGGTCGCGGCCCCAGCCCGGCGGGTGCGCAGGTAATGCACCCCGAGCGAGCCGCTGGCGTGATCGGCAATCGCCTTCTTGATCGCGTCTTCTTCCGCTGGTTCGACTGCTTTGTCCATCAAACCGTCAACGGAATGGCTGATCACTTTCCAGCCCTGATAGATGATGTTGCAGGCCACCAGAATGGCCAGCAGCGGATCGAGAATGGCATAACCGGTGATCACCACCAGAACAAGGCCGATCAGCACGCCCACCGATGTCACCACATCCGACATGATATGCTGCCCATCCGCCGTCAGGGCAGGGGACCGGTTGGCCTTGCCGACCCGGATCAGGATCGTCGCCCAGACCGCATTGACGACACCGGCGACGAAGTTGATCGCCAGGCCAAGCGCCGGTGCATCCAGCATGGTTGGCGCTTCAAGGGCGGCCACCGCCTCCTTCATGATCAGCAGCGCGGCAATGACGATCAGCACCCCCTCGATAACAGCCGAGATATATTCCGCCTTGTGATGCCCATAGGGATGGTCATGGTCGGCAGGCTTCTGAGCATAGCCGATCACGAAATAGGCGATGAAAGCCGCCACCACATTGACGGTGGATTCCAACCCATCCGACAACAGCGCCACGGACCCCGTGACCCACCAGGCCAGAAGCTTCAGGCCCAGCACGCCGAAAGATAGCGGAATGCCCCAGAAGGCCAGTCGCTTGACGATAGGATTATGCTCGGACATCACGCCCACTCCTGCATTTGCGAACCAGTTGCAAAATTCATGCCCTTAAGACGGCAAAACCGCCCAAGCCTGCAAAGGCTGGACGGTTTATGATGGGTCTCATATCCTTGATATCTGCTAATCTGTCAAACCCGAAGGATGGATAATCCAAAGCGGCGTTAATAAATAGTAGATATTGCTAATTAATGTGCGATGAAGATCATGCTGTGTTCGAGCGAAGGATCGCCATATGGATGACATCGACAAATCGTCCATCGATCCGCACCGCATCGCGGGCCACACCTTCGCGGACAAAGCCGACGCTTTCGTAAAGACGAATGGCGCGGTCGTTATCGGCATGAACATCCAGTTCCACCCGGTGCAGGCCGATTGCCCATGATGCCGCAAGGGTGGTTTCGATCAGCCGTTTTCCGAGGCCAGCGCCCCGGTAGCCATCGATAATGCCCATGCCCAGCACACCGCGATGGGCGTGGATTTCTCGGTCGTGGCGGCGAATGTCGCACCAGCCGACGACACGCGCACCATCAAGCGCCACGAATTGCGGATTGCCGCCGTGCTTGAGGCCGGTGACGAAATCCCGCATATGGTCCAGTGGCGGCGCTTCCAGCATGCTCAGATAGCGACGCTCGCGTGCGACCGCGTCGAGAGCCTGATGAAAGCTCTCGACATTGCTCGCCTCTATCGGCTGAATGACAAGCGCACTCACGCCGCCTTCACCTTCGCCCGCTTGGCCAGCTTTTCCACCACATTCTCGATCATTCGCATCCCGGCATCGTTGCCGAGCGTCATGATCGATTCCGGGTGGAACTGCACAGCAGCGACCGGTTCCTTGGCATGTTCGATACCCATGATCGTCCCATCCTCGCTTTCGGCGGTGATGATGAAATCCTTGGGCAAGCTGGCCGGATCGGCATGGATCGAGTGATAGCGCCCGACCGTGACTTCCTTGTTCAGGCCGGAAAACACGATGCCGGGTTCCAGCACGCGGATGCGCGATGGCTTGCCATGCATCGGCACATCCAACTGGCGCAGCACGCCGCCATAGGCTTCCGTCAGCGCCTGGAGACCAAGGCAGACGCCGAAGATCGGCAGGTTGCGGTCGCGCGCTTTCTTGATTGTTGCCGTGCAATCAAAATCCGACGGAGAACCCGGTCCGGGCGACAAGACGACGAGATCGGGGTTCAGGCGATCAAACACCTCTTCCGGCACCGGGCTGCGCACCGTGCTGACGGTAGCGCCGGTCTGGCGGAAGTAATTGGCCAGCGTGTGGACGAAAGAGTCCTCATGATCGACCAGCAGGATTTTGACGCCATGGCCGACAGCTGCCACGCCGCGCTGGGCCTTGGCATTTTGGCCGGATTTGGCGTCGCGGATTGCAGCAATCATGGCCGATGCCTTCAATTCGGTTTCAGCTTCTTCTTCCTGCGGATCGCTGTCATTCAGCAGCGTCGCACCGGCCCGCACTTCGGCAATACCGTCCTTGATGCGCACAGTGCGCAGCGTCAGCCCGGTATTCATGTCGCCATTAAAGCCGACCATGCCGACCGCGCCGCCATACCAGGCGCGCGCGCTTTTCTCATGGGCTTCGACAAAACGCATCGCCCAGAGTTTTGGCGCGCCGGTAACCGTGACGGCCCAGGCATGGGAGAGGAAGCCGTCGAACGCATCCATATCGTCGCGCAGACGGCCCTCAATATGGTCCACCGTGTGGATCAGCCGGGAATACATTTCAATCTGGCGGCGGCCGATCACCTTGACGGAGCCCGGCTCGCAGACCCGGCTTTTGTCGTTGCGGTCAACATCCGAACACATGGTCAGTTCGGATTCGTCCTTCTTGGAATTCAACAGCTTGAGGATCTGTTCGCTATCGGCAATCGGGTCGTCGCCGCGTTTGATCGTGCCAGAAATCGGGCAGGTCTCGATGCGCCGTCCGTTGACGCGCACGAACATTTCCGGCGAAGCGCCGACCAGATATTCCTGATTGCCGAGATTGATGAAGAAGGAATAGGGCGACGGGTTGATGTCCTTCAACCGCTTGGAAATATCCGAGGGCTTGCTATCGCACCGTTCCATGAATTTCTGGCCGGGAACCACTTCGAACAGGTCGCCCTTGCGGAAGCTTTCCTTGGCCTTCACCACCAGTTCGGCAAATTCGCCGGGCCGGTGATCGCCGCGCGGCGGAATGGTATCGGTGTGGCGGAAAGGCTCCGGCGCAATCGTCTCGGCCTTGCCCGCCGTGGTCACGCCGTCCTTTTCGAAATCATAGCGGTCGATCCAGGCCTTGGCGGAATAATGGTCAACCACCAGAATTTCATCGGGCAGGAACAGCACCATGTCGCGCTGATCGTCCGGCCGCTTCAGTTTCAGATCGATGGCATCGAACTGGAAGGCCAGATCATAGCCGAAAGCCCCGAACAGGCCGATGCTGCTGTCAGCCGACGAATAGAAAAGATCGGTAATGGCGCGTAGCACGGTAAATACCGTAGGTGCCTTGGAGCGCTCCTCCTCGGTAAATACCCGGTCGGGGGTCTTCACGGTCAAGTCCAGCCGCTGCGTGGTCAGCGCGCCCAGCACCAGTTCCGGCACGGTCTTCAGCTTTTCGGCGATCAGCGACAGCAGCACTTCGCCCCGGCCATTATAGGCCTCGATCCACACGGCGCGGCCAAAGCTGGAAATGCCCAGCGGCGGATCGACAATGGCCGTATCCCAGCGGGTATAGCGGCCCGGATATTCGTAGTTGGAGGAAAACACCGCGCCGCGCCGCTCATCCAGCTTTTCGACATAGCTGGACACTGCATCGGCATAGGGTGTGGCACGACGCTGGCGCGTGACCGTAATCCCGCCCCGGGTCTGGTAGACATCGCTATTGTCGTCGCGAATAATGGTTGCCATGGCGCTTCTTCCTCATCGTAAAGCCCGTCAGTGAGGGGCCATGAACACAAAAAAGCCGCCTCAGGAAATCCGGGCGGCTTTGGGTCAATCGTCTTTAGACATGACTGGTCAAGGCCGCGTTAGCGAACCCACCACCAAGCATTCATGGACAAAACGATCTTCATGGCGGAATTCATAACCCGGTCCGCCACGCCGCGCAAGAGTGATTTTCAGCCCCCCGATCATAGGGGATCGCTGTGCAAATGCTCCGTGCGGAACCGTGTCTCCCAGCTTTGGTTGATCCCGTCTGCCAGCTTGGCGGTGCCGGGCACGACGCTGCTTGCAGCCTCACCATTCACTCCCAGTTGCACCAGCACATCCTTCAGGCTGGCAATGGGGTCGGCGCAAAGCGCTTCATAGGTGATCCGCAAGGGCTGGATGCCTTGCATGTCGAACCAGCTTTGCCAGGCGCGATCATACTGGATGAATTCGTCGTAGCTGGCGTGGATTTTGGCGGCGTCGTAAATTGGATCGCGTGGCGCAGACAGCCGTTCCAGCTCCGTACCATCGGGTGCGCGATGCCATAATCCAGTTTGTTGGGCTTTCACATAGGAGACGGCCTGTTGCACCTTATCGAGGCGTGTCAGGTGAATGAACAGCGTGGATCCGAACGCAGCCTCAATCCGCTGCCGGTCACTGGCCAGCGTCGGGTAAAGAACGGCAAGCTTTTCGACAAACAGATCAAAACTGTGCCGTTGCAGCCGCAGGCCAAACAGCCCCGTGCCATTGCGGCCCGTCTCGACCGCAGCTTCAAAGATTGCCGCCAGAAGATCGCTCTCCGGCAAAGAGGGGTTGATGTCCAGATTGAGATAGGACAGCCAATCGGTAATCGATCCGTGATGAAAATAGGATTTCGGCTTACCCGCCACTCCGGTTGCTGCCAGCATATTGCACAACAAGGTGCTGCCGCTGCGTGGCGAGGTGCAGATCACATAGGACTGGAATTTCGCCATCGTCTTTTGAACCGAGCAATCATTTGAAGATGCCCAGCCCTATAGTAACGAGGTGTGACAGCTCGGTGACCGCAGACAATAAAACCGGATATTACAGGCGGTGAAACAATGCTTGTTGGGGGACTTTAAAGAAACGAATGTTTATGAAGCGGCTCAAGCGCCATCATCCAAGAACACGTCGCCTGATCCTTCGGCAGCCGCCCCGCCGCAATCAATCGCATCGCCAATCCGCCCCGCAGGCTGACCATTGATGAAAACCGTTGGCGACCCTGCGGCCAAAGCCCGGCCATGGCTTGGTTCCGGGCAGGACGAACAGGCATGCGCCCCATAGGCATCCCCAACCCGGACGGCCCCGCGACCGTTGATGAACACATTGCCACTGGCCTCGATGGAGGGCGTCGGCGGGAAATGGCAGGCATGGCCGGAACCGATATCGCCGAGGCGGGTGATGGCGGGCATGGTGTTCTCCTTTAAGCACGAATGGTTTTTAATATTTTATGCAATTAAATATTTCTTGTGATTTAATTTTTAAAAAATAATTTTATCTCAATTTTAATCTGGTAATTATATGAAATATTAAAATTTAAAAACTTACTGATTCCATAAGAAATATACTTCTATTTTCCTGGGTGTCATAAATCTTTATATTTTCAGTTTGAGAAACCGCTTCTCTTGTAAGATAAATTGGATTTTTTGTATTGTTGGGTTTGTGCCACCACAAATCATCATCACCTGTAAAAAAATATAGATCATTGTTTTCTGAAAATCCTTTTTGATAGAGTATTTTTATCAAATCTTCCTTCCTATTGGTTTCAAAAAAGCCACGCAGGCGGAGTGTCTGATCCTTTCCATCCCATTTTTCCTGTTCTTCGATATGGATGATTTCTTTTATATCTGATAATTTTGTTAGCTCTAAGACTGTATTTTTTTCCAAAAGAATGTCTCCCCTTTCTGAAGAATAATTGAGTGATGAGCCCAATTTTGATAAAATTACCAATATAATTCCAATTGAAAAAATTATAATCAATATTAAAAAAAATACTTTTTTCATTTTAGTTCACCTTGCGAGGCCGTAATTCACGTATAGCTCGGGTGTTTCTCCGACTATATCGAAAAAATTAGCTTTATTTGCAGCGGAAAGGCTACCCATGACTCCGTCAGAGACAACGTATTTATCTCCGTCAGTGTCTATGTAGTGAGAATTGGGGAAGTCAGGCAATCCAAGATTGTATTCTTTTAATGGTTCGATTGTGCCTGGAGTTGCCATGTCGGCTAGATCTATGGCCGTTTTCGGAACGCTAACTGTTTTTCCCATATCCCAGTTATATCTATCATATATGTATACCTTATATTTTATCTTCAATCCCGTTTCTTTTCCGTCGATTTTCATCACTTCAGCACGAGCGCCAAAGCTGAATAAAAATGATCCCATTGCGTAATGCCATTTCGGTGATTGCGACGGCTTTGCTGTGGCGCCAAGCCAGTAATCTCCCGGTTTTTCCTCTAGTATGAAGCATGCAACATTAAGATTTTTATCATTTTTAAATTGGTCAGAAATATCGTTGAGAAATTGATATAGAAACTTGTTTTTGTTTTCCGAAAAAGTTGGTAAACTTGTCTCTATGTCTCTAATTTCATCGCTACTTAGTTTTCGATCTGAACCATTTCCTTCACGATAGTGTTTTACATTTGCTGCGGCTTCAGAAAATCTTGAATCATATCCACCCCACTCAAGTATGTCGGCAAATTGCTCCGCAGAAGAAATTAATTTTTCCTTTTCTTCTGGGGTCAATTTGCTATTTATGTATGTCGACTTATCACCAACGTCGTCGACGGGTGGGTGTGGTGGTCTGGGAATAGGACCAGTTTCGACTTTTTTTGCTTTTACGGCCATAAGCACTCCGTCAATTTAGATTTATTTTATCGCCTTTAATTTTTATCTGATTGCCTTCAATTAGGATTGATCCATCTTCTGTCATCTCAATTCTAGAATTTCCGCATATTAAGGATATTTTTTCGCCCGACTTAATTGTGCGTATCTTTCCTACTACCTCGTGGTGCTCATGGCCTACGGCTATAATATAGTCGCGGCCAACTTGGATTCGGCTAACAAATTTAACGAATTGACTTTTTATGCCTCCAATCAATTCAGTTGAATTGACTCCGACTGTTTCCATTTTGGTGTTCTGCACGGAAATGTTGAGAGATCCTTGACCTACGCTCTGATGGCGAGGAAGGCTTAATCTCTTTATAAATTTTCCAATTTTGTCGCCACTGTAGTTTATTTTTTTTACAATTTGCTGTATGTTCGAGTAGTTTCCGGCGGATATATTTATATTTCCGCCAACGTTTATTTCATGATTTCCACCTGTATAGGAGGATTTGTTGTTTGTGACGATGTCTGAACTATCTCTTTCAACCTTTGTTGCTGAATCTTTTTTTATAATTTTCGTAAAATCGTTTTCAATTACAATATTTTTATCGCGTTGAGCATGGATGTAAAATTCCTCTCGGCCGTTTTCATCTTCAAGGCGGATTTCGTTTGAGCCAAAGCCCTTATGTGTTTTTGTCTTAAACACACTCCGAGTCTTATTCGCCGGCAAATCATACGGCACCGGGTTGTTCGTATTCGGCACGACGCCTGTTACCAGCGGTCTGTCAGGGTCGCCGTCGATATAGGCGATCATCACTTCCATGCCGATGCGGGGGATGACCTGGGAGCCCCAGAGGCCGCCGGCCCAGCTTTGGGAAACGCGGATCCAGCAGGTGTCGGAGCCGTCCTTTTTGGCGCGTCTATCCCAGGGGAACCAGGCTTTGATCCGGCCGTATTTATCCGGATGAATTTCTTCCCCCGAGGGGCCTGCGACAATGGCCACCTGCGCGCCTTCGATGCGGGGGCGTTTGGTGGTGCGATGCGGGGTTAAGGGGATGCGCGAGGGGATAGCCCCGAATTCGTTGATATATTCCGGCTGATTTTCCGTGGTTTCATAGGAGCGATCCACCACCCAATGGGTGATCCGGGTAATCACATGCTCTTCGTATTTGTGTTCCGGGTGGGGTTCTTCATAGGGGTTGAAGCGTCGTCCCGGCTCCAGCACACGCACAGTCGATTGGCCTTTGACCCGTTCGTGATCCGCCTGGGTCGCCTGAGCGCGCAATTTGCCGACACGCTCCATTTCGAGGTAGTCGGCGGCGCGGGCGGGGTAGTTGTAAAGCTCGCGCTTGGCATTGCCCGGCAACTCCACGAGAGAGGGCGTTTGCGAGCGCGGAATGAAGTTCGGCGTTTCAAAATTCCAGTCGGCATCGACGCGCTGGCCGGGGACATAACTGAAGCGCCGCATCCATTCGGTGATGTGGTTGCGGTCGGAAGAGCCTTGGGCGATCCGCACGGTGTCATCGCCTTCCGCGCTGGCCGAGGCCTTTGACCAGGCAATCTGGTGGTCTGTCACTCTCAGGCGATGAATGCCCTTATCATGTTGAAACCAATAGAAAATTCCATCTTCTTCCAACCGGCGAAGCAAGTAGTCGAGGTCACTTTCCTGCCATTGGACAGAATAGCCTTGTGCCGGTGGTTTGTTCTGTAGAAAGCCGATATCCGGCTGCGGCAGGCCATGTTCGGAAAACAACGTTTCCAGCACCTGGATCGATGTCATATCCAGCCAGATCCGGCAATCGGAGCGGCGTGACAGCAGCCACATCTGCGGACGGATGGTGAGCGTGTAGGAGCGTAACCCACGTGTGACCGGCGGGCCTTCCTCAAGATCGGTCACCAAGCCATTGAACGGGCGGCGCAGGCCATCTTCGCCCAACTCGCCCTGGCGGATTTCCAGGGAAATATCGACCAGCTTACCGATAAGCTCTTCCGGTTTGACCGCTTCACGCTTGGCGCGGACATGCAGAGTGATTTCAAACAGACGATTGACGCCCTCATCTACCTTCATCCGCTCCGGCAGCAATTGATCCTCACCCAGTGGGGAGGAGACTTTCAAGACACGGCTGGCCTGAATGAAATCGGCAGTCAATATATCGTCGAACATCGTAAGGCCCCCGGGATTGCGTCTTAAAATATCAAATGCAATATCGATGGCCCGCCCGAACTGTTTCAAACACGCCATCCCTATGGCGAAATTAGACTAGCTTTCCGAAAGGTCAAGGTTTTGGTTGTGTTGCCGGATATGTTTGTTTTTTCGGTTGCGAATGATCATTAGCGAACGGAAAAGGCGATGAGGAATTGTGCAAAGTCTAACCGGCCAGCGTCTTGCTAGCATCGATCTTGACCACATCTTCGCCGACAAAAACGATGACATAACCTCCGGTCGTTTCCGCGTCGGCTGCCCAGCGGCGCATCGCGCTGGCATAGGGTTCGTGACGCCACACCTGCGGAAAGGCCGGGTCGACCAAGACCGTGATTTGTGGACCTTGAGTGTAGACCATCATCTTTGCCTTGGCCGGTTCCCATTCCGGGCCAAGACTGTCGCTTTTCATCCAGAGACAGAGAAAGTCTCGGCAGAGCTGCGGTCTCTCGGAGTAGATCGTGCAGCCTTTCCCGGCTGTGCAGTGGATGCACCAGGTATTGGCGGGTTTTGCCAAGGCGTCGATATCCGGCAGGCGGCAACAGAGCGTGCAGGTGCCGCACGTGCGAACGGGCAGAGCGGCCGGGGCTGAGGGAATTTCGACGGGCATGGGGCGGTTTTTGCAGCTTGGAAACGGAAAACCTGCCGTAGCATAAGGCAACCGCCCACGCCATGCGCCTCACCCTGAAACGATTGTCCTGATGAGGCGAGGTCGTGTCTTCGCTTATGCCGCTGCGTATTCGTGGCGCTTTCGGGCTATCGGGGCGGCTGCCGATTGATAGAGCTGGCCGAAGCGGTTGGTGAGAAAGGCGTCGAGGCTGATTTCTTCCTGGCGCACGAAGCCGGATTGCGGCAGCGCGACTTCCGCCAACAGGTCCAGCACGGCGCAGATACCGGCGGCGGTGGTGATCTGGATGGCGCTCATTTTCTTGCCCGCTACGGTCCCGGCATAGACCTTGTTGGCATAGGTTTCCTGCATATAGCGGCCTTCGCGCCAGCCGCAGACGGTCACGAAAATCACCACCACATCCTGCATGGTGGCGGGCAGGGCGTTTTCAAACAGGTCCTTCAGCACGTCGCGGCGGTTCTTCAGGTTAAAGTCGTTGAGCAGCGCCTTGATGATCGCTTGGTGGCCAGGATAGCGGATGGTACGGTAATTCATGGTCCGCACCCGGCCTTCCAGGGTTTTCGCCAGCGTGCCGAGGCCGCCTGACGTGTTGAAGGCTTCATAGGTCACACCATCCAGTGAAAACTCCTCGCGTTCTTCCATCGCAGGCACGCTGATCATCCGGCCCTCGACAATGGCTTCGCAGGGCTCGATATATTCGTTGATCAGCCCGTCGGTGCTCCAGGTCAGGTTGTAGTTCAGCGCATTGGACGGGTATTGCGGCAGCGCGCCGACCCGCATTCGCACGCTGTCCAACGTCTCGAAGCGCTGCGCCAGATCATGGGCGACGATGGAAATGAAGCCGGGGGCAAGGCCGCATTGGGGGATAAAGGCGGTGCGCGCACCCTCCGCCAGTACCTCCACCTTTTTCGTGGTCGCTACGTCTTCCGTCAGGTCGAGGTAATGGCAGCCGCTGCGCCCCGCACTTTCGGCAATGGCGCCGGTCAGGTGAAAAGGGGCGGCGGAAAGAACGGCGAACTGACCGTGAAGATGGGCATCAAGGGCTTTGCTGTCAGTAATATCAACCAAAGCCGTTGCGATGCCGGGGTGGAGGGCCAGTTTGCCCAATTGTTCGGCGCTACGGTCGGCAACCGTCACCCGGTAATCGCCGGTCTCCGCCAAAAGATGGGCAATTGCCCCGCCGATCTTTCCCGCGCCAATGATGGAAATGTTTTTCATTGATCGTTCCCCTGATGCTATTGACGAGCCTTCAGTGTGGAGCCGATTCCTGTCGATTCACAGTGGCAAAATGAGCGTTTTCGCTTACAATAATGGACGATTTGCCAAAAGGATTGAGCATAATGCAGGTCTCCGATAAGGACCGTGAATTGCTGGCGCTGTTGGGCGAAAATGCCCGTATGCCGGTGGCCACGCTGGCGCGTCGCCTCGGCCTGTCGCGCACCACGGTGCAGGCGCGGCTGGAACGGCTGGAGCGGGAAGGGGTGATTGCCGGCTACGGGCTTCGGCTATCGGACGCCTATCAGAGCGGGCTGATCCGCGCCCATGTGATGATTACCATGGCACCCAAGGCATTGACCAACGTCACGGCAGAGCTGGCCGCCATCCCACAGGTGACGGCGCTGCATTCCGTCAACGGTCCTTACGACCTTATCGCCATGTTGGCCGCGCCCTCAATCCAGGAGCTGGACCGGCTGATTGACCGGATTGGGGAACTGTCGGGGGTTGAGCGGACGCTGTCGTCGATCATTCTATCGACGCGGATTGCCCGGTGAGAGGACTTTCGAAATACCTAAGCTGAATCGGCCACGTGCCATTTTAAGGGGGCCTTGGTTTCGAATCATTAATGTCCTATACATAGGACATGTATAATGATGATTTAGATGTTATTAGTGGTGGATGGCATGTCTGGTGCTGATCGGAAGAAAGCAGAGGTAGTCGCTGTCAATCCAGACCTGGAACGGGTATTGGCGGCTGTTAGTTATGTAATTTTTACGGCTCAACGGAAATCAAAGAAGCCTACGCAATATGATGTTGTAAAAAGCCTGTTTTTAGCGGATCGGACCCATCTCAATAAATATGGACGTCTTGTGTCTTCTGACCGTTATGTGGCTATGAAGCACGGGCCGGTTCCGAGCACTGCTTATAATGTTTTAAAGAATGATGGGCCTACGCTCAAAAGATATGAACTTGACCATCTGCCCTGGAATTCGGAGGCTGGAGACGGCGGAAAGATATATTACAGCGACCCCGATATAAGCTCTGTTGACGAGGTTTTATCGCCAAGCGATAAAGTGGCGATAGAAGACGCGGTTTCTACGGTTTTAAGTTTATCGTTTGGTCAGATCCGTCGTCTAACTCATGATGATCCAGCTTATATTGATGCATGGGAGGATGAGAGCGAACGGAAGCAGTTTCCTATGAGCCTAGGCCTTTTGTTCGAAAGCCCTAACTTTGAGCGTGCTCGTGAGCTCAGCGATATTTCAAAATTATAAATGCTTTTTTCTGTTGGCGACATAGTATATTTCAAAAGTGATGTGGCCGGGAAGGCAAAGTATCATTTTTGCTTTTGTTTTGACGCCGAGAAAGACTTGTATTCCTTGATGTTTTTGAACTCGGAAGGTGAGTTCTTTGATCATTTTGCCGTCGATTGCTCCAGAATACCGGATTTGCCGAAATCTCGTAGCGGTCGTACGGTGTTTAGTTGCCCAACGGTCATTAGGCGTACAGACGGTCGCCTTCGTCCTTTGAAACCAGTTTCTAAATGCAAGCTGCCGCATGATGTTGCCGCTGATTTTTTGGTGTTTGCGCAAGGTTTGACGTCAATGACGGAAAAAGACAAGACTCAACTTATTGCAACATTGCGTGCGTTATCCGGAGCTTAATCGATAATGCAGATGGTGTTATTTATTCATAAAGGTGGTTTTTAAACACGGCGGGAATTTTATTTCCCGCCGTGTTTGATTTAATCACTTCGCCCTTGCGTCCAACACCCGGTTGGCGGCCGAGACGATGGCTTCCAGCGAGGCGGTGACGATGTTCTGGTTGATACCGGCACCGAACAGCCGCCCGCCGGGATGATCCATTTCCACATAGGCGATGGCCGCGGCGTTGGAGCCGTGTTGCAGAGAGTGCTCGGAATAGTCACGCACCGAAATCTCGATGCCCAGATAGGTGGAGAGCGCGTTGACGAAACCGTCAATCGGGCCGTTACCCTTGCCTTCGATCCGCTTCACTTCGCCGCCATCGTTGATTTCGGCAGCGACGATCCGCACGCCCTTGGTGGCCGTGTCGGGATAGGTGTGGTGATCGACGAATTTCAGCCGGGCTTCGAGCTGGTCGATATAGCGGCTGATGAAGCTGTCATAGATCCGCTTGGAGGGCAGTTCCACGCCTTCTTCATCGGTAATGCGCTGGATTTCCTCTCGGAACTCCACCTGCAGGTTGCGCGGCAGGTTGATGCCGTAATCCTGTTGCAGGATATAGGCGATGCCGCCTTTTCCCGATTGGGAATTGATGCGGATGATTGCCTCGTAGGAGCGGCCGACATCCTGTGGATCGATGGGCAGATAGGGGACTTCCCAGACCGGGGAATTGGCCTTTTTCACTGCCTTCATGCCCTTGTTGATCGCATCCTGGTGTGAACCCGAAAAGGCGGTATAGACCAGTTCGCCAACATAGGGATGGCGTTCCGGAATGGTCATTTCATTGGCATATTCGTAGACATCCTTGATGCGCTCGATCTGCGAGCAGTCCAGCTCGGGATCGATGCCCTGGGTGTACATGTTCAGCGCCAGCGTCACGACATCGACATTGCCGGTGCGCTCGCCATTGCCAAACAGCGTGCCTTCCACCCGGTCGGCACCTGCCATCAGCGCCAGTTCGGTGGCGGCGATGCCGGTGCCGCGGTCGTTGTGCGGATGCAGCGAGATGATGACGTTTTCGCGGTTGTCGATATTGCGGCACATCCACTCGATCTGGTCGGCATAGATGTTCGGCGTCGCCATTTCCACAGTCGAGGGCAGGTTGAGGATCAGCTTGTTGTCGGCGGTTGGCTTGATCTCGGCAATCACTGCGTTGCAGATCTCCAGCGCCACGTCCAGTTCGGTGCCGGTAAAGCTTTCCGGCGAATATTCAAACCGGTAGCCGCCGCCAGCCTTGGTGGCCATGTCGATAATCATTTTCGCCGCATCGACGGCGATCTGCTTGATGCCAGGAACGTCCTTGGCAAACACCACGCGACGCTGCAATTCCGAGGTCGAATTGTAGAAATGGATGATTGGCTTATGGGCGCCTTCCAGGGCCTCGAAGGTGCGGCTGATCAGTTCCGGGCGGCACTGCACCAGCACTTGCAGGGAGACATCATCAGGCACATTGCCTTGCTCGACGCACCAGCGGGCAAAGTCGAAATCGGTCTGTGAGGCCGAGGGAAAGCCGATCTCGATTTCCTTGAAGCCCATTTCCAGCAGCAACTGGAACATCCGGGCCTTACGGTCGTGGCCCATCGGGTTGACCAGCGACTGGTTGCCGTCGCGCAGGTCCACCGAACACCAGATCGGCGCTTGGGTGATGGTTTTGCCCGGCCAGGTGCGGTCGGAAATGTCGATCTGGGGGTAGGGCCGGTATTTGCTTGCCGCGTCGGGCATGCCCTTGTGCACGGAATTGCTCTTCAACATGTTCGCTCTCTTCTCATCCCGAATATGCCCGGCTTATAGCGGTTCGAGTGCCGCATGCGAATGCAAAATTCGGCCCCTTCAGGGGTCAATAGTCAAAATTGTGGAGTGGTGAGGAGCAATCGCCTGCGACGGCTAACCCGGCCGCCGGGCGCTCCTCAATGGACCCGGCAACCGCGGATAAGGTCGAGAAGAAGAAGCGAGGATAGGGCGCGCAAAGCTGCGGCGTGGCTAAAATTGCCTCGCTGTGCAGTCTTCGTCATGGAATGGCCCGATGTCTTCATGCTTCAATCTATAATCAGCGGTTTCCGGGCTGGCAAGGGCAATTTTCATCAAGGCTGCGGATGACGGTCAGCGCCGCAGCCGGATGGCGAACCGCGTCAGCCCCAGCATGGCCAGGCCGCCGATCAATCCCCAGAAGGCGGCGGAAATGCCGAGAAGCGAGATACCCGACGCGGTGACCAGGAAGGTGACGGCGGCAGCCTCGCGGGTCGTGGGTTCCCGGAAAGCCGAAACGATCGACCCGGAAAAGGCGCCGATCAGCGCCAGACCCGCGACCGATTCGATCAGGATTGGGGGTGCTAGCCCGACGAAGGAGGTGACGACGCCGGCCAAAAGGCCGAGGACCAGATACCCCACGCTGCCGATCATCGCCGCCCAATAGCGCCGCTGCGGATCGGCATGGGCATCATGGCCCGCCGCCATGGCGGCTGTGACGGCGGCGAGATTAATGGCATGGCCGCCAAAGGGCGCGGCAAGGGCGGTGAACAGGCCGGTGATGGTGAAAAGTGGACCCGGCCTTGGGTGGTAATCATGCACTTTCAGCACGGCGATGCCTGGAATGTTCTGTGAAGCCATGGTGACGATAAACAGGGGCAATGCGATGGAAACCATCGACGCGAATGTGAACGTCGGCATCACGAATGCAACTGGCGGCACGAGGGAGTCACTCAGTGCCGAGAATGCGCCGTCGGGCAGGGGAACGGCGAACACCAGGACCAGAACGAAGGCAGCAAGAGCGGCGGGAACGGCAAAGAGCCTGTTGATGGTGTCGACAATCGCCCAGGCCAGCAGGATTGGCAGGCCGAGCAGCGGGCTTTCTTCGATAGCTTTGAACGGTGTAAAGCAAAGGCCGACGATCACCCCTGATAGCATGGCATTGGCCAGCGGGGCGGGAATGGCGCCAATGGCCCGGCCAAGCGGCTTGAACAGCCCGGCAATGATGATCAGCGCGGCGCAGACCAGAAACGCCCCGACTGCTGCTGAAAAACCGCCTTGCGGCACACCGGCGGTGACCAGCAGAGCGGCACCGGGCGTCGACCAGGCAATGGAAATCGGCATCCGCGTCTTGAGACAAACGATAAGGCCGCAAATACCCATGGAGACCGACAGCGCCATCAGGCCGGAGGCCGCCTGCAGATCGCTGGCCCCAACCCCTTTCAGCCCTTGCAGGATAACAGCAAAGGAACTGGCAAAGCCGACGAAGGCAACCAGCAGACCCATAAACAGGCTTTGCGGAGAAAATTGTTTCAGCATGCGGATGGTCCCGGCACCAGTATCGATCCGGCTGGAACATCAGGTTCTAATGAAACACGCAAGGCTGAGATGGGGCAAACGGGTACGTATCGAAACACATTTGCGATGGCAGGCACATAAAACAAAACCCCGCCGGATTGCTCCGACGGGGTTGTATCGTCATGGTTGTAAAATCAGATTTCCGACTGGCTTTCGACGATCTTCGACACCAGGCCGTAGGTCTTGGCTTCTTCAGCCGAGAGCCAGTAATCGCGGTCGATGTCCTTGGCGATCTTTTCTTCTGTCTGGCCGGTGGCCTTGGAGAAGATCTTGATCAGGCGCTGGTTCATCTTGATGATTTCGCGGGCCTGGATTTCGATATCCGAGGCCATACCGCGTGTGCCGCCCGAGGGTTGGTGCAGCAGGAAGCGGGTATTGGGCAGGCAAAGACGCTGCTCCTTCGGAACCGAAACATAGATCAGCGCGCCAGCGGAGGCGACCCAGCCGGTGCCGATGATCCAGACCTTCGGCTTGATGAACTTGATCATGTCATGGATCGAATCGCCCGATTCGACATGGCCGCCTGGAGAATTGACGTAGACGCGGATGTCGTCGTCGCTGGCGGCAGCCAGAGCCACCAGCTGTGTGCAGACCTTCTGCGCCAGTTCCTGGGTGATCCCGCCATAGATGAAGATCGATCGCGACTTGAAAAGATTCGCTTCCGTTTCCTTGCCGAGCGGCAGTTCCTTGCTCTTGTCGTCGTCTTCTTCGTTCATTCGGCAATTCCTCATTTGCGTTTTGCTCACCCGAACCGACCGCGTCCTGAGCCATCATGATGACCGATAGTCTGCGGACGGCACGCTTACCACTTCCTATGCAAATAGTGCTTATCAAGGCTTAAAACAATGCCGGAAAAAGGCAAGCGTGGACGCGGTGAACAGGAAGTTGATCCTGTATATCGATTTTTCAGCGCCGCGGTTCGGCGATGGGATTGCTGATATCGGCGTTTCAGCCCGACAATCTCTGGTTATGGGTCAGGGATACCTCGCTGGTATCACCCGTCAGCGCATAGCGTTCCCAGTCCAGCACCCACGCCCCTGATGCGCCGGAAATCGAAAACAGGTTATAGGCAGCCTGCGGCTTTTTGTTGCCCGGCCCCTGGCTGGCCGAGGCAATACCCACCACCGGCACGCGGCCATGGCGATTGTGTAGCCAGTTCAGCGTGTTGAGATGGGTATGGCCATGCAGCACCAGTTCGGCCCCGCCCAGCGAGATCGCTGCGGCAAAGCGGCGGATGCCGATCATCCGCTTGTGCTGCGAGGCGGCACCCCGAACAGGGGGATGATGGATCAGCACCACCCGGAACAGGCCTTCTTCGCCAGCTTGGCGCAGCAATTGGGCAGTTTCACGGGCCTGGCGCGAGCTGAAATAGCCACTGGCGGAAAAGGGCGGGGTGGCGATGGAGGTGGAACAACCGATCAGCCCGACCGGTCCCCGGCGGCGAAAGGTCGGCCAGAGCTTGAAATCCTTGCGCCAGATGTCCGGGTCCGTGTCGCCGCGCACATAGTCATACCAGGCATGCATTGCCTTTTCGTGGGCGCCGGGCACATAGGCATCGTGATTGCCCGGCACGACCGATGTCGTGGCCGGTGGGCCGACCGTACGCAGCCATTCGGCGGCCTTGTTGATTTCCAGCCCGGATGCCAGATTGACGAGATCGCCTGTAACGGTCAGATGGTCAGGGGCTTTGGCGTGAATATCGGCCACCAAAGCCTCCAGCGTGCCGGAGACCATATGTTTTGCCCGGTTGCGGTGCCAGTTGACATAGCCTGTGATGCGCTTCGATGCCAATTCTCGAAAGGTGAGATGTGGCATAGGTCCCAGATGGATATCGGATATATGGGCGAGTTTGAACATGAACCTTATCTATACTTTCCGGGCAGCGGGGCAAGCGCGATGACACTGTATCCATCAGGGTCTCAACCGGATGACAGCCGGTTGAGTTCCGTGAAAAAATGTGTGGTGCGGCTGTTACACGTTTATTTCGCCATCACACGCGGTATGACGCTTGGGGTGCGGGCCGCCTGTTTTGATGAGGATGGCCGGATTTTTCTGGTGCGGCACACCTATCTTCCCGGCTGGTACATGCCCGGCGGCGGGGTGGAGCGCGGCGAAACGGCGAGCCAAGCTCTGGAAAAGGAATTGCGGGAAGAGGGCAATCTGCTGATGACCGCGCCGCCCGTTCTGTTGCAATCCTACCTGAACCGCACCGCCAGCCGCCGCGATCATGTGTTGTTTTACCGCACCCTGGTGCGCCAGACCGCGCCGCGCCTGCCGGACCGGGAAATCGCCGAATCGGGCTTTTTCGCCCTCGACGCTCTCCCGGAGGGAATCAGCCCCGCCACCCGCCGTCGCCTGGCGGAGCTTGTCACGGATGGGCCTTACGCCGATTTCTGGTGAAGAAAGGGAAGGTCCGGGCCAACCGGTATGATTCCCGTCGGGTTGATGGTCTTGTGGCTGCCGTAGTAATGGCCCTTGATATGGTCGATATTGACGGTCTCCGCCACGCCCGGCCATTGGTAGAGCGCCGACAGATAGGCCGATAGCGCCGGATAATCGGCAATGCGGCGGATGTTGCATTTGAAATGGCCGACATAGACCGCATCGAACCGCACCAGCGTGGTGAACAGCCGCCAGTCCGCCTCGGTCAGCGTATCGCCGATCAGGAACTGGCTGGAGGAAAGCCGTTGTTCTAGCATGTCCAGGGTTTCAAACAGCGGGGCAATCGCTTCTTCATAAGCCTCTTGCGTGGTGGCGAAACCCGCCTTGTAGACGCCGTTATTGACGGTGTCGTAGATGCGGTCGTTCAGCGTATCGATCTCGCCCCGCAGCGGCTCGGGATAGAAATCCTTGCTATCGCCTGTGAGCGCATTGAAGGCGGAGTTGAACATGCGGATGATCTCGGCGGACTCGTTGGAGACCACCGTATTCAAATGCTTATCCCAAAGGACCGGCACCGTGACCCGGCCGCTATACTGCGGATCGGCCTTCAGATAGACTTGCCAGAGATAATCCGCACCGAACAGATGATCGCCGGTGGCCGCGCCGTCCTGCTGAAACGTCCAGCCATTTTCCAGCATCAGCGGATGGACGACGGACACTGAGATTAACGCTTCGAGCTTTTTCAATTGGCGGAAAATCAGCGTGCGATGCGCCCAGGGGCAGGCCAGCGACACATAGAGATGGTAACGCCCGGCCTCGGCCTTGAAACCGCCATCGCCGCTTGGCCCCGGCGCGCCATCAGCGGTCAACCAATTGCGAAACCGGCTGGCCGAGCGCTGGAAATGCCCTTTGGTGGCCTTCGTATCGTACCAGGTGTCGCTCCAGACACCATCAACCAGCATGCCCATCGGCTCTTCCTTCCATCGCTGTTTCAAATTTCCGTTGTTCTTATATGCGATGCTGGCGAGGAATTGCGATGATTTGGCTGATGAACAGTGTGTTTTGGGATAAAGCATCGTACCGAAACGTGGAAACCGTTTTTCTGCACGATGCTATAGACGGTCGGAAAATTTGTTGTTATGCAAATTGCCATCGAAATTGGACAGTGATCCCATGACCTTCTGCCGGAACCTGCGACGACGCTGATGCTCTCGACCATCCCTGTGATGGTGTGAACACTCCTGCGCAATTCGCTATACGGTTCCGGTCTTCATGCAAAAGCACGATCTCGTCTACCTCACCGAGGATGCGTCTCACGACGCCATTATCGAACTCATCAACTCGGAAGCTTTCGGCCCTGGCCGGTTTACACGAGCCGCTGCCCGTATTCGGGAGCAGGGCCCGCATGATCGCACGCTGTCCTTCGTCTGCGC
This sequence comes from Allorhizobium ampelinum S4, assembly GCF_000016285.1. Classification (NCBI taxonomy): domain Bacteria; kingdom Pseudomonadati; phylum Pseudomonadota; class Alphaproteobacteria; order Hyphomicrobiales; family Rhizobiaceae; genus Gillisella; species Gillisella ampelina. The sequence goes on along the minus strand of NC_011989.1, from coordinate 2,679,160 downwards.
CGATCAGGGCGAAACCATTGCCTCGGTGCGCATGACCCCGGTGCTGGCCGGAACAGTCAAAGGCCATATGCTCGGCCCGCTTGCCGTGCGCCCCTCCCATAAATGCCTGGGCATTGGCCGGGAACTGGTGCGCATTGCCATTGAAGCCGCGAGGCGGAGCGGTTCTGAAGCGGTGATCCTGATCGGCGATCCGCCATACTATATGCCGCTCGGCTTTGAAAAAATCGCTTACAATGCCTTGGCATTCCCCGGTCCGGTCGATCCCGGTCGGGTGCTGGTCGTGCCGCTGGCTGAGGATGTGCATGCCCGGCTAAAGGGCGTGATTGGCTGGCGTGATAGCCAAGATGTCATTGCTCTCGATACTATCGAAGATATCGACGAGTGCGAGCCCTTGCGTCTGGCTGCAAACGGCTGAAACGACTACAGCAGATTTAAAGTGTTACGCTGCCATACGTTTTTAAAACGCATGGCAGCGTAACCATATTGGTTAGCGGTTTCCGAGACGATCGGGCGTCTTACCGATGTCGTTATCCCAACGCTTCGAAACGATAGGCTTTTGCCTCATTCCTGATGGAACCGACACCGGGAAAGGGAAGGTGGGCGGCGGCAATTAGATGGCCCGCATCGCTTGCCTGCTCGAAAACCTGCGCGCGCGCCTTGGCGGCACTCGGCTGATCATAATCGAAATCGATAGTGATGGCGGGTTCGCGGAACTGGACCGTTTCGCCATGGACGATATCGCCGACGAACAGCATGGCCGTCCCCTCGCTCTCAAACCGGATCGCCAGATGGCCGGGTGTATGACCGGCACGCAATGTGGCGCTGAAACCGGGAAAGATCGGCCCGTTGTCGTCAAAAATCGTCAGCCGTCCCTCGGCCTCATACGGGTCAAGGCAAAGATGCGCCCGGCCGATCTGGCCTTTGACCCGCTCCGTCACATCAGGCGCATCGGCAGCACCCGGCGACAGCCAGAAACCCGCTTCAGTGCGGCCGGCGTGGACCATGGCGTTGGGGAAAATCGGCGCACCATCGCGCACCAGCCCGCCGGTGTGATCGGCATGAATATGGGTGAGAATGATGTCATCGACATCGGCGGGGCTGAGGCCGAGTGCGTTCAGCCCGGCAGAAAGCTTGCCATGGTCCGGCCCGAAGAGTTGGCCGGAACCAGCGTCAATCAGCACAGTCCGTTCAGGGGTTTTGATGAGGAAGCAGTTGACGGACAGCGAGGTCGCGGCATCTGCAAACCCCTCCGCAACGGGCTCGCCATTGCGGCGATAAAGCTTGCCGACATCGGCGGTCAGAATGCCATCCTGAAGGGCGAAGATCTGCGCTGCTCCAAGTGTGAAGTGATAGGGGGACATGGGGAGTTCCTTGGACGGGGGGACAAGCGAATATCGAGGCTTACAGCTGTTTTCTCATCCAGGTGACGCTGTAGCTCTCTGCCGGGTCTGCCAGACTGCCAAATGTTTCATACCCCAGTTTTTCATAGAGCCGTCGGGCAGTTGGATTCATGGTATCCACTATAGAAGCTTTGCATCCTCGCCTTCTGCCTTCGCCTTCGGCCAGCATAAGCAACTGACTGGCAAGCCCCTGACCGCGACGATATTCGGGGACAAACAACAATTCCGTATAAAGCCAGGCTCTACCTGTGTATCCGATTAAACCACCATCAACGATTCCATCCTGATCTTTAAGCGGGATGAAAAGTTTTCGTCGTAGACTGAGATGTTCTCTGTTAAAATCGAGTATTGCCGTTTCAATGGTTTCAAGGGCGTCTTCGGGCACGTCATCAAAAATCTCAAGCACCAATTTGTCCATCGCCGTCCCTCATGCCGCCACAGAGCTGCAATCACCACCGCTTCACCATCATCGTAAGCGCAAAGTTGTCGATAAAATGCTCAATTGTCCCGAAAACCTCATAGCCATATTTTTGATAGGCCTTTGTCGCAACCGGATTGGCGGTTTGAATATGCGCGCCTTTGCAACCACGCTTGCACGCCTCATTCTCTGCCAAAGCCAGCAATTTTCCTGCAAGGCCTTGGCCACGAAGCGCTTCTGGAATGAACATAATGTCGATATCCAGCCAGCCTCTCGCGGTGCGCCCAATCAATCCGCCCAAAATCTCCCCATCATGATGCTCAATGGGGATAAACAGGCTTTTATGACCACCCGTTTTACCAAACATCACATCATTATGAGCTGTCAGCCAGCCGGAGATCAGGGTTTGGGTGTCGGACGGCACCTCATCCAAAACTGCAAGCGAAATATCGTTCGTCATCGCAAATCTCATTTATGTTTATACAATAACCAAATTATCCCATGAGCTAACAAAAGAGCAACAAGAGCGAGAGGAACTTGCAGAACTGCTCCAGCACTGAGGAGCAGTAACAGATCATAGCCAGAGAAAATCACCTTCTCAATGACATAGTGAGCAAACCAGACACCTGAAGGAAAAATCAAAAATGCAGCAGTCCAGCCGCCAGGCAGCGGATTTTTCGTGAAAATCACGTTTGCGATGTGACTGATGGCATTCGCGAAAATGGCAGCATAGCTCAATGTGAACAGCGTGAATGCAAGATGGCTTCCCGTCCATAGCAGCCAAGCGGCGAGCATCAAAAATGCAATCGATAATAGTGTTACAGCAACACAAAACGGATATGTTTTGTACCACCGTACAAGCCAGGTTGACCGGCTTTTTTCAGCCCAAATCGCAATACCACGCGCCTCTTCAACATTATGCAGAACAAATATCAAAACCGCAGCCCACACAAAAAACCGCGGTATTGAACTCATCACCGTCCCTCGCGCCACCACATGGCCGAAACCGCAAACAGCAGCAGAGCCAATCCGCCGAAACCGGCAAACAAGGGCAGGGTGTCCACGCCTTTCAGCAGGGTTTCGCTGGTCATACGGATGGCCATGCGCTCGCCGTCGCTGCTGCGGACCGGGCCGCTGACGGGCAGGATGTCGGGAACGGATACACCGCTGGCCCCGTTGTCCAGCCGCTTGATCAGGCCGTGGGTTGCGTCTGATACCGGTTTCAGGATGTCAGGGGTGGAGATCATCGCCTTGAATTCCGGCGCATCCACCGCGCCGATATGGACGAGGGTGGAAAATTCGCCATTGGCGATGGTGAACAGGCCGGTTTCCGCCATCCGTTGTTCCGCCGTGAAGCGGCCCGGTTCGGTCTGGGTCAAGGTCACGTCCTGCACCTTGCCGGAGGGGCTGGTGATGGTGGCGGGGCCGGGGTCATTGCCGATGGTCTGGCGGGTAATGGTCAGCATCCGGCCACTGGCCCGCGCCGTCAGCGCTTCTTCCTCCAGTTCTGGTTCCTTCATCAGCCAATGGGCGATGCGGCGGTAAAGCGCCACATGCGGGCCGCCACCTTCAAAGCCGCGCGCCCAGAGCCAGCCCTGGTCGGACAATAGCATGGCGACGCGGCCTTGGCCTGCGCGGTTCAGCACCAGCAGCGGCTTGTCATTGGCGGTCATGACCGTTTCACCCTGCGGCGGATCGACATCGACGCTGCGGAACCAGCGGCCCCAATGCGGTGGCTCGGATGCGGCGCCATCGAGATCGCGGGTCACGGGATGTTTCTTGCCGATCTCCGACAGGCGCGGATAAAAGCCACCCTCCTGCATATTGCCGGTTGGGGCTGCGGGCAGAACCGAGGCCAGCGGGGTCATGGCAATCGAATCCTGACCGGCATGTTCGGGGCCAGCCGCAATCAGCAGCGCGCCGCCCTTGCGGACATATTCGGCGATATAATCATAGTAGAGGATCGGCAGCACACCGCGATGCTGGTAGCGGTCGAAGATGATCAGGTCGAAATCACTGATCTTTTCGACAAATAGCTCGCGGGTTGGAAAGGCGATCAGCGACAACTCGTTGATCGGCGTGCCATCCTGCTTTTCCGGTGGCCGAAGAATGGTGAAATGCACCAGATCCACCGAGGCATCGGATTTCAGCAGGTTGCGCCAGGCGCGCTCACCAGCATGCGGTTCGCCTGACACCAGCAGCACCCGCAGGTTCTGGCGGATGCCGTCGATCAGATGCACGGTCTTGTTGTTGGTTTCCGTCACTTCGCCGGGCAGGCCTGAGACGGAAAATTCCAGCACATTTCTACCGGCGCGTGGCACGGCAAAGGAATAGGGCGTTTCCGCACCCGGCACGGCGGTAAACGAACCGCCATCCTGGCCGTTGATCCGCACGGTCACCGTGGCGGGCTGGCTGCCCTTCACCCCTTCATCGATCACCCGCAGCGACATGTCCTGGTTCTGGCCGACAATGCCAAAACGGGGGGCGCGCACCACTTCGATGCGCCGGTCGAATTCATTGGCTTTGCCTGTCAACAGCGTGTGGACCGGCGCATCCATGCCGAGCGTCTTCAGGTTGGACGGCACATCATGCACTTGTCCATCGGTGATGAAGATCGCAGCACCAACCCGCGCTGGCGGCACGTCGGATATTGCAGAGGATAGCGCTTCGAACAGCCGGGTCGATGGCGTGTCGGCGTTTTCCGGCGTCGAGGCTTCGACAATACGCGGCTCTATGCCGGGGAAGCGGGCCAGCTTATCCTTGACGCCCTGCAGGGCCTGATCGGTCATCGCCTTGCGGCTGGCGATATCGGTCTGGCTCTGGCTGCGGTCAACGATCACAGGCACCACTGTCGAGAGCTTGTCGCGGTTCTCAGACAGAAGCTGCGGATTGGCGAGGGCGGCGATCAAGGCGGCAAAGGCGATCAGCCGGATCGTTGCCCCGCGTATGCCACGGCGAAAGCCGATAGCCGCGACGGCCAGCGCCAGCAAGGCCAGCGCGGCCAGTGCCCAGAGAGGCAGGAAGGGGGAGAAGGACAGGCTCATCTTATTGACCCAGCCTTTCCAGCAGGGCCGGAACATGGACCTGATCGGCTTTGTAATTGCCGGTCAGCATATACATCATGATATTGACCCCGACGCGGTAAGAGATTTCCCGCTGGTTTTCATCGGGCGGCACGGTCGGCAGCATGGGCACACCATTGGCGTCGATGGCCCAGGCGGAGAGAAAATCATTGCCGGTGATGATGATTGGCGACACACCGTCACCGCCCGAAGTTAGGCCGTTCTGGCTGGTGCGTGCCTCCTGGCGTGCCTCGACCCAGAGCGGACTGCCCGTATAGCGGCCCGGATAGGTATGCAGCAGATAGAAGGACCGGTTGATCACATGGTCCTTCGGCACCGGCTCCAGTGGCGGAATATCGATATTGGCAAGGATCTCGCGCAGGCGCTCGCCATTGGCGCTGGTCCCGGCGTCTCCTTGCCCACCCATGCTGCCCAATTGGTCGCGGGTGTCGAACAGCACGGTCCCGCCGGAGCGCATATAGGCATCGATCCGGCTGATGGACTCGGCGCTTGGCATCGGCGCGCTAGCAGAAATCGGCCAGAAGATGATCGGGTAAAGCGACAGCTCGTCTTTGGCAATGTCCAGCCCGACCGGCGCGCCCGGCTCCAGCGTGGTGCGATAGGTGAGAAATTCGGTGAGCCCACTTAAGCCCCGTTCCGAAATGCTATCGACGTCCTGCTCTCCGGTTTTCACATAGGCCAGATGGGTGGTGTCCAGCCGTTGCAGTAGGATGTCGTCGCCGGGTTTAGCGTCAGTGGCAAAGCTGCGGTCGGCAGGCATCAAGGCCAGCGCTGCGGCCAGCACCACGAGAGCACCAGCGCTTTTGGCGATCCGGGCTTTCGGCATCCGAGCAAAGGCGCCGCCCATGGCAAGCACCACCAGACTGTCAATGATGAACAGGGCCAGTGCGATACCCAGCAACGGCGGCTTCAGCGGTGTAGCACTTGCTCCGGCCAGCGGCTCGCGCACCACCGGAACCGTCACGCCATCGAGGTTTAACGGTTTCAACTCGGCACCTGCTGGCAGAAGGTTGAGGGCAGAAAATCCATCTTCGGAGCCGTAAAGGCCGGGTGGATTGTCAAATGTTGCGGCAGGCGGGCGTTTAGCTCCCAGCTCCAGCGGTTTGGCATTGCTGGCTTCCGCCGTCAGTCCGCCATGCTCGGTCAGCAGCCGGTAGGGCGGCAGGCTGGCGGCTGCGGCGGTCGCATTGCTACCGGTATTGGTTCCGCTAGCATGGGCCATCTGCACGACCCGGCGCAGCATTTCCACGAAATCGCCCGAAATTGGCAGATTGGACCAGCTGGCCTCGGCGCTGACATGGAACAGCACGATGCGCCCGGCACCGCTATCCCTGGCGGTGACCAGCGGCGTGCCATCGCCAAGGCTTGCCCAGGTGCGACTGGCGAGGTCAGGGGTCGGCTCGGCCAGAACCTGCCGCTTGACCAGCACGCCATCGGGCGGCGCTAGCCCGGCAAACGGGCTGGTGGGCGGGAAGGGAGCCAGCGATTGCGGCTCCGACCAGGAGAGCGCGCCGCCCAATTGGCGCTCACCCTGACGCAGCGTCACCGGCACCAACGGATCATCGGCAGGGGCAGCGGCCAGCCTTGGTCCGGCAAAGCGGATCAGCGTGCCGCCGCGTTGTAGCCAGCGTTGTAGCTGTTGCTGCACATCCGGTGGCAGGCGGCCGATATCGGCCATGATCAGGGCCGAGGGGTTCTGCTGCAACAGCTCGGGAATGGCTCTGGCCAGATCCTTGTCACTGGATTTGATCAGGTCGGCATAGGGTTGCAGCGCCCGCTGGATATAATAAAGCGGCGATAGCAGCGGCTGGAATTCGTCATTGGCGTCACCGGCCAGCAGCGCCACCTTGCGGCGGCGAAATCCGTCATCCAATAGCTGGACGGCACCGGCTGTGCCATAACCGGCAAGGCTCAGCCGGGCAAAATCATTGCGCAGCTCGAAAGGGGCGGCAATCTCGGCTGTGGCGACGCTTTGCCCGGCGGCAAAACTGGCGGTGCCTGACGCAATCGGTCGTCCCTGCTGGTCCTGCGCATCGACGATGACCTGCTGGGGATCGGCAGGCGACAAACGGGTGACTTTGGCGACAAGCTGATCGACGCCATTGGTGGCACCGGTCAGGGCGATACTCGCCTTGCCGTCATCGGTGATTAATCGCAATTCGGCAGGGGCCAGTGCGGAGAATTGGCTGCCGATCTGCTCACCTTCCGTGGCGGCGAGACCGTCACTCAGGAAGGCCAGCGTGCCGGGCTTGGTTCCTTTCAACGCTGCCGTCAGCGCCGTGAGGGCGCGGTTGCGGTCCGGCGTCAAAGGCCGTGGCCGGGCGGCGCTTAGTTTTTCGCGGGCGGCGGCGGCATTGACGGGGACTGCATCCTGGGTCAGCTCGGCGGTCAACACCAGGGAAATCGGCAGATTGCTGCTTTCGGCCTCATCGATCAGGCCATTTGCCGTCTCGACGCGGCGCTCCCAATCTCCAACGCTAGCCCAGCTGTTGTCGATGACAAGAACCAGCGGCCCACCGCCGGCAACCGATGTGCCGCGCGGGTTGAGCACCGGTTCGGCCAAGGCCAGAATGACCAGGGTTGCCATTGCCATGCGCAGCAGCGTCAGCCACCAGGGGCTTCGGGCCGGGGTTTCCTCCCGCCTCAGCACCCGGGCCAGAATGCGCAGCGGTGGAAACACTTCCATTTGCGGGCGCGGCGGTGTCAGTTTCAGCAGAAACCAGATCGCTGGCAGCACGACGAGCGCGCCGAGCAGCGCAGGAGTGACAAAGGCAAGCGGAAGACCACCCATTACGCGCCTCCACGGTGGGAAAGCTGCGGAGCGCCAGACAAATGCATATGCACTTTGACCAGCGCTTCGGAGGCCAGCCGGTCGGTGAGATGCGCAGTAAAGCTCCAGCCCAGCCGCCGCAATTCCTCGCTCAAGGCTTCACGGCGCAGGAAATAGGCGCGGCGATAGTCTTCCCGGATGTTTTCGGCGCGACCTGATACCAGCTTTTCGCCGGTTTCCGGGTCGGTAAATTCGGTGCGGCCCGCATAGGGAAACAGTTCTTCCGCCGGATCGGCAACCTCGATGACATGGCCGCGCAACCCGCGCTGGGCCAGCGGTGCAATGCCCGCCATAATCGCATCGGGATCATCAAGAAAATCACCGATCAGCACGATATCGCTGGCATTGCGGATCATGGCGGTATCGGGAAAGCCCTGATTGGGCAGGCCGCTCAGGTCCGGCGCATGGATCAGCGCTGCCGCCAGCCGCTCGGAGGCGTTGCGGGCGGAAATCGGTTCCATGATGCCGGGGCAGCCGATACGCTCGCCGGACCGTGCCAGCACTTCGGCCAGCGCCAGCATCAGCACCAGCGCCCGGCTTTCCTTGGAAACACTGCCGAAGCGGGATTTATACATCATTGAAGGCGACAGATCGGCCCAAAGCCAGATCGTGTGGGCCGCTTCCCATTCGCGGTCGCGGATATAGAGATGATCGTCGCGGGCCGAGCGGCGCCAATCGATTCCGGCCAGGCTTTCGCCCTCCGCATAGGGGCGGAACTGCCAGAAATTTTCGCCAATGCCGCGTTTTCTGCGGCCATGCCAGCCGGAAATGACGGTATTGGCGATCCGCTTGGCTTCCACCATGCAATCGGGAATGAGGGCAGCGCGTTGGCGGGCGCGGGCCAGAACATCCCCGGTCGGGGTTTTCTCGACGATCCGTCCGTCAACAGGCCCTCTGATCGCTTCCGGTGCAAATCCTGCCAAAACGCTACCGCTCCCTCACGCTTTGCTGTGCTTGATTGGGTTGTGCTTAATGAGGCCAGCGATCACGTCACGCACCGCCATGCCTTCGGCACGGGCCGCAAAGGTCAAGGCCATGCGGTGCTGAAGCACCGGTTCGGCCAGCGCATGCACATCATCGATAGATGGCGCAAGACGGCCTTCGTAGAGCGCGCGGGCGCGGGCGCAGAGCATCAAGGCCTGTCCGGCGCGCGGACCGGGACCCCAGGCGACATGCTTGTCGGTGTCCGTATGACCTTGGCCGGGCCGGGCGGCGCGCACCAGCGACAGGATGGCATCGACCACGCTGTCGGGCACCGGCATTTGGCGGACCAGCTTCTGTATGTCGAGCAGGCGCGGCGCGTCGAGTACGGCGCTGGCATGGCTGTCACTGACACCGGTCGTGTCGAGCAGGATCTGCCGTTCCGCCGCCAAATCCGGGTAGCCGACATCGACCTGCAACAGGAAACGGTCGAGCTGGGCTTCCGGCAGCGGATAGGTGCCTTCCTGTTCCAGCGGGTTCTGAGTGGCCAGCACATGGAAAGGGGCGGGCAGATCATAACGCTGACCGGCAATGGTAATGTGATATTCCTGCATGGATTGCAGCAGGGCGGATTGGGTGCGCGGGCTGGCCCGGTTGATTTCATCGGCCATCAGCAACTGCGCAAAGACCGGTCCCTTGACGAAGCGGAAGGAGCGGCGGCCATGCTCGTCCTGGTCCATCACCTCGGTGCCGAGAATGTCTGATGGCATCAGGTCGGGGGTGAACTGGATTCGGTTGGCGTCCAGCCCCAGCACGGTGCCGAGCGTCGTCACCAGTTTGGTTTTGGCCAGGCCCGGCACGCCGACCAGCAGCGCATGGCCGCCAGAGAGAATGGCCAGCAGGGTGTTTTCCACGACCTTTTCCTGGCCGAAAATAACCTTGGAGACCTCGGCGCGCACGCTGGCAATCTCGGCCAGGGCCTGTTCAGCCAGAGCGACGATGGCTTTTTCATCGAGCGCGGTGTCCGTGGTGTTGATCATGCCCATGGCGGTCTCCGTTGGCTCATATCGTCATTGGTAGGTAAGGCAGGCCTGTGCCGATTGCCAGAAGAATCGATCATTACGTGTATCGGCGCAGTTTATCTAACTTATTCCCCGTGGGGCGGCTGACAAGCGGGTTTCAAATGACTATCTCGTGTCCCATGTCTCACTTCGATGTCTAATAAGGTTAAAACCGGGACGCAAACATGGCAGGCGATGAAAACAATGACGCGGGCGATGCGGCTGGATTGGTTGCGATGATTGCCCGTGCCGCCGACCAGACGGCAGGGGGCAAGTCCGGTCTTCCACCGGTTGAGCGCTGGAACCCGGCGTTTTGCGGCGATATCGACATGGAAATCCTGGCCGATGGCACTTGGCTCTATCTCGGCACGCCGATTGGCCGCGCGCCCTTGGTGCGGTTGTTTTCAACCGTGTTGCGCAAGGACGAGGATGGGAAGACCTATCTGGTCACGCCTGTGGAAAAACTGGGAATCAAGGTCGCAGACGCCCATTTCGTCGCCGTGGAAATGACGGTTGGCGCAAGCAATGGCGAACCTGTCTTGACCTTTCGCACCAATGTCGGTGATCTCGTTGAGGCCGGGCCGGAGCATCCACTGCGGTTTGTGATCGAGGGCGAGCACCAGCAATTGAAACCCTATCTTGCCGTGCGCGGACGGTTGGAGGCGCTGGTGTCACGCGCCGTCACCTATGAGTTGATGGCGCTGGGCGAGGTCATCGACATCGACGGACAGGCGATGTTTGCCATCCGCTCCGGCGGGCAGACATTTGCCGTGATGCCAGCGGCGGATCTGGATGGATTGGCATCATGACGGAAACCAACCGGAATAATCTGACCCTGTCAGGCTTCACCGCCGATGAATTTCGCCGCCGGGCGCAGAGCCAGAGCGGTGCGCCACTGGAAACCGCGTGGCGCGACCATGGCGATCATGTGTTGAATGCCGAGATATTGCTGAAGCTGGAAGGCTTGCGGCTGAAGGATGCCGCCGTGCTGGTGCCTGTCGTGGATGATGGCGATGATGCGCGGATCATCCTGACCCAGCGCACCACAACGCTGCGCAAGCATTCCGGTCAGATCGCCTTTCCCGGCGGCGGTATCGATGCGGAAGATGCAAGCCCGGAAGCGGCGGCACTGCGCGAGGCGGAAGAGGAAATCGGCCTTGATCCGCGCTTTGTCGAAACCGTCGGACGGTTGCCGCATTATCTCGCAGGCACCGGCTTTCGCATCACGCCGGTGCTGGCGGTGGTGCAGCCAGGATTTCAACTGACCATCAACCCGGATGAAGTGGCCGATGTGTTTGAAGTGCCGCTATCCTTCCTGATGGACCCCGATAATCACCGCCGCGACAGCAAGGTCTTTAATGGGACGACCAGGCATTTTTATGTGATGCCCTATGGCGAGCGCCAGATCTGGGGCATTACCGCAGGCATTCTGCGCACGCTTTATGAAAGGCTTTATGCATGACGACGGTTGCGGATCAGCCCTGGTTTCAGGATGCGGCGCTAGCCAAGGTCTTTGCCCTGTTAAACGCTGATGGCGGCGAGGTGCGGGTGGTGGGCGGCGCGGTGCGCAACAGTCTGCTGGGTGAACCGGTAGGCGATATCGATCTTGCCACCACGCTTGTCCCCTCCGAAGTGACGGCCCGGGCCGAGGCGGCAGGTATTAAGGCGGTGCCAACAGGCATTGAGCATGGCACAGTGACGCTGGTGATCGGCGGCAAGCCGTTTGAAGTGACGACGCTGCGGCGTGACGTGGAAACCAATGGCCGCCACGCCGAGGTCGCGTTTGGCACCGACTGGCAGGTGGATGCCGAGCGGCGCGATTTCACCATCAACGCGCTCTATGCCACGGCGTCTGGCGAGGTCATCGATCCGGTCGGCGGGCTGGCAGATCTAGAAACTGGCACGCTGCGATTCATTGGCGATGCTCGCCTGCGGATTGCCGAGGATTATCTGCGGGTGCTGCGCTTCTTCCGGTTTTTTGCCTGGTATGGGCGCGGACGCCCGGATGCCGACGGCCTGCGGGCCTGTGCGGCAGCGCGTGACGAATTGCACCGGCTGTCTGCCGAGCGGGTCTGGTCGGAGACGAAAAAACTCCTTTCCGCCAAAGACCCGGGCCGGGCGCTGCTGTGGATGCGCCAATCCGGCGTGTTGACGGCGATCCTGCCGGAAACGGAAAAATGGGGGATCGATGCCATTCCGGGCCTGATTGCTACGGAAACGGCCCTGAATTGGCAGAGGGAGCCCCTGTTGCGGCTGGTGGCAATGGTGCCCAATGACCCTGAGCGGATGAAGGGACTGGCCGAACGGCTGAAACTGTCGCGGGCCGAGGCGGAGTTTTTGCAGCGCTTTGCCACCGCGCCGAAGATCAAGGACGATATGGCCGATCTTGCGCTCGACCGGTTGCTCTATCGGCACGACAAGCCGGGCATTGTCGCGCAGTTGAAACTGTCGCTGGCTTCAGCCCGTGCCAAGGCAGAAGGGGATACGGCCAGCATGGCGGCGTCGGCCCGCTGGTTTAGGCTGCTGCAACGGGCGCAAGCTTTCGAAAAGCCGGTCTTTCCCATCACCGGCAGTGATGCCATTGCCGCCGGTCTTGCGCCCGGACCAGAGATTGGTCGGGTGTTATCGACACTGGAAGACAGCTGGGTTCAGGCCAATTTCACCTTCAGCCGGGAAAAGCTTCTTTCCCGGCTTAAAGAGGCGGTGACGCCGTCGGGTTGATTGTTGTTACGCGGCGTGGTTGGCGGAATTGTCTTGCTCTGGGCGGTTTGCCTTCATGGGGCTGCCGCCGGTTTCGATAATCCGCGCCCGGACCGTCGGGACAATATTTTCACGGATCACGCTGTCTCCATGTACCATGCGGATATGGTCAACCGCACGATGCACCACCTCGGCTTCTTCCTTGGCATGGGTATGCCATTCGCAACCGGGTACGAGACGTCCACATTCGAATTGTTTCATGGTTCTTTCCTCCCGAAGCATTGCTGCGGTGAGGGGGCGTTGGCAACGACCCCTCAAAGGTCAGTGCTTCCTGTTATTTAGGAATTATCGCATGAAGCTTGCTAAACGCCGCGCCTGGCGGCTTTTCGCTCTCTTGCCATTGCTATGAAGGGACATGTCCATCCCTTCATAAGCTATTGTTTCGCCAGATTATTTATTCCGGCATCGCCCAGGCGTAAAACACCGAGCTTGATCCGTTGACCGTGTTTTTGCTAACCATTTTATGGGCGTCGTTGGCGCGGTGTTCGCGGCCATGAAGGCCGGCAAGCCGCAATTTTGCCTGTTCGACAAAGTAGCAATGCGGCAGATTGGCATCGCTGGACGCTTTCAGGTCATGCGCCATGCGATCGATGAGTTCCGCCGTGTCGATCAGTCGGTCGCGACCGGTCCGATCTGCGGAATTCGTCATGTCCGTGGGAATAGTCATGCTGTGCGTAGCCATTGCAATCCTCCTCCTCATTCCATAGGCGACAGGATAACACGGGAACGCGACATGCCAATGTTAATTTTCGATTAACGGGCCTGTAATGCAGTTTTTGTTAATCAAGATAATATGAATTGAACGTTATCGCAGCAAAAGACCCTATAATTATGGGGTTTTTGCTGCGATCAGACCCATTCTGAAGCAGATTTCCGCCTCAAGGCCAGCGGACGAGGGGCGGAAGCGACGACAAAATCGATTCGACATTGCCGCCGGTCTTCAGGCCAAAAATCGTGCCGCGATCATAGAGCAGGTTGAACTCCACATAACGGCCACGGCGCACCAGCTGTTCTTCCCGGTCTTCTTCGGTCCATGGTGTGTTGAAGTTGCGCCGGACCAGATCGGGATAGACGGCAGCGAACTGGCGTCCGACATCCTGCACGAAGGCGAAATTGGCGGCCCAGAGGTCGAATTTTTCCCCGGCATGCAGCCAGTCGAAGAAAATTCCGCCGATGCCACGCGGTTCCTGGCGATGCGGCAGAAAGAAATATTCCTCGCACCATGCTTTGTAATGGGGATAATCGGCGACGTCAGGATGGGCCGCACAGGCGGCTTCGAGAGCGGCATGAAAGGCAACGGTATCGGCATCGTCCTGCGTTCTGCGTCGATCCAGCACCGGGGTCAGATCCGCCCCGCCGCCGAACCATTGGCTGGTGGTGACCACCATGCGGGTGTTCATATGCACCGCCGGAACATGCGGATTGCAGGAATGGGCGATGAGCGAGATGCCCGAGGCCCAGAACCGTGGGTCTTCCTCGGCACCCGGCATCTGCTTGCGAAATTCCGGCGAAAATTCGCCATGCACCGTGGAGGTATGAACGCCGACCTTCTCGAACACCCGGCCATTCATCATCGACATGCGTCCGCCACCGCCAAGCCCTTCTTCACGCTGCCAATCCTTAGGCGTGAAGCGTCCGGGCGCACGATCGCTCAAGGGGCCGGTCAATTCGTCTTCCAGCGCCTCGAAGGACCGGCAGATCTGGTCACGAAGGCTTTCGAACCAGGCGCGGGCGGTGGCCTTCTTTACCTCGATATCGTCAGGCAAGCCTTTGGGCAGAATGGGCCGTTGCATATGCTCTCCCTGTCGCCGCTTTCATCAGATCCCGGCGTGTTGATCGAAGCACGCTGACTATCAGATCCAGCGCGGTTGTGCCATCGCCGCCAAGCCACCTGATACTGGAAAAACCATCGCGCATAGCTTATCATCGGGTCTCGAAAGGCCGGGTCTAGAAAGGATTCTCACCATGACAGGAAAGCGTCCTCTTCCGCCGCTCGACGGCCTGAAACGGCAGATTGCCCGCCACCGTGATCGACAGACAAAAGAACGGGGGCAGGCGATACGCGATGCCTCGCCCTTCATTCGGGAAACCTTTCGCCTCAACCGGGAAGAGGCCCGCGCCAAGGCCCGGGAATGGTTCGATGCCTTTCCCAAAGCCGCCTATTGGACCGAAGTGGAAAGCTGGCGGCAATTGGAAGGCGACGCCATCGAGTTCACCATGCGGCGTTTGTCGTCTGCGGATTGAAGTGGGGTACGCCGCCGCACATCTTTCAGCAGCCTGGCGTTGAATATTTCCTAATCGTTAAAATTGCATCCTTTGCCGAAAGGTGATGGAAATATCTTGTAGATTATAAATCCCTTACATTGTGGGGTATTTTTATTCAAAGCGCCAGTCATGCGGTTTGAAACCCACGACGTTGAAGGGGGCAGCATGGATTCCGTATCGATTAATTCCACGTCTGCATCGGCCCTGTCTCTGCTGAGCGGGTCTTCGAAGGCGCTTGAAGCGACCCAGACCAAGGTTGCAACAGGCAAGAAGGTCGATGACGCCTCGGATAATGCGGCCTATTGGTCGATTGCCACGACGATGAAATCCGACAGCCTGTCGCTGTCGAGCGCGGAGGATGCCACCGCTCTGTCGGCTGCCGTCTCTGATACCGCAGCGCTTGGGCTGGAGCAGGCGACGGGGCTGGTTTCCGACATTCAGGCCAAGCTGATTGCATCCAAAGCTGCTGGTGCCAACAAAGGGGCGATCAATGACGAGATCAGCCAGCTCAAGGACCAGCTTTCAACCGTGGCGCAATCCTCCAGCTTCAACGGCCAGAACTGGCTGGCGCTCGATGCCAACCAGTCACCGAAAGTGACCTCAATGGTGTCTTCGGTCGGCTCGGACGGCAGCGGCAATCTGGCCGTCAACGTCACCAATTTCGACACTGCGCAAAGCGTACTGACCAGCAAAAACGATGCAAGCGACGGCATTCTGACGCGCTCGACGCTGACCATTGGCTCTGATGGAAGCGCCAGTGAATATTATCTGATGAATGTCGGTTCCCAGACGCCAGCCGCGCCGACTGCTGCGGAAATTGCCATTTCTGATGATACGTCGAATGCGCAGATCGATGCGATGATCGGCGCCACCCAATCGATCCTTTCCAGCATCACCGATGCCAGTGCCGCCGTGGGCGCCACCCAGAACCGGATTTCCAACAGCTCCGATTTGATGAAAGATCTACAGGATACCGCCACGGTCAGCATTGGTCGCTTGACCGATGCCGATATGGAAGAGGAAGCCACCAAGCTTTCGGCGCAAAGCGTCCAATCCCAGTTGCAGACGGCCAGCCTCAGCATTGCCAACAGCCAGCAGAAGAGCCTCGCACAGCTGTTCATGTGACAGCTGTGCCAAGGTGATGGCTCTTGCAAACACGCCTTACCGCTTGCGCGATCTGTTGCGCTTGCGGGTATTGCCTGGTTGATTGCTGGCTTGCTTAACGGGCGCGGGCGTATTGGCGACAGCGACAGGCTCGGAAATCGTTTGGACAGGCGCTTCGGGAACCAATTCGTCAGGAGCCAGCATCTGCGCAGTGTCTGTATTGTCTTCAGGGGTGACCGGCTCGGAGAGCGGGGCATCGGGTGACTGTGGCGGGATGGCGTCGTGCGTGTTGTCGGCTGCCACCGCGTCGATGGGTTCGACAGATGGCTCCAGCTCCGGTTCCAATGAAACCGGCTCCTCAACGATAACTCTTTCATCATCGTTTCTGTCATTGTCGTTCATGGCATTGGCTTGGGGGGCACTGGCTTCAGGCACGACAGGCGGAACGACCAGAGCCAGAAGCGGCGGAATTGCATTTTCAACCAGTGCGGCTGTGCTTGCCGTGTCCGAGACATTGGCGGGTGACGCGGACAACGTCTGCGCCAAAAGATCGGTGATTTTCAGCGCTCCCGGCAGGGATGTGTTGGTCGAATGGCCGGCGCGTGCGACACGGACGATATTGGTCACCTTAGCGGTGGCATTCAATTCGCCGTACCAGTCGAGTTCCCCGATGATCGCCAAGGGTGGCGAAAACGGCGCGGGCAGCCCGACGCGCGTGCTGAAGGTGATGATCTGTAACCGCTCCGCCAGGATGGTAAGCCGCTCGGGTGCTTCTTTTTCAATGGCGCTCAGCGCTTCGGCAACGATCTGGTTGCCTTTGGAATGGCCAGTGACGAGGTTGAAACGCAGGTCCGGGTGGCACAGCAGCGCCTGGACCGTATCGGCATCGAGACTGGTGCGGCGCGGCGGTTGTGATGGTTTCGGGCGGCGCTGGTATGCACCGAATTGTGGACGTCCGACCAGATCGTCGATCATCTCGAAATTGCGGCGCAGAAAGCCCAGCGGGCCAAAGAAGAAAGCGCCGCCCAAGGCCTCGGCGACGACATCGCCCAGTCCATAGCCGGACACCACCGCGCAGACCGGCGCCTTGATGGCGTCGGCGACATTGCGGGCAAAGGCGGCAGCCCCAGCGGCTGAGCCGCCAATGCCGGCCACCGCCATGGCCCGCACCTCGCGGCCACCGCGCAGCAGATATTCATCCACCGTTTCGCACAGCGTCAACATGCCCTGGCCAGTGGGCGGCACGATCATGATCAGCCCTTCGGCGGCCAATGCGTCGCTGATATAGAAGGCCTCATCCGAGGTCAGCGCCCGGATGTCGTAATAGAGGGCGTCGAGGCTGCTGTTGCGCAAACGCCAGGGCTCCAGCGCGGCATTGCGCAAGGGCCGCTTTTGCAGCCTTTCCGGCAGCGAGAGCGATCGGGCAAATTGGGTCAAGCCAAAGGTGAAGGCTGTCTCGAACATTGGTCTTCTCCCATGTGTTTTGTTGCGTTGCAACTTATGGGCGCGCAATTCGATTAGCAACTGTTACTTTATTTTTTTTGCACTAACGAAAAAGCTGTATTGGCTCATGATTGCAAATCCAGCTTCAATGATAGCACGGCCTGAACCGGCTGGCTTTGCGCAAAGCCAAATGTCCATGCATAAGCCACTCTGGCGCTTATCGTGATAGAAGCATTTGTAAAATCAGGCAATTTTGGGGATCAGCCCCGTGTTTGGCGCAGCGCCTCACCGGCGATCATCGCTGCCGACATGGCGACATTGATGGAGCGCTGGCCCTCGACCATCGGGATCAGGATGCGGGCATCGGCGCCGTCATGGACATGGTCGGGGACCCCGGCGCTTTCGCGGCCAAACAGCAGGATATCGTCGGGCTGGAAGGCAAGTTCGGTATAGGGCATGGCCGCCTTGGTGGAGGCTAGAACCAGCCGGCGCCCGCTGTTCTTGCGCCAATCCTCAAATTGCGCCCAGTTGACATGCCGGGTGAGGGTGACGGCGGCGAGATAGTCCATTCCCGCCCGCTTCAGATTGCGGTCCGACAGGTCGAAACCGGCAGGCTCGATAATATCGACACCCAGGCCCAGGCAGGCGGCGAGCCGTAGGATCGTGCCGGTATTGCCGGGAATATCCGGCTGGTAAAGGGCGATGCGGAGCGTGGAGGGGGAGGTGCCGGTGATGCTATTGGTCATGGCGTTTGAATATCGGCTTCGCTGCGGCCTGTCTGTTGTCGATGGGCAACAGTGCGACCGCAAAACAGGGTGCCGTTCCGATTGCGACTTTTCAATTTCCCGCTGCGTCTTTATTGAAAGTGCATCTTCACTCGAGACAGGGAGGCACGCATGACCGATATCCACTGGATGCGCCACCCCGCTGCACGAATTCTCCGGCAGCGCTGAGCCCTCTCGACTTTTCCTTGAATGCACCGAAACGCCATCGCCTGAACTGCGCTTTTGCCCGATCTGTAACCTTTGCAAGAGGCGATGTCTTTCTCAATCCCATGGCTGACTTGGCCTGAACCTTTGCGGTCAGGCGGTCATGCTGCCAATCGGCTGGCCCTTTCGCGGTTGGCCGCCGTTTACCGATTGAGCTTGCCATATCCCGGTTGCTTTGCCGCGATACGCGCTATATCGGTCCGGCAAGCTGATGGAGACTGAAGATGTTTACCTGGTTCGAACGCCAACTCAATCCCTATCCGGCCGAGCAACCCAGCCTGCCGCCCAAGGGCCTGTTCCGCTTCATCTGGCATTATACCAGGCCCGCTGCCGGCTGGCTGGCGCTGATGGCCTTGCTGGTCATGCTGATTGCGGTGGGCGAGGTGATGCTCTTCCAGTTCCTCGGCGATATCGTCACCTGGCTCTCGCATGCCAACCGCGATACGTTCCTGCAAACCGAGGGCTGGCGGCTGGTGGGCATGGGGGCCTTGGTCCTGGTGTTTCTGCCGGGCATTGCCACGATCAATTCGCTGATCGTGCATCAGACACTGCTGGGCAATTTCCCGATGATCGCCCGTTGGCAGATGCATCGCTTCCTGCTCAACCATTCCATGACGTTTTTCGCCAACGAGTTTTCGGGCCGGGTCTCGACCAAGGTCATGCAGACCTCGCTGGCGGTGCGCGAAACCGTGGTCAAGGTGCTGGACGTTTTCGTCTATGTCATTACCTATTTCATCTCGATGCTGGTGGTGATCGCCTCGGCCGACCTGCGCCTGCTGGTGCCGATGCTGATCTGGCTTGGCATCTATATCTCGATCGTCACCTATTATGTGCCACGGTTGCGCAAGATTGCGGCACTTCAGGCCGATACCCGCTCGACCATGACCGGGCGGATTGTCGATAGCTATACCAACATCGCCACGGTCAAGCTGTTCTCCCATACACGGCGGGAGGAGGACTATGCCAAGGGCGCGATGGACGAATTCCTGCAATCCGTCCATGCGCAGATGCGTAAGGTGACGCTGTTTCAGGTCCTGGTCTATCTCAACAATTGCACGGTCATCTTCCTGATCGGTGCGCTGTCCGTCTGGCTGTGGTTGACGGCCTCGATCCAGGTCGGTGCTATCGCCATTGCTATCGGGCTTGCCATGCGGGTCAACAGCATGTCGCAATGGGTGATGTGGGAAGTGTCGGCGCTGTTTGAAAATATCGGCACCGTCTATGACGGCATGGAGATGATGACCAAGCCGCATGACATTACCGACAAGCCCGATGCCAAGCCGCTGACCGTGCCGAAGGGCGAGATTGTCTATGACAAGGTGCGCTTCCATTATGGAAAGACGCGCGGCGTGATCGACGATTTCTCGCTGACCATCAAGGCTGGCGAAAAGGTCGGGTTGGTTGGCCGCTCCGGCGCTGGCAAGACGACGCTGATGAACCTGCTGCTGCGGTTCTACGATGTCGAAAAGGGCCACGTTACCATCGACGGGCAGGATATCGGGGCGGTGACCCAGGATAGCCTGCGCGGTCAGATCGGCGTCGTCACCCAGGATACCTCGCTGCTGCACCGGTCGATCCGCGATAATATCGCCTATGGCCGCCCGGATGCCAGCGATGCCGAAGTGGTCGAGGCAGCCAAGCGCGCCAATGCCTGGGACTTCATCGAGCACCTCATCGATATGCAGGGCCGGGTTGGTCTGGATGCGCAGGTGGGCGAGCGGGGTGTAAAGCTGTCCGGCGGCCAGCGCCAGCGGATTGCCATTGCCCGGGTCTTCCTCAAGAACGCACCGATCCTGGTGCTGGATGAAGCGACCTCGGCGCTTGACTCTGAGGTAGAGGCCGCCATTCAGGAGAGCCTGTTTGCCCTGATGGAGGGCAAGACCGTGATCGCCATCGCACATCGGTTATCGACACTGACCGAAATGGACCGTCTGGTCGTGCTGGACAAGGGCCGGATCATCGAGACCGGCACCCATCACCAGCTCGCCAGCCAGAGCGGCGTCTATGCCGATCTATGGAACCGCCAGTCGGGTGGTTTTTTGGCCGACGAGGCCAACGAGGTGCAGGAAACGGCGGCGGAGTGATCCGCCGTTCTTTGCTGACAGACGCTCTCATTCCCGATGTCAGATGCTCGGCCAGGTGCCGAGCATCTGACATCGCTGACTATCTTGAATGAAGGTGATGACATGGATCTGGCGGCAGATCCTGGTTGAAAGGCGATACAGGCCTATAGCGGCTTTCGGAAGAAGACGACGCGCTGTGTCTCCTCAAAGCCCAAAGCGGTATGGAGCGCATGGCTGGCTGAATTATCAAGTGGCGCGTCAGAACCAAATTCAACACACCCAAGCGACTTTCCCCAATTGGCAACGGCATTGCAAAGCAATCCAGCGATACCTTGTCGCCTGTCAGCGGGGCGGACATAAATTCCTTCGAGGAATAGAACGGGCGAACTGCTGCATCCATTCACATAATCATGTCGCAAGCTGGCCTCAGCAAAGCCGACCGCTTCATTCGCGCTGTTTCGGGCGATGAACGCGATGGCCTTTCCACTTTCCGAGAGAAACGTTCGGACCAGTTCAGCGCGATGATCTTCAATCATGTGATGCGGCCAGAGCGCGGCACGAAGCTGCACCCACGGCTCTACGTCATTTATCGTCCCAATCTCAACAATCGATTTCATATTGGGGTTCCCTTTAGGGCGCTTTCAGCTCGGCGTTCGGGTGACACGGCAATCAGGGTGTTACCATCCTGATCACGCAAATATAACCAGCCAATCGACATCAGCACCTTTGTCCCGGTCGGCAATAGCCCTAGTTTGAGAGAGAACCGACTCGTCCCGTTCGGCTCATCCGAGGTCCCGCCCCATGCTGATTGCCGCCATCATCCGTCTGTTCGAACGCTGGGTTGATCCCTTTACCGAGCGTGCGGATCTTTGCCCGCCGGGCGACACCACGGCTTTCGTGTGGTTTTATGTGCGCCAGGCCAAGTGGGCATTTTTTGCCATGGCGCTGTTTGGCGGCGCGGTGGCAGTGATGGAAGCCAGCATGTTCTGGTTTGTCGGGCGGCTGGTGGATCTGATCGATACCGTCCCCAAGGCTGCGGGCTGGCAAGGGCTATTTGGTGCGCATGGGCTGGAACTGCTGGGCATTGCCGCCGTTGTCGTCTTCGTGCGATTTGCGGTGATCACGCTGAGCGCGTTGGTCGAAGAACAGGTCGTGGTGCTGAATTTCCTCAATCTGGTGCGCTGGCAAAGCCATGTCCATGTCGCGCGCCAATCGCTGAGCTTTTTCCATAATGATTTTGCTGGACGGATTGCCACCAAGGTCTGGGCGGGCGGCCAGGCGACGGGTGATCTCCTGACCTCGTTGCTGCAAGTCGCCTGGTTCATGGTGATCTACACGATTTCCACCATGGCGCTTTTGGCGCAACTGGACTGGGTGCTGGCAGCGATTATCGGGATCTGGGTGCTGATCTTTGCGGTGCTGGCCCGCTATTTCGTGCCGCGCATCCGTCGCCATGCCCGCGACACCGCCGAAGCAGGCTCGGCGCTGACCGGCAGACTGGTGGATAGCTATGCCAATATCCAGACCCTGAAACTGTTTGCCCGCGAGCGGCAGAACGATCATTACATCCGGGCCGGTTTCGAGCGGTTCCAGGCAGCGCAAGCGCCCTTTACCCGGTTGATCACAGGCGTGCGTGCCTCGCTGGCACTGCTGTCGGGCGGCATGATCCTGATGATTGCTGCCGTCTGCATCGACCGCTGGTTTTCAGGCGCGATGACGGCGGGCGGCATGGCGTTTACGCTTGGCCTCGTGCTGCGCCTCAGCATGCTGCTAAACCGGATGATGACCCAGTTGAACGGTATGATGCGCAATATCGGCACGATCCAGAACGCCGCCGAGATGATTTCCCAGCCTATCGGTCTGAAGGACCGGCCCGATGCCAAGGTACTCACTGTCACCGGTCCGGAAATCCGCTTCGACGATGTGTCCTTCCATTACGGCAAGCAGAAGGGTGCCATTGATCATCTGTCGCTGACCATTAAGCCCGGCGAGAAGGTCGGCATTGTCGGGCGCTCCGGGGCTGGCAAGACGACGCTGGTCAACCTTCTGCTGCGGTTCTACGATGTCGAGGGCGGCGCGATCCGCATCGATGGCCAGGATTTGCGCGAAGTGACGCAGGAAAGCCTGCGGGGCAAGATCGGCATGGTGACGCAGGATACAGCCCTGCTGCACCGCTCGATCCGTGACAACATCCTGTTTGGCCGCGATGAGGCGAGCGAAGAGCAGCTGCGCGCTGCCGCCGACCAGGCCGAGGCGCTGGGCTTTATTGAAAAACTCGTCGATCAGCGTGGCCGGACCGGCTTCGACGTGCATGTCGGCGAACGCGGCGTAAAACTCTCCGGCGGCCAGCGCCAGCGGATCGCCATTGCCCGGGTGATGCTGAAAGACGCGCCAATCCTGGTGCTGGACGAGGCAACCTCGGCGCTCGATTCGGAAGTGGAAGCCGCCATCCAGTCCAATCTGGAACAGCTGATGAGCGGCAAAACCGTGCTGGCCATCGCCCACCGCCTCTCCACCATCGCCAGCCTCGACCGCCTGGTGGTGATCGACCAGGGCCGGATCATCGAAGAGGGCAGCCACGACGAACTGGTGGAGCGGGGCGGGCTCTACGCCGAGCTTTGGGCGCGTCAATCGGGGGGATTTCTTGGCGGTGAGGAGGCGGATCGGGCGGCGGAATAAGATGGCCTCGTCATTGCCACCCAGGTGTGTCCGCTTTAAGATCAGCACTATCTATAGATAGCGGGTTCGTAATACAAAAATTACGCCGAATGAATCAGGCTGGTCCATGTATGAGATGACGAAAACGAAGGGGTCTTTCACAAAAATGAGGACGCTTCGCTGGAGGCTGGCGATTACCTTTTTAAAGATTGTTTTCCGAAAGGAAGAAAGACTAATTTATTCTCTCAAGGCGCTTGGAATGAGTGATCTCTTCTGCGTACGGGCTCTCGAATTCGCTTATCATCTGGACAACCGGTCAGCGAGCATGCTGATCGGCAAGTTCATTGCTAATCCATTTACTGAACCTAAAATCTGAGCCGTCCTTCCGGGGCGGAGTTCATTATTCCGCAATGCCACTCAACAAGCTAATAGAACTATTAGGCCTCATGGCTTCGGCAGCAACAGATCGGTGATCAATCCATAATGGTTGGAGCCGAAATTCGAGGGAATGCGTGACAGCTTCGCCGCCATCAGCGGGCTGCGGATGTAGATATGGTCGATCGGCACGCCGAAGGCGCCGCCGATGATGGGCCAGGTGGCGGGCTCGAGCCCAGTCGTGTTCATGCCGGTGACTTTCAGCAGTTTCTGCATGTCGGGTGCCAGCGTTGAGGCGTTGAAATCGCCAGCCAGCAGGAGAGGGCCATCGATGCCGCTCAAGACGTCGCCCAGTTCTCCCAGTTCCTCCATGTGGTAGCCGTCGAAATAGGGCTTGCTCAAATGCGCGGCGGCCAGATGCAAGGCGGTGCCGCCGACATGGATTTTCGCCATGGCAAACCGGTCGCGCCTGAGGTCGCTGAGATTGCCGACATAGACCATGTCGAGCGGATATTTCGAGAGGATCATCAGGTCGCAGGTCGGCGTGTGCTCGCCGCAGCCGATTCGGTAGGGATAGGTCTTGGCGAGCCGGTCGAGATGCAGGGAAACGGGGGCAGCCTCCATCACATAGGCGACATCCGCCCCCGATTCGAGAATGTAATCGGTGATCGCACTGCCGTTTTCCAGGTTGTCACCCAGCACGTTGAAGGACACGACCCTGAACGGCTGCATGTGCGCCAGATCGATCCGGGGTGTTGGCGGCAGGGTGGCCCAGATCATCCAGACGGCATGACCGGCAATAAAAACTGTAGCGGCCAGAAGCGTCATGGTGAACAGGCCGGGGCGTAGCGCCAGGCAGAACAGCGCCATGAGCAGCATGACCAGCCCGGCGTGCAGCTGGAGACTATAGATCACCCCCGCACCCCAGAAACTGGTCGTGTAACGCAGGGCAAACAGGCCAAGGGCAAGTACGAGCAGGGTTGCCATAATGTGCAGCAGCATCGATTTCATCTTCTTGCCTTTTGCGGAATTGCAGTGTCATGCAGACTATAGGGTGCAGACTGCGTTTCTATAACGCTTTCTATTTGTTGCATGATTTTATCTTTAAGCCGCTTCCGGTTGCCAGCACCATGCATACGGCCTGTCAGATGGCACAGAACGTGATTTCTGAAAAAGACGAGATCCGGCAATCAAGCTTGCACCCTTGGGCTTTATAACGAGACTGCCAAAATCCCGAGGTCAACTCACAACGATTACACATGCAGATCACGAAAATTTTGCAGCGCAACAGTCACTTGCGCATTGCACAAGTCTTGACTTTTTTCAAATAAGGTTCGCAGCCAAAAGCGTGAAAAACAGGGCTCTTCTCGTGTCCTGGCTCTTGATAAAGCGCAAACCCCTGCAATTGCAGGGGAATTTTTATCCCTGGTTTTCCTAAAGTTTTCCGCGACATGTTGCCTCTGATGCGGTTGAACACTGGACAGATTTCACCAGCGCGCATAGAAATTGACTTGGAGGCGGAGAATCCATGGCGATTTTGTGGCGTCATGGATGCCGTCAGGGGGACCGCTGCCGTAGGACCTGCTCGTTGAACGGGTATTGCGGTGGATGAAAAGTGATCGAGCGTCCTTTGCGGGTGAGAGTGACCCATGGCGCTCCAACGGTTTGTCGCAGGCGATGCGAAGAGGATGGTTTGACCGTGAGCGAACACAATACACAGACTGAAACTGCGAGCGGAGGCATGGGCGCGGGCGAGCCGACGCGCCGCGACTTCCTTTATCTCGCCACCGGCATGGCGGGCGCAGTTGGCGCTGCGGCTGTGGCCTGGCCCTTTATCGACCAGATGCGGCCCGATGCCTCGACCCTGGCTTTGGCCTCCATCGAGGTGGATGTCTCGGCGCTTCAGCCGGGCATGTCGCTGACGGTCAAGTGGCGCGGCAAGCCGGTCTTCATCCGCAACCGCACCGACAAGGAAGTGGAAGAAGCCAAGGGCGTGCCGATTGCCCAGCTGAAGGACCCGGTGGCGCGCAACGCCAATGCCGGCGACGACGCCCAGGCGACGGATCTTGCCCGCTCGGCGGGGCAGGGCAAGGAAAACTGGATCGTGATGATCGGCTCCTGCACCCATCTCGGCTGCGTGCCGCTCGGTCAGGCCGGGGAATATGGCGGGTGGTTCTGTCCCTGCCATGGCTCGGTCTACGATACGGCCGGCCGTATCCGCAAAGGTCCGGCGCCGGAAAACCTGCATATTCCAAATTATGGGTTCGTATCCAATACCGTGATCAAGATCGGCTGAGGGGGAGAGATTGATGAGTGGGCATTCCAGTTACCAGCCTTCGAGCGGGCTGACACGGTGGATCGATCAGCGGCTACCCTTGCCGCGCTTGGTCTATGACAGTTTCATTGCTTTTCCCGTGCCGCGCAATCTGAACTACGCCTATACATTCGGCGCCATGCTGGCGGTGATGCTGATCGTGCAGATCCTGACCGGCGTCGTGCTGGCCATGCATTATACCGCTGAAACCACAGTCGCCTTCAATTCCGTCGAAAAGATCATGCGCGACGTCAATCATGGCTGGCTGCTGCGCTATATGCATGCCAATGGCGCGTCCTTCTTCTTCATCGCCGTCTATCTGCACATCGCCCGTGGTCTTTACTACGGGTCCTACAAGGCTCCCCGCGAAATCCTCTGGATTCTCGGCGTGGTGATCTTCCTGCTGATGATGGCAACTGCCTTCATGGGCTACGTTCTGCCCTGGGGCCAGATGTCCTTCTGGGGGGCGACTGTTATCACCGGCTTCTTCTCGGCCTTCCCTTATGTGGGCGAGTGGATCCAGACCTTCCTGCTTGGCGGCTTCGCCGTCGATCAGCCAACGCTGAATCGCTTCTTCTCGCTGCATTACCTGCTGCCCTTCATGATCGCAGGCGTGGTTATCCTGCATATCTGGGCACTGCATGTCACCGGGCAGACCAATCCGACCGGGGTTGAGGTGAAGTCAAAGACCGACACGGTGCCGTTCACGCCCTATGCGACGCTGAAGGACGCCTTCGGCGTGTCGATCTTCCTGATCGCCTATGCCTGGTTCATCTTCTACATGCCGAACTTCCTTGGCCATCCCGACAACTACATCATGGCCGACCCGCTGAAGACCCCGGCGCATATCGTTCCTGAATGGTACTTCCTGCCATTCTACGCCATGCTGCGCGCCATCACCTTCAACGTGCTGTTCATCGATTCCAAGCTGGGTGGCGTGCTTGTCATGTTCGGGGCGATCATCGTCTTGTTCTTCCTGCCCTGGCTGGATACGTCCAAGGTGCGTTCTGCTGTTTACCGTCCCTGGTACAAGCTGTTCTTCTGGATCTTTGTCGCCGATTGTATCCTGCTCGGCTGGCTCGGTTCACGTCAGCCGACGGATACATTCACCACCATGGCGCAGTTCGGTACGCTGTATTACTTCGGCTTTTTCCTGGTAATCATGCCTCTGCTTGGTCTGCTGGAAACGCCACGGCGGGTTCCGAACTCGATTACCGAGGCTGTTCTGGCCAAGAACGGCAAAACAGCCGAAGCGCATGTCTGAGACAGGCAGGGAGAGGATAAACTCAATGAAGAAGCTTGCCACAAGCCTCCTGTCGCTGGCATTCGCCACCGGTCTCGGCTTTTCCGCAGCGCTTGCGCAGGAACATGCGGAAGGCGAAACGCCCCATTACCCCATTCATAAGCCAGCCCCGGTGGAATGGAGTTTTTCCGGGCCTTTCGGCAAATATGACAAGGGACAATTGCAGCGCGGCCTGAAGATCTACAAGGAAGTCTGTTCCGCCTGCCATTCCATGAACCTGGTTTCCTTCCGCACGCTGGAAGACCTGGGCTATTCGGAGGCCCAGGTGAAGACCTTTGCCGCCGAATACGAAGTGCAGGATGGGCCGAACGCGTCCGGCGAAATGTATACCCGCAAGGCCGTGCCTTCGGATCATTTCCCGTCGCCCTTCCCCAACCATGAAGCCGCCGCTGCCGCCAATAATGGCGCCGCACCACCGGACATGTCGCTGCTGGCCAAGGCACGCGGCATCGAGCGTGGTTTCCCGACCTTCATCTTTGATATCTTCACGCAATATCAGGAGGGCGGGCCGGATTATATCCACGCGCTGCTGACCGGCTATCAGGACCCACCGGCTGGCGTGACGGTGGCCGAGGGCACCCATTATAACCCGTATTTCTCTGCCGCCTCGGCACTTGCCATGGCGCCGCCGCTCAGCGAGGGGCAGGTGACCTATGACGATGGCGCGCCGCAGACGGTTGACCAATATGCCAAGGACGTTTCGGCTTTCCTGATGTGGGCTGCCGAACCGCATCTGGAAGAACGCAAGCGCACTGGCTTCATGGTCATGGTCTTCCTGCTGATCTTCTCCGGCCTGGTCTACCTCACCAAGAAATCGGTTTATGCCAACAAGGAACATTGATTTCTCCTTGGTATGACGCAAATTCGCAAAAGGCGGCCTTCGGGCCGCCTTTTGCTGTTTTTTGTGAATGTGTTGATCAAGATAGAGGGCTTGTCTGCGATCACATTGCCTCTGGACAGCGTCTTAAATCCATTTCGATTTCAGGAAGAATGCAGTAGGGTCCGGCGCAACTAGAAATTCCGTCAGCCGGGCAGACCATGACACAGATTTCCCAGGAACTTTCCGCCGCCATTCGCTCCATTCCGGATTATCCCAAGCCCGGCATCGTGTTTCGCGATATCACCACGCTGCTCGGCAATCCGCGTGCGTTTCGCCGCGCCGTCGATGAGCTGGTGCAACCCTATGCCGGGTTGAAGATCGACAAGATCGCCGGCATGGAGGCTCGCGGCTTCATTCTGGGCGGGGCGGTGGCGCATCAGCTGTCTGCCGGTTTCGTGCCGATCCGCAAGAAAGGCAAGCTGCCGCACACGACGGTGCGGATCGCCTATAGCCTGGAATATGGCGTGGACGAGATGGAAATGCATGTCGATGCTGTGCAGCCCGGCGAGAAGGTCATTCTGGTCGATGACCTGATCGCCACCGGTGGCACCGCCGTCGGCGCAGTGCAGCTACTGCGTCAGATCGGCGCCGACGTCGTCTCCGCCTGCTTCGTCATCGACCTGCCGGATCTCGGCGGCCGCAAGAAGCTGGAAGCGCTAGGTGTTGAAGTGCGCACGCTGGTGGAATTTTCCGGGCATTGATCTTTATTGAACCGAAACGACGGATGCCGCGATGGATCACGATCTTCTAGCTCATTTGCCGCTGCGCAAAAGGCGGGAGCTGGATCGTGTCCTGAAAATTCTCTTCGAGGAATTCGACGAGGCGCAAAAGGGCAGGCTTTCTGCCAAGAACAAGGGCGGCCAGATTCTCAAGGTCCTCCTGTTCGGCTCCTACGCGCGTGGCAACTGGGTCGAGGACCATGCCAGCGGCTACTACTCGGATTACGATATACTGGTCGTGGTCAACACGGAGACCTTTGCCGACGAGGATGAATTCTGGCGCACGGCCCATGACCGCATCATCCGCGAAGAGCTGGTCACCAAGCGCCTGAAAACCCCGGTAAATTTCATCGTCCATTCGCTTCATGACGTGAACGACAAGCTGGCCCAGGGATTGCCGTTTTTCGTCGATGTTATCAGCGATGGCATTCCTCTTTACGAGGTGCCGGGCCATGGCTTTGCCGAGCCGAAGCCGATCACCGCGCAAGAGAGACAAGCGAAGGCGCAAGCCTATTTCGATGATTGGTTTCCGAGCGCTGTCTATAACGTGACACTGGCGGGCTATGCCAGCAAGGACATGCAGCTCAAACAGGCGGCTTTCAACCTCCATCAGGCCACGGAACGCTTCTATCACTGTGTCCTGCTGGTGTTCACTCTCTATAGCCCGCCGCTTCACAGTCTTCGGAAGCTCAGGCCTCTGGCTGAAAGCTATGACGCCCGTCTTCGAGACGTTTGGCCGCCGAAAAACCGCTTGGCACGTCGTTGTTTCGACCGATTGCATCGCGCTTATGTCGAGGCGCGCTACTCCACGGAATATGTTGTTACGCTCGAAGAGTTGGACTGGCTGTTTGATGCCGTCAAACGGTTACAACATGCTACGGAGATGGTTTGTCGTGAAAGACTGGCTATTCCTGAATAGCTGTCTGTTACTTGCTGTCGATCTATTTCTTTTATGATTACGCGATGGCGGATGCGGCTTACCCCTCTCTGCCTTGCCAGGCATCTCCCCCTCAAGGGGGGGAGATCGGATGGTGGTGCATGTCCGTTTCCCATCAAGCCTGTTGCCAAACAGAATTGAATGTATACGTGTGAGAGGCCAGTTCCACGTCGATCTCCCCCCGTGAGGGGGAGATGTCCGGCAAGACAGAGGGTGGTAAGCCGCGCATCAAAGCCGTTATGATGTGTATAGGGTTCACACCGAACCCGACAGGTTCTTAGCCCTTCACCGCCTTGGCAATATCATCGGCAATTTCTTCCGGCTTGGTGATCGGCGCATAGCGGGCAATCGGGGTGCCGTCGCGGCCGACCAGAAATTTGGTGAAATTCCATTTGATCGCCTCGGTGCCGAGAATGCCGCGCACTTCGTGGGTCAGGTATTTGTAGAGAGGATGGGCCTCGTTGCCCTTCACATCAATCTTGGCAAACATCGGGAAGCTGACCTTGAAATTCAGGTCGCAGAAGCTGGCAATTTCCGCTTCCGATCCCGGTTCCTGGCCGCCGAACTGGTTGCAGGGAAAGCCGATGATGACGAGATCGTCCTGAAAACGCTTTTGCAGGGTCTCCAGGCCCTCATATTGCGGTGTGAAGCCGCATTTGCTGGCGGTGTTGACGATCAGGAGCAGTTTTCCGGCAAATTCGGCAAGCTTGCGCTCCCGACCGGTAATATCCTTGGCTGAAAAGTCATGAACGTTCATTGTCATTCTCCTGTTCAAGAACGGTGCTGACGAAACGCAGCACCGGCTCGCCCTGTTGGTTCATGCCTTCGGCAACGCTGGCGTGGAGGTGCCAGCCGGGACGCGATCTGAGCGCACGGCTGTTTTGTGCCGTCAGGCTATAGGTAATGTCGTCCCCGGCATAGACCGGTTTCAGCCATTTCAGGTCGGTAAAGCCGGGCGAGGGGCCAAGCCGCGGCGGTGTCACGCCTTCGGCAATGGCTTTGGCGTTGGCTTCGCCCATGAAGTCGAGAAAGGTCCGCATCCACACCGAACAGGTATGCCATCCCGAGGCGCAGAGACCGCCGAAGACGTAGGACTTCGCCGCTTCCGCATCGACATGGAAGGGCTGCGGATCGAATTTTGTGGCAAAGCGGATAATGTCCTCCGCGTTGAAATGGCGGGTGCCGAGCACGACTTTTTGCTCGAAGGGGAACAGGTCAACCATTCTCATGCCACGTCTCCTGCCGGTTGGCGCTGGCGCATCATGGCCGCATTGCGGGCGACGATGACGGTTTCGCCCTTTTGGTTGACCAGCTCATGGCGGCTGGTGATGACACCGATCCCCGGGCGCGAGCGCAATGGCCGGGCCTCTTCAACCAGGGAAAAGCCACTCAGGGTATCACCCGCCAGGACAGGCGTTTTCCACTGCACGAAGTCGATGCCCGGCGCTCCCTCGGAATAGGAGCGCAGGATATAGCTGTCGATCATCATCCGCATCAAAAGCCCGCAGGTGTGCCAGCCGGAGGCCGCCAAGCCGCCGAGAATGCTGGCCTCACCGGCTTCCGCATCGAGATGCATCGGCTGCGGATCGAATTCTGTGGCAAACTGGATAATGTCGTTTAAATCCACCGTAACGGGGCCAAGCGGCAGGCGTGTACCAACCGGAAAATCTTCAAAATATAATTTATCTGTCTGCATAATATCCTCTCTGGGCGTATCCGAACCCTAATAGCACAGATACAAGAATTACGGTGCCGGAGGCGTGCCTGGAGCGGGGTCTGGAGCGGCACCCGGAATACTGAAAGCATTGCCGTTGACCTTGATCTGGCCGGTGCGATCCGTTTCCACGTGCCAAAGCAATTGGCCATCATCCTGTGTCTTGGCAAAGCCTTTCGCCATCAGCAGGAAAAATGCTGTCTGGCCCAGCTCTGGCGTTTGCTTGGCATTGGTCTGGAGATAGGCAATGGTCTTGTCGAAATCGCGTGCTGTTACGGTTACGTCGACCAGCGGTTTGTCGTTGCCTGTCAGGGCAAAGGTGGTTTTACCGGTAACCGTGACGTCGTAAAGCGAAGATGCCAGGCGGGTCCCGTCATAGGCAATGGTGGCGATGCCATCGGGAAAGAAGCGACGGCTGATTTCGCTCTTTTGCGGCGGTGTCAGCGGCTGGGCGGGATCGTAATCGACATTGTCCATCAGGTAATTGATGCCATCCGCCGCGTTGACGCTGGGCACCGCTACCTTGATTGTCGCGGTCTGTGGAATGAGCGGCACATAGGCCGCCGGCACAAGACCCGCTACCATCCGCGGCTCGACGAGATCCAGGCCGAAGCCGAATCTGGCGCCATTGCTGATACCGTCGATCATGGTCTCTATGCCGAAACGCTTGGCGGTGAACGGCCCTTGCGGGGTCTCGACCTGCATGTCGCGATAGACAACGGTCTGGGACATGGTCTTGAAAAGCGGGAAATTCGAGCGGAAAAGCTGGATCAAAATGCGCTTTTCAGCCTCATCCATTGGCGACTTGTCCCAGTTCTTGACCAGGATCGCGATCATTTTCTGAAGCGGCTGGAAGGCAACGCCTTCGATTTTCACGGAGCTTTCGCCTGAACCGGCGCGGAAACCGGCAGGGTCCGCTTTCGAAGCCCTGATGGCTTCAACGAGGTTGGTAAATGTGCCACTGCTGGCAACAGTGATCGTCTTATCACCGTCCTTCGCCCCCTGGACTGTGGAATTGATCGTGCCCAGGCGTATGTCCGTCGAACTGTCACCCGTCTGCAATCGCAGCCGCATGTCCTCGGTCTTGTAGGTGCCGGACTGTAGATAGGTGATGGTTGGATCGTAGATGCCCGTCATACTGTAGGAATCGACCGAAAAGAGAAAGTTGGACTTGGGGCCTTTCTCCTTGGTCTGTCCTTTGACATCGATCCCGCCTGCCTGGTCGATTTGCCACAGGCCACCGTCCAGCGGCCGAATGAGGGAAACGACCGGGCTGATGCCCACGGCCTTGGTGAACTTGATCGCCTCGATGCCGAAGAGCGCAATGGTATTGACCCGGACCTCATAGGCGCTCTTGCGCGCCCGCACCGTCATGGCGCTCGCATCCTTGACCATGCCGTCCGGCAGGGCGGACAAAAGCTGCTGCTTGAGGTCCTTGGCGCCCTTAGGGGTAACATCGGCGGCGTTTGCCTGCCCATGCATCAGGACAGCGGATAGAAACAATACAGGCACGGATATCGAACGCATAGTCACTCCCCTCATGGCAGGAGGCGGTAACCCACACCGCTCCAACAGGTTGATATTGCCCAGTTGGCTACCGTTTTAAAGGGCAAAATAAAAGCGGGATGCTTTTGAATGAGCGTCCCGCTTGTGATTGATTGTTAGACCGTCGCAATATGGATCAGGTGTTGAAGCGGAAGTGGATGACGTCGCCGTCATGCACGACATATTCCTTGCCTTCGTCACGGCCCTTGCCTGCTTCCTTGGCGCCGACTTCACCCTTGTAGGTGATGTAATCGTCATAGGCGATGGTGAAGGCGCGGATGAAGCCGCGTTCGAAATCCGTGTGGATAACACCAGCTGCGGCGGGTGCCTTGGTGCCGCGCGGAATGGTCCAGGCGCGGGTTTCCTTGGGGCCGACGGTGAAATAGGTGATCAGGTCGAGCAGGTGATAGCCAGCGCGGATCAGCCGGTCGAGACCTGCTTCTTCCAGCCCGAGTGCCGACAGAAATTCGACCGCTTCCTCGTCTGGCAATTGCGCCACTTCGGCTTCGATGGCCGCTGAAATGATTACGGTTTCCGCCCCTTGTGCCTTGGCCATTTCCTCGACGGCTTTGGTATGGGCATTGCCGGTTACGGCATCGGCTTCGGCGACATTGCAGACGTAGAGGACCGGATGGGAGGTCAGCAGGTTCAGGCTTTTCAGCACCTCGCGTTCCTCGGCATCAAGGCTTGCCAACAGCAGGCGGGCGGGCTTGCCCTCTTGCAACAGCTTCAGCGCACCATCCATGACAGGCAGCAGCGTCATCGATTCCTTGTCCTTGGAGGCCGCGCGCTTGCGGGTCTGCTCGGTGCGGCGCTCCAGGCTTTCCAGATCGGCCAGCATCAGCTCTGTTTCGATGGTTTCGGCGTCGCCAACTGGATCGATCCGGCCTTCGACATGGGTGATGTCGTCATCTTCGAAGCAGCGCAGCACATGCACGACGGCATCGACTTCACGGATATTGGCAAGAAACTTGTTGCCCAGGCCTTCACCCTTGGAAGCGCCACGCACCAGACCGGCAATGTCCACGAAGGAAATCCGGGTCGGGATGATTTCCTTCGAGCCCGCAACGGTGGCCAGCGTCTGCATGCGCGGATCGGGCACGGCCACTTCGCCGGTATTCGGCTCGATGGTGCAGAACGGATAGTTGGCCGCCTGGGCCGCAGCCGTCCTGGTCAGCGCGTTGAAAAGGGTGGACTTGCCGACATTCGGCAGTCCCACGATACCGCATTTGAAGCCCATGGGTGTTTTCCGTGCTCAGTAAAGGTTTTGTTGCCTTGCCTATGGGGGAATGGAGCGGCCCGGTCAAGGCTTTGCCGCTTCTTGGCGCCAATTGCTTGAAGCCGGGAGCGGTTCGCATTATGGTAACGCGAGCGTGTGCCGATGGGAGTAGCCAATGCCTCAAAAAGTCATTGTCGGGCAGCCAAAGGTCAAAACCCGGCCAAAGCTGGAGCAGCCCAGGCTCTACAAGGTCATCCTGACCAATGATGATTACACCCCGCGCGAATTCGTGACGATCGTGCTGAAAGCCGTGTTCCGCATGAGCGAAGAAACCGGCAACCGGGTGATGATGACCGCTCACCGTTTCGGCTCTGCGGTGGTGGTGGTTTGCACCAGGGATATCGCCGAGACCAAATCCACCGAGGCTAATGATCTGGCCAAGGAAGCAGGGTTTCCGCTGCTCTTTACCATTGAGCCGGAGGAATAGGCTTCACGTGCGGCGGATCTGATAGCCGGTCTTGTTCTGGACAAAGCCGCAGGCTTCGTAGAAGTGGTGGATTTCGGGACGTGTGCTGCCTGTCAGCAGCATGACCTTGTAGCAGTCAGCATTCCAGGCGGCGTCGATGGCATGGAGAACGACCGCTCGGCCATAGCCCTGGCCTCTATGCGTCGCAGCGCTGACGACATTCTCGATCAGAGCATAAGGTCGGCAACCGCGCGTCAGGTTGGGGGTTATCAGCAAACTAGCCGTTGCTACGGGTCTTTCTCGGTCGAGAGCAACGAATACCGTCAGGCCAGGGTGGGAGAGAATCGCTGCATAGGTGTTATGCACCCGTTCAACGTCGGTAAAATCGTTGTTGCTGCTTAAGTCCTTGTAGAGTGCCAGCAAGGCCTCCAGATCATCGAACGTTGCGGGGCGAATGACTACGGTTTCAGACAAGGGATATCTCTATCTCAAATGGGGAACAGTTTGGCTTTAGGTAATTTGGCGGTCTGAATGTGGCGCTTTAGTTCCTCCAATTGCCGATCTGTCAGGGCGCTTTTGGGCAATGGGATCATCAGCGGCCCAGCAAAGAGCAGCACCAGGACTACGGTGTCTTCGGTCCAGTACATAAAATCGCTCCAAGCATGGAATGTCCGGCTTGTTGCATTGGCGCTGTAAAATCCTTTCGCGTCCCAGCCCACTTTGGCAGGGCGGCGGGAAGACGGCGTCGCCCGGAAATAGGTTTTTGCTCTCCTTTGGGACGTGAACCGAACGATGCATAATACCAGAATTATGATCCCCAAAATTGCTGCCGCTACCATCAAAAGATCGAAATATGTTGGTTTGGCATCAATCAAAAACATCAGGATGTAAATCAAGGCGACATAGCAGACGTAAAATATTGAGAGTTTTTTGAATTTAAACTTGCTTTTCCAGTTCAGCTTGTTGCCTGCGGTGACTTCCCTTTCCGTCAACTGACAGTCGACTGTCAGAGTATCGAAAATATCCCAGTCTACCTGCTCCTGAACAGACATTGCCTAATCCTTCTTCGGCCCAAACATCTTCTTCAACATCTCCGCCATCGGCCCGGTTTCCGGCAGCTTTTTGGGCTGGACCCCATTGCGAGCCTGATGAATGTGGGATTTGGCCGGCTTGGGCTTTTCCTCGTCCGCTTTCGTCCCTGTCGCAAGCGCTAGTTTGTTCATCAACTGGCTGTCTTCACCGCGCACTAGCATGTCGGCGTTTTCGGCCAGCGTTTCCAGCAGAGGATCCAGCCATTCGGCGTCGAGCTTGCCGAAATCGCCCAGCACATGCGCCTGGACCCGAGATTTATCGCCGGGATGGCCGATGCCGAGCCGCAGGCGGCGGTAGTTCAGGCCGCAATGGGCATCCAGCGATTTGATGCCATTATGGCCGCCATGGCCGCCGCCCAGCTTGATGCGGGCCTTGCCGGGCAGAAGATCCAGCTCGTCATAGATCGCTACCAGCTGTTCGGGGCCAAGCTTGTAGAAGCGCAGCGCTTCGCCGACCGATTCGCCCGACAGGTTCATGAAGGTCTGCGGCTTGATCAGCAGCACTTTTTCGCCCGCCAGCGTGCCATCGGCAATCTCGGCCTTGAATTTCTTCGACCAGGGCGAAAAGCTGTGGCGGCGATGGATGGCGTCGAGCGCCATGAAGCCGATATTGTGGCGGTTGCCGGCATATTGGGAGCCGGGATTGCCAAGCCCTGCAAGAACGATCATCGCATTTTCCACGAACGGTATTTCGGTTGGTCTTCACGACAGCGAAATGCCGGCCATGTCAACCCCGATTGCGCGTGCTATTGAGGCTGCAACAGGCCATATTCTCGCGAAAGCCTGGCTTGCGTGCCGTCGGCAATCAGACGATCGAGCCCGTCCTGCATGCGCGCTATCAGGGCATCGGGCATGGATTTATTGCAGGCAATGGCGAATTTCTGCTCGGTCAGCACGAATTGCTGTTCCAGCGGATGCCCTTCGTCCACCAGCTTGTGATAGAATTTTTCCGAGACCGGCATGAGGTCGATCCGGCCGCTTTCCAGCTTCTTGATGGTCAGATCGAGGTTGGCGGCGAGGTCGATCCTGGGAAAATCATGCCGTTCCAGAAGAGCCTGAGTGTAGTCGTCGCGCTGGGTGCCGACAATATATTTGCGGGCTTCTTCGACATTGTGCACCTGAATGCCGGAGCCCTTGCGGCTCATGATGATATTGCGATCGATGGCCAGCGGCTCGACCCATTTGAAGCGGCCTTCGCGCTCAGGGATATGGGCTGCGGTAAACACGCAGGTCATCGGTTCGGTTTCGGCCATCGCGATGGCGCGGGCCCAGGGCATCATCTCGATGGTATAAGGGATCGACAGACCCTTCATGATCATTTCGACCTGTTCGTAGCCGACGCCCTTGTCCACCCCGTTTTCCCTGAAATTGTAAGGTGGGTAATCTTCCGTGGTAAAGACAATGCTGTTTTGCGCCATGGCTGCGGCGGCCATGAACACCAAGGAGGACACGACGGCAAGGCGCAATACACTTCTTCGACAGCCCATTTTCGGCCTCCTCACGTTGCGTTTGGTTGTGCTTGTCCTGCTGAAATGGCAGCCTGGGTTGTCTCGTCCTAAGCCGTTGTCCGATGTCCAATCCTGGCAATGGGCGTGGATTTCGGCGGTGTCGCGCTATTGTCTCCGAACCGGGCTTGCAGATCTTCGAAGGACAATGGCCGGTCGAACAGATAGCCCTGGCCGTAATCCACACCGATTGCCTGTAGCGCCCGCCATTGTTCCTTGGTCTCGATGCCCTCGGCCACCACGGTGCATTTCATCTTGTGCGAAATAGCGGCAATGCCTTCGATCAACATGCGGCTGCGCTCGCGCAGATCCAGGGTATCGCCGGTCATGGAGCGGATGAAGGACTGGTCGATCTTGATGATATTGACCGGGAAGCGGCTGAGATAGCTGAGCGAGGAATATCCGGTGCCGAAATCGTCCAGCGCAATGCGGCAGCCAAAATCGCCGATTTTTTGGAGGACGGTCTGGATATGTGGGCTGTCGTGCAGCAACGTCGCTTCGGTGATCTCGATGATGATCCGCGATGGGTCGATGTTGAAAAGATGCACCGCGCTGGCCAGCCAGACCAGCAGGCTGGCATCGATCTGCGTTGGCGAGACATTCAGCGCCAGATAGGAGGTGGTGTCGCCACTGAGGGCGGAAAGCCGGGTGAAGTGATCGAGAGCCTTATCGAAAACCTGCTTGCCGATATCGTGAATGGTACCGGTTTCCTCGGCCAGACTGATGATTTCGGTCGGCGCCATGATGCCGTGGACGGGGTGGCGCAGGCGCATCAAGGCCTCGTAGCCGACCGTCTTGCCGCTTTGCAGGTCGATGATTGGTTGCAAAAACGCATCGAGCCAGTCGTTGCTCAATGCCTGCTCGATCATTTGCTCGATCTCGGCGCGCCGGCGGGTGGTATTGCCAATGCTATCGTCGAAGATCTGGAAACCGTTCTTTCCGTCGCGCTTGCGATTATACATGGCCATGTCGGCTTTTTGCAGCAGTTCCGTGGCTGTCTCGGCGTGTTGCGGATACAGCGCGATGCCGATGCTGGCGCTCAGCCTTGTGGCGGTCCCCTTGACGATGAAGGGAGTTTCGAAAATCCCGCAGATATCGTTGGCCACGGCGCGGGCGGCTGTTTCGCAATCGTTGGCACGCAGCAGGATGGCGAATTCGTCTCCGCCGATGCGGGCGGCCACCGAGTTTTCCGGCAGGAGGTGGACGATCATGTCCACCAGAATTTTCAGGGTCGTGTCGCCGGCATGATGGCCGAGATTGTCATTGATCCATTTGAACCGGTCGAGATCGACGAACAGGCAGGCAAGGGAACCGCCCTGGCGGTCGGTTGCCTCGATCTGCACATCCAGTTCGTTCTCGAAACCCTGACGGTTGAGAAGCCCGGTCAGATGATCGGTCATTGCCTGGCGCCGGTTGCGTGCCTCCGATTGTTTGAGGGCGGTGATGTCAGTCATGACGCTCAGCGAAAGGTTGGACTGCGCCATCGGTGTGGCATTGCCGGATTCGACGACCAGGACATCCATGATCCGTCCATCGGCACAGACGAATTTGGTGGTATATTGCTGTTGCAGGCCAGCCTCACCATTCTGTTTGACTTGGCGGTAGGCCTGACGGGCCTCAATTGTGATCAGGCTTTCAAAACTGAGACCGATGATATCTTCGCGGTGATAGCCTGTCACCGATGTCCAGTAGTCGCTGATGCCGGTAATGCGGTCATCGGCATCGACAGAAAACAGCATGGCGGGCGTCGCATGGTAGATGTCGGTTGCCAGCCGGTGTGCCTGTTTTAGCTCGATTTCTTCCTGCTGAAGCTTTGATTGCATGGCGTTGAAGCTTTGCGCCAGCCGACCCATTTCATCGTTTGAATGCCAGTCGACCGAACGTCGCGAACCCAGACGTCGCGTGGCTTCGATGGCGGCGGTCAGCTGCGTCAGCGGTCTCATGACCATCATCCGGTTGCCGACGATGGCGGCCAGAATCACCACCAGCATGGACAGGATGAAGATGGCGATAAACACGCCTTCGGTCCGGCGAATGCTGGCAAACAGGCCATGCTTTTGAAAGGAAAGCGTAATGGTGCCAACGGTTTTCGGTCCGTCCTGATGCTGGTAGATGATGGTTTGCGATAGGGAGGAAAATGTCTTTGCCGGGACAAATGTTTGCGGCATGTCAATGCGGATATTGCCGGTCGGGTCGGAAACTTCGACCCTGATGACCTCGCCACCGGAGACCAGCGCTGCACTGATCTGGCGTACACTCTCAGCATCGAAATCCCAAAGTGGCTTGGCGAGTGCCTGGGCATTGGCAGCCAACAGGACAGCTATACTATTTTGCTGATCGGTTTCGGCCCGTTGTGACGACAGCCAGAGAAACAGCAGAAACAGCGGGACCACACAGACGAACACTGTTCCAGCCACCAGCGCAAGGAAACGCTGTTCCACGGACCGGGTCATGGATCGCATCCGACAGTGTGCAAACTCAGATAGCAACCAATAGATGTAATATTAAACATTTTTCCATCGTATTTGGTGAGCGGTGCTGAAAAATGAATAGGGATGAAACAATACAACCCCACGGCCCCTGGTTCTTCTCTTATTTGGGGGCAGGATTCCATGCGATACGTTAACGATGACTGAAGTCGTAAAGGAGATTTGCAACTTTACGCAAAGTTATTTGCGACTTTCGTGCAATGCTACCCGCTATGGACGAAAAGAACACGGTTCGATGGGCCGTCCCGATGTAATAGCTTTTGCCGTAAAGTTTTATCATGAACCGGATATCTGAAGGCACAAAAAAACCCGCCCGGTAAGGGGCGGGTTTATCGATCGCTCCAACGGAATGGAGCAATTATTCTTCGGTTGCTTCTTCTTCGTCGGCAACGTCAACGTCTGGAGCGACGAGAGTTGCAATCGTGAAGTCGCGGTCGGTGATCACAGGGGTCACACCAGAAGGCAGCTTCACGGCAGAGATATGCACGCTGTCGCCGATCTTCAGACCTTCCAGATCGAAGGTGATGGCTTCTGGAATGTTGTTGGCCGGAACCTGCAACTCGACGTCGTGGCGCACGATGTTGAGGACAGCGCCGGTCTTGACGGCGGACTTGTCTTCATTGACGAAACGGACAGGCACGGCAACCGTGACCTGGCTGTTTGCCGAAACGCGCAGGAAGTCGATATGCATGGTGAAGTCGCGGACTGGATCCAGCTGGTAGTCCTTGGGCAGGACGCGGATCTTTTCGCCGTTGACTTCAATGGTCGCCACCGTGGTCATGAAACCGCCAGCATGAATACGCTTGGTGACTTCATTGGTGTTCAGGGTGATGGCAATAGGAGCCTGCTTGTCACCATAGATGACAGCGGGAATGAGACCGTTGCGGCGAAGTTCACGGGAGGACCCCTTACCAACCCGTTCGCGCGTTTCGGCCTTGAGCTCGTAAGATGCGTGGCTCATGGCATTTCCTTTCGATGTTACTGGAGAGTTTCAGCCGGTTTTGTCTTTGAAATTCCGGATTGAAACTGGAAACGGTGCCGGTTTTTAAATCTGCCGCATCATTTCACTCCAACCGTTCAGGATTGAAGGAAACATATAGCAGCCGTCACAATTTCATCCGCATTGCCTCCAAGGGTGTCTGCGCGGACGGGGGCGCTATAGTATGAAAGTGCCGTGGATGCAAGCTTTCTCGGGCTTTTTTCGAGCATAGGACGGAACCGGACCACCGGTTTTTGCTGCAAGGCGCGTCAATCCTGCCGATTGCCATCCTGCCCGCAAAGGTCCATGATATCCGAAGAGGGATGTGAGTTTGCTTTGGGAGGAGCATATGAGCGTCGGTTATAAACATGCCGATACGGTCTATTCGACTGCGTTGCAGGGATCGAAGGCGGCCAGGTCGCCGATTGCCGCCTCCTGGCGGCGCTGCCTTGATGTCCACGGGCTAGACCCTGAACAGGCGGCCATGCCGCGCACCCTGGACGCGGCGGCTTTCCGTGATGCGCGCCAACGTATGGATCACCTGATTGCCGCCAGCGCGGAGGAATTGGACCGGCTGTTTTCGACGGTCGGGCGCTCCGGCTGCTGCCTAGTGCTGGCTGACAGCCATGGTGTGGTGCTGGAACGCCGCAGTGCTGCGGGCGATGACGGTGATTTTCGCAGGCTTGGCCTTTGGCAGCAGACGGAATGGAGCGAAGCCAGCGTCGGCACCAATGGCATCGGCACGGCGCTGGCTGACGAGCGCCCGGTCATCATCCACCGCGACCAGCATTTTCTCTCCGCCAATATCGCACTGAGTTGCACCACGGCGCCAATCCGCGACCATCGCGGCCAGATTGCCGCCGCGCTCGACATTTCCACCTGCCGCCATGATGTGACGGATCTGTCGATGACCATTCTCGCCCAGGCGGTGCGCGATGCAGCACTCCGTGTTGAGGTCAACCTGTTTCGCATGGCCTTTGCGGGTGCGCGCATCGTCATGATCCCCACGGTCGCCAATCCCACGGCACTTTTGGCCGTTGACGGTGACGATCTGGTGTTGGGCGCGACGCGAGCAGCGCGGTTGGCGTTGCAGATCGACGATCAGGCCATCGCCGCCGGCCTGCCCGCTGCCGATGCCTTGAAGGAAAAGCGCGGGGAAGAGGGGGATGATCTGCATGAAGCGGAACGAGCGGCGTTGCGTCGGGTTCTGTCGCGTACCAAAGGCAATGTCTCCCAGGCGGCACAATTGCTGGGCATCAGTCGCGCAACCCTGCATCGCAAGATGAAGCGTTTTAATATTCACTAATGCACGCAGCAGTGTCGCAGGGATGCGACACTGTGCGCTGCGGCATTGCGAAGCTTGGCTGGTATCCGGCCGCAGCGGGGTGCATCTTCCAACTACGGTTCTGGAGTTTGTCAGGGAAAAGTGGAGGACCGGTTTTCCCCAAAGACAAACATCACCAAGGGAACCTTCATCAGGGAGGATGAGAGATGAACATTCAGGTTCAAACCACGGCAAGCACCCCGTTCAAGCTGAAATACGGCAATTTCATCGGTGGCGACTGGCGTGAGCCGGTGGGCGGCCGGTATTTTGAAAACACCACCCCGGTCACCGGCGGCAAGCTGTGCGATATCGCCCGCTCCGATGAGCGCGACATCAATCTGGCACTGGACGCTGCCCATGCCGCCAAGGACAAATGGGGCAAGACCCCGGTTGCCGAGCGCGCCAATATGCTGAACCGGATTGCCGACCGGATGGAAAGCAATCTAGAGCTTCTGGCCCGGGCCGAAACCTGGGACAATGGCAAGCCGCTGCGTGAAACCATGGCTGCCGATATTCCGCTGGCTGTCGATCATTTCCGCTATTTTGCTGCCTGCGTGCGCGCTCAGGAAGGCTCGATTGGCGAAATCGACCACGATACGGTCGCCTATCATTTCCACGAGCCGCTTGGCGTCGTCGGCCAGATCATTCCCTGGAACTTCCCGATCCTGATGGCCGCCTGGAAGCTGGCTCCCGCTCTTGCTGCTGGCAATTGCGTCGTGCTGAAGCCCGCCGAGCAGACCCCCGCCTCGATTCTCGTCTGGGCCGAATTGATCGGCGACATCCTGCCACCCGGCGTGCTCAATATCGTCAATGGCTTTGGCCTGGAAGCCGGCAAGCCGCTGGCCTCCAGTCCGCGCATCGCCAAGATCGCCTTTACCGGCGAGACCTCGACGGGTCGGCTGATCATGCAATATGCAAGCCAGAACCTCATTCCAGTGACGCTGGAACTGGGCGGAAAATCGCCCAACATCTTCTTCGAGGATGTGCTGCGCGAAGATGACGATTATCTCGACAAGGCTCTGGAAGGCTTTGCGATGTTTGCCCTTAACCAGGGTGAAGTCTGCACCTGCCCAAGCCGGGCGCTCGTCCATGAAAAGATCTATGACCGCTTCATGGAAAAGGCCATCAAGCGCGTCGAGGCCATCGTTCAGGGCGATCCGTTGGATATGGGCACGATGATCGGGGCGCAGGCCTCCAGTGAACAGCTCGAAAAGATCCTGTCCTATATGGATATCGGTCGTCAGGAAGGCGCCGAAGTGCTGACCGGCGGCCATCGCAATACCCTGTCCGGCGATCTCGCAGGCGGCTATTATGTCAAGCCCACCGTGTTCAAGGGCCATAACAAGATGCGGGTGTTCCAGGAGGAAATCTTTGGCCCGGTCGTCTCTGTCACCACTTTCAAGGACGAGGCCGAGGCGCTGGAAATCGCCAA
Source organism: Allorhizobium ampelinum S4 (assembly GCF_000016285.1). Taxonomy (NCBI): domain Bacteria; kingdom Pseudomonadati; phylum Pseudomonadota; class Alphaproteobacteria; order Hyphomicrobiales; family Rhizobiaceae; genus Gillisella; species Gillisella ampelina. The sequence continues at coordinate 2,635,873 of NC_011989.1, read as the reverse complement.
TGACACCCTCTACGGCCTGGGTGCCGGCGTCTGGAGCCGCGATGCCAATACCTGCTACCGCTTCGGTCGCAATATCCAGGCCGGGCGCGTCTGGACCAATTGCTACCACGCCTATCCCGCCCACGCAGCCTTCGGCGGTTACAAGCAATCGGGCATTGGCCGCGAGACCCACAAGATGATGCTGGACCATTATCAGCAAACCAAGAACATGCTGGTGAGTTATAGCCCCAAAGCTCTCGGCTTCTTCTAAACCCGTTGTAAATCCGCCCCGCTGGGCTGCAAATGTCTTCCGCCTGCGCTTCCAGTGCTCACGTACTAAATGTACGCTCCGCGCTGGTTCTCGCCGGAAGCCATTTTCACCACAGTGGGGCGAATTTCCAATCGGGTTTAGCCGTCGAGTTCTTGGTTTTATGGGATTCGCGAAGGTTTGCGATTCTTGCATTCTTCTCCCCAGCGGGGAGAAAGTGGCGGCAGAGGCAAGAGGGGGGGGCGAAGCCAAGACGGACTTCTTTCACTTTGAAACGAGGCAGTTATGGACACGATTTTGGATGGTGAACCAAGGGTCGTCGCGACAGCGGCGGCCATCGATTTGATCGGCGAGATCCGCCGGGATCACCCGCAGATCCTGTTTCATCAGTCCGGGGGCTGTTGCGATGGGTCATCGCCGATGTGTTATCCTGTCGATGATTATATCGTCGGGGACACCGATGTGAAGCTGGGCGAGATTGATGGCGTGCCCTTCTATATCCATCAGAGCCAGTATGAAGTCTGGAAACACACCCAGTTGATTATCGATGTCGTTCCGGGGCGAGGGGGCATGTTTTCACTGGATAATGGCCGCGAAAAACGCTTTCTGACCCGCTCTAAGCTGTTTGGGGGTGAGGTCTGCGCCTTGCCTGCCCGCTCATAATTTAGCCGAAGCGTTGACATCTCGCTCTATAGCAAGCCGCATTTGGCGCAGGCGGCGTCGATAATCTCGAGCTTCACGGTTTGCGCCCTTTCATATTCTCGCCGGAATTGGTTGGAAACCCAGAGTTCCGAGCGCCCGCGCCGTCCTTTCCAGCCGATGGTCCCGACGTTTGCTGCATCCAGCAGTTTGCGGGTGAGGTGTGAGCGAGACAGGTGGAATGTCTCGGCCATGGTCTGGATCGATACGGTGCCGATTAAAATCTGCTCAGCGTCGGCCTCGGTGTCCTGGCTCTTGGCCATCAGCCAGTCGATGATGATATTGCCGTTGTTCAACCAGACGAAGGGATCAAAAATCTTCGGCTGCTCGCGCAGTTCAGGGGTCTGCATGAAGGCGGAGGCGACAAGCGGATGCAGCTTGCTCATGTCCCGGCCATTGGCCTCGAAGTTTTGCAGCCGTGCGCCATCGTCAAACCCGTCCAGACTTCGCAGATGGATTTCCATCCAGCCCGCCGCACTGCCGAGACTGGCCTCGCTCGGCACAAGCGGTCTGCTGCGCCGGTCGGTGGTGGTTGTTTCGCGGGCGATGCCGTAGGTTTCCATTTCCTTCAGAAATGCATCCGCCGTATTGCGGCTGGCCACGCCAGTGGCTTCGACAAAGTCGAAATAGCGGGCAGGCAGGATCTGGCCCGCCTCAAAATATTGCATCAGGGCAATCTGTCCGAGAAGCCAGCGCTGGTGACTGGCAAAAACCCTGGCGATCTGAGGGTGCTCCTCGAACCGTTTCAGAAAGGCCTCCGCCTGCAGGCGGATGATCGGATGAATCCGCGGATGGGATAGCATGGCGCCGGATGTGAAAGGCATGGCCTGGTGCTTCGGTTGCTGTACAGGAATATCGTCTTGAGCTTGCGTGCAGGTCATGGTGTCCGAGCCATTTTTTCAATGCAAATAGAAGGGTATCCGAAGCTCAACCTTTCATCAATGGAATAGCGGCCTGCAACCATTCTGTTTTGATCCTAGGTGTTTTGTGTAGAATGTCACATAGACTCGATGCTCAATTCCCGCTCGACCGAAAAGCTATGCATCGACGTGAAAAAGCTGTCCTTCACACACCGAAGGAAATAAGGCGCGATCGCAAAACGCGCAGAGCGCTTCCGTTTGTCATCGAAATGTGAAAACGCTCTATTTTTTGTTTTTCACATTTCTGAATGGAAATGCAGTCGTGTCGCGACGATCAATCGAACAGGCTGGAAACCGAGGCTTCGGCACTGGTGCGGTTGATGGCTTCGCCTAGCAGGGTGGCGGTGCTCAACACCCGGATATTATGGGCCGATTGCACTGCGACTGTCGGCTGGATGGAATCTGTGATCACCAATTCGCGCAGCTTGGAGGAGGTGACGCGGGTAACTGCGCCACCCGAGAGTACGCCATGGGTAATATAGGCGGTAACGCTGGCCGCGCCCATGTTCAGCATCGCTTCCGCCGCGTTGCAGAGCGTGCCGCCGCTATCGACGATGTCGTCGATCAGAATACAGTCCTTGCCCTCGACATCGCCGATGATGTTCATCACTTCGGATTCGCCTGGGCGATCGCGACGCTTGTCGACGATGGCCAGAAGACAGTCCAGCCGCTTGGCAAGCGCACGCGCACGCACCACGCCGCCGACATCAGGTGAAACGACCATGAGATTGGCAAGGTCGTAGTGTTCCTTGACGTCACGGGCGAGGACCGGCGCCGCAAACAGGTTGTCAGTTGGTATATCGAAAAACCCCTGGATCTGGCCGGCATGCAGGTCAAGCGTCAGTACACGGTCGGCGCCTGCCTCGGTGATCAGATTGGCAACCAGCTTCGCAGAGATCGGTGTGCGGCCAGAGGCGCGACGGTCCTGGCGGGCATAGCCGAAATAGGGAATGACGGCTGTGATCCGCCGCGCCGAGGAGCGGCGGAAGGCGTCGATCATGATCAGCAGTTCCATCAGGTGGTCATTGGTCGGAAACGACGTCGACTGGACGATGAAGATATCCTCGCCACGGACGTTTTCCTGGATTTCCACGAAGATTTCCTGGTCCGCAAAGCGGCGAACGCTGGCTTTTCCAAGGGGAACATTGAGATATTTACAGACCGCTTCAGCAAGTTGCCGGTTCGAATTACCTGCGAAGACCTTCATTTGTGCCCGCCTGTTTGCATCCCGATGCGCGACCCCGCTTGGGCATCACACACCGGATTAAAACTGTTACAACCGACCCCAGCACACTTGTTTCATGCGCGGCGCTGCAATGCGGGCTTTTTAGCGCCCTTGCCCCTGAATGCAAGTGGTTTGCGACAGTTCTCACGGAAATTCGTAAACGAAGTGATTTTCCTGCAAGTGGTGGTCCAGATGTACCGGGATTGGGAGCGCAAAAGAGCGGATTTGATGGACATGGTGAAATGGGCTATTGATGGACGTTTGCTAGGATCACCGCTGAAGCTTTGACCAATGTTGCCCGCCAAGCTCGGCAGCCGCTGTTGCACACGATGATTAACACAAAAGATCATTGAAAATGGTTCAGACTGCTGACAACGCCTGCGTTTATCCTCGACGTCATGCTCGGCCTTGTGCCGAGCATCTAAGCACATTAATTTAATTCAGCAACGTCAATGGCTTATTGAGCGACAGCAGACCCTCGGGACAAGCCCGAGGGTGACGAAATGCCGAGGCTATGTATTGGTGCGGGTGGCGGGAGTGACCCGCCTTACGGCATCTCCAGCTCTTTCCGACCGCGACCTTGATGATAGAGGCGTGCCCACTCGTTGTTCTCAAGACGCCCGCAGTGCCGTGAGTAGGAAAACACCAAATTTTACGTACTTATTCATTCGCAGCTCCTTGAGAAGGTCGATTATTATTGTAATTGACAGATCTTTGCAGAGGTCTTGAATGAATGGACACGCCCATACAAGGCAGAAGAGGTTGGACGGAAAGATTAGTGCCAAGCTCAGTCTTAATAATTTGGTAGCAAATTTAATTGAAATTGTCAACAAGCAATTGAAATGTAATAATAAAATTTTTTCTATTGTTTTTCTTACAACGGTTCCGAATTCGGTCGCTATCCCAGTGGGCATCCATCTCGCGCTGTGGACCAAATATGTCTAATTTGAACCAATAATAGTCACGGCTGGAACGCACCAAAAGCCTAAACCCGGCCATCTCCACTCCATGGTCTCACTTCCCACCAAATTAACCCGCCTGTTTCCACCGTCACCCCGTATTTTTCGCCCGCCAGTCAACATATTCCTCAAGCGTCTTATTGGCGATGATCTGCATGACGGAGGCGGGGACGGCGGCCCAGGGGTCTTGGGCTTTACCTGGTACGGTTTGCTGGCCCTGGATGCGGTGCAGGCGGTTGCCGCTGGCGTCGAGAATATCCCAGACATAGACGACGGTAATCTTGCCGCCTTCGCCATAGGCGGAGAAATAGCCTTTGAGGATATGGCGGGCCTGTTCGCCGCTGGAGCTGCGCATCATCAGGCCCTTGGCGCGGGCCTCGGCCCCCAACTGGCGCGATAGCGGGGTCACGGCCTCAACTGGCGCGCCGATGATTGGCAGGAACCGGATCGAGTCCGGTCCGGCATCGCCAGCCGGTGCAAGCGAGGCTTGCTGTGAGGGTGCGGGCGAGGCGGTGGCGGCGGCCTCCTCATCGGTTTGCGACGCGAGAGCGGTCTGTTCCTCAGGCTCCGATTGGCTTACCGATGACCCGGCCTGCTCGTGCATCCGGTTCTGTTGCCGTTCGGGCTGCTGCCAGCTTTGCTGGCGGCGGGGCTGCCCGTCCAGAGGCTCAGAGGCAACAGGATTATAGCCGTTTTGCAGGGCTTGCGCCTGGGCTTCCAGCGAATTTTGTGGCTGGGACTGGCTTTCCGACTGCGGATAGGGGGAGTAGGCCTGTTCCGGTGCTTGCTCACGCATCGTGCGATGCGGGCGGCGAGGGACATCCTCATTCTGGCGCATGGCCGTCTGCATGTCTTCACCGGTCAGCGGCTTGCTGATCGAGCCGCTGGTGCCGACATCGACGGGTGGCGTCAGCGTGTCGGAGACGCTGCAACCGGCCAGACCCGTACTGGCCAAGCCAGCGCAGGCCAGACCACCAAGGGCCAGAACGAGCGCGGAGCCAATGCTGGAAGCGGGACGTCTCATTGGCTGCCTCCTTAACGGCTGCGTTCGTATGAGAATCCCGCGATTATCTTCCTAAAACGTTAAATTTTGCTTCAAACGCGACCTATATGTCGCCTTTTATCGACAGAATTGCATCTTTGATGTCAGGGCATCGAAGATGCTCACGCCTTGACGATCAGATCCAGCGGATGACGCGACAGCGCGCGTGGCGCGCCTTCGGTGGTGAGATAAGTGTGGCCGAGCGTCATCGCGGTCTCGCGTTCGGAATCCATGATGATCATGTGGATGAACAGCGACATATTGGGCAGGATCTCCTGCGGATTGCCGATATGGAACATCTGGTGCTCCATCCACGACGGGGAGAAGCGGGCGCCCAGTGAATAACCGCAGGCATTTAGCCGGTGGCGGGTCAGGCCTCGTTCGTCCAGCACTCTGGCATGGGTCTCGAACACGTCGCCGAATGTATGGCCGGGCCGCAGCACGGTTTCGATTTCCTGGATCGCCTCCCGGCAGGCGGCATAAAGCTCGCGGTGGCGAGGCGATGGTTCGCCGACCAGCACGGTGCGCATCATCGCGGCATGGTAATGGGCCGAAGCACCGGCCCATTCCAGTGTCAGCTGGTCATTGGCCGACAGCGTCCGGCGGCCTGCCTTGTAGCGGCACAGCAGCGCATCCTGGCCGGAGCCGATAATGAATTCATTAGCCGGATAATCACCGCCACCTGCAAAGACCGCACCCTGCATGGCAGCGAGAATGGCAGCTTCATCGCCCCCGGCTGAAATCAGCGGGAGGGCGGCATCCAGCGCGTCATCGGCAAGGCTGGCGGCCTTTTCGACATAAGCGATTTCCTCTGGGCTCTTGATCAGCCGCAATTCGCTGACCAGCATCGAGGCGTCGATCAATTCACCGAAGCTCAGCAATTGATTGTCCAGCAGCCGAGCGACCCGTCCGGTCATGCCATGGGTGTCGTATTCGATGCCAAGACGGCAGCCGAGCAGGTCGAGATCGTTGAGCAGATCCTTCAGGTCGCTGGTCGGATCGGCGTTGGTACGGTCAACCCAGATCAGGATATTATCGATGGTTGAGGTCTGGCGGGCCTGGCGCAGATCCGCCGAACGGGTCAGAAGCGTCATCGAGCCATCGGCCTTCACCACCAGTGTCTGGAAGAAGCAATAGCCAAACGTGTCATAGCCGGTCAGCCAATACATGCTTTCCTGGGCAAACAGTAGCATGGCATCCAGCTTCTGTTCGCGCATCCTGTCAGTCAGGCGGTCCAGCCGGGCGGCGTATTCGGCAGTTGAAAAATGCAATGTCATACACGAGGCCCCTGAAGCATGATGGCGGAAATCTGGCGGCCGTAGTCCGGCTCGCTGGCGTGGGTGGTGCGGCGATAGGAGAAGAAATGATCCGGGTCGCCATAGGTGCAGAGGCCGAGCATGTCGGCGGCAATCCCGGCATCCGTCAGCCGCTTCACGGTCAGTCCCGGCAGGTCGAACATTGAATGACCGGGTTTGGTCGAAGGCGTGAAGAACCGTTGATAGGCCGGATCATGGGCCAGAAACCGTTCAACGAATTCCGGGCCGACCTCATAGGCTTTGGCGCTGATCGACGGGCCAAGCGTGGCGACGATGCTGGCGCGGGCAGCGCCAAGCGCGATCATTGCCTCGATGGTATTTTCCAGCACGCCGGTCAGCGCGCCCTTCCATCCGGCATGGGCAGCCCCGATGACACGGTTGACCGGATCGGCAAACAGAATCGGTCCGCAATCGGCAGCAAGCGCGCCCAGAATGAGGCCGGTTTGATTTGTGACCATGGCATCCGCCTGTGGCCGTTCGGAACCGAAAGGTGCCGTCACCGTCACCACATTAGGAGAATGGACCTGATGAACTGTGACAAGATCCGCCTCTTTCCGGCCAAACCAGCCAGCGACGCGGGCGCGGTTTTCATGCACATACGCCGGATTGTCATTTGATCCGAGCCCGATATTCAGCCCGGCGTAAATGCCGGTGGAGACGCCGCCATGCCGGGTGAAAAAGCCGTGAACGACTCCGGCCGATCCGCAGGGAGCCAGAAGGGTGCTCTGCAAGGGGGATGGTTTGTTTTCGGACTGAAGGTGGGCCACATCGTGTGTCGAGGACGGCATCGGTGTCCCTTTCGCATGTCTTAATCCGAATCAATCGGCATTATGTCCAGGATTTTGCCCGCAGCGTGGTCAGATCCGGCGATTTGGCCGGATGTGACCATCACTGCGGTAATCTGTCAATCCAGGGTCAAAGCTCGGCCAGGGTCAAAGCTCGGCCTGAGCTAAAGATCCGTCTGGGGCAGGGGCCGGAACGGGGCGAGCGACAGGGTGGGGCTGGAGAGGGCAAGCACCTTGAACAATTCGCCCATCCGCCCGACCCCGGCACCGGCCAGACGGTTGACGGCCTCGGCCAGTTCAAGCTGGGTGGCCTCGTCCTTGCCGCGTCCCAGAATTCCGGCTCGTTCCTTGATGCCAAGGCCGAGCAGGAAATCGCCCTGGCGCAGGCAACCGCTGGGCGTGATCCCGGCGGCAAGGGCGGTGCGGGCCAGATCCTCGAAATCGACATGGCTGGTCAGGTCGGCAATGCCGGGATTGGCCAGCGGCGGATCGTAATCATGGGCGCGCAAGGCTTGCAGCGTATCGCCGAAACCGGTGGAGATATGGCCGTAATCGATGATCAGTGCCGCCCCGCCTTCGGCCTTCAGCCGCTCGCACATGGCCGCCATCACCGCGCGGCGGGCAGGTGAAAACTCAAACACAGTGCCATCAGGCTGGGCGCTGGCGCCCGGCGGCAAAAGTGCCGGATCGAGTGTCGCAACCCCGGTCGAGAAGATCAGCTCGTCGTCTAAACCGAGGCTGACCATGCGTTCGCGGTAGTGCGGGCCGAGCTTGACGAACTGGCGGATGGGAATGGCGTCGAACAGCTCATTGGCCACCACCAGCACGAAGCCTTCCGGCACATCGCCAAAGCTGTCATGCCAGTCAATCTTTTCGATATGCGGTTCCAGGCTGTTGCGCTGGATCTGGCGCAGCCGGTCGCTGGTTTCCACCAGATGCACGGTGGAATCCCGGTAGAGATCAGGGGCAAGCCGGGCGATCACCCGCAGCATATCGCTCATCATCGTGCCGCGTCCGGGGCCGACCTCGGCCAGCCGCACGGGGGCGGGCAGGCCATGGCGCTGCCAGGCATGGACAATGAAAACCCCGATCATCTCACCGAAGATCTGGCTGATTTCCGGCCCGGTGATGAAATCGCCCGAGGTGCCGAACGGCTCACGGGTCTTGTAATAGCCGAATTCCGGATCGGCCAGGCAGAGAGCAAAGTAATCCGTGACGCTCAACGGACCGTTCAACCGGATGAGCGCCTTGATCTTGTCACCAAGCGTGGTGGTCATGGTCAGCGTTTCCCGATTCATCCCTTTAGTCCTGACGGCTCTTGGCTGCGCCCGGCACGTCTTGCCCGCCAGATAGCCCACAGTCCCAGCGCCAGCATCGGCAGCGAGAGTAGCATGCCCATGGTTAACCAGCCACCTACCAGATAGCCAAGCTGCTCATCTGGTTCCCGGAAAAATTCGACAAAAATACGCGCCAACGCATAGCCGCAGATAAATACGCCGCTGATAACGCCTGAGGTTTTCAGCGCGTGGAACTGGCGGGCAAGCACTTGCAGCAGCACAAACAGCACGAGGCCTTCCAGTGCTGCTTCATAAAGCTGACTTGGATGGCGAGTGAAGGGACCGCCGGTCGGGAATTGCATGGCCCAGGCTACATCGCTTACTCGGCCCCACAATTCGCCGTTGATGAAATTGGCGATCCGGCCAAAGAACAGACCGATGGGTGCAACACAGGCTACGAGGTCGAACAGCATCCACACGGGCAGACCGTTGCGGCGGGCAAAGACGATCATTGCCAGCGTCGCGCCAGTCAGGCCGCCATGGAAGGACATGCCGCCGCGCCAGATTTCCAGCGCCACCAGCGGATTGTCCAGCACTGGTTGCAGATCATAGAACAGGATGTAGCCAATCCGCCCGCCCAGCACGATGCCGATCGCCGCCCAGACCAGAAAATCATCCAGGTGCTTTTCGGTGATCGGCGTGGTGTTGCCGGGCCAGAGCGACAGATTGGCGATCATCCGGCGCGCCAGCCACCAGCCGATGAGAATGCCCGTAACATAGGCCAGTCCATACCAGCGAATGGCAACGGGGCCGATGCTGAGCGCAATCGGGTCGATCTGCGGATAGGGCAGAATGGCGAAAAGGCTGGCTACTGTGTTCAAGGATATGCTTTCATTCGATTTCTCCGAAAAATGGCGGGCAGGCTTGCGCTGGTCAAGGTGAATCTGCCTGACGGATGTGATCCGCTCTGATTAAGGTGAAAATTGCACCGAGAGCTTAAAAAAAGACATGAGATCCGGAATGATCTGTGCAAAGGGCGGTCAGGTGCTTTTGAGCGATGTTTGGCACGTCCTGCCCTGTGTTGAGGCGGTGAATGCAAAGACCGATCATCCCCAGGGCGTTTTCTCTTGCATAGCCTGCCTCGAATCCCTACCTCCAGAGAATGCCGCGCCCCAGTCGGGCGCCTTGTGGTGGAGCGTAAGGAACACGATCATGAGCACCGGAACAAGCCGTATCATGGATGAATTCGCCAAGTTGATGACCGATGCCGCGGGCGCCGCCCAGGGTGTGCGCAAGGAAGCGGAAACCGCCTTGCACGCCCAGGCCGAGCGCTGGCTGAACAGCCTGGACGTCGTGCGCCGCGAGGAATTCGACGTGGTGCGCGAAATGGCCTTGAAGGCATTGGAAGAAAACGAAGCCCTCAAGGCCCGCATCGAAGCGCTGGAAGCGCAAGCTGGCGCGACTGCGATCCCTGATTCGACTCACTGATCACATATACGGAACAATCAGGCTTCGGCCTGTTTGCCCGTAGATAGACTTGCAAATCATCAATCACGCTATCCAGCGGTTGCGCTCACGCGCAGCCGTTTTTTATTGCGCGTCTGGAGCCAATCCAGCCTCGGCGGGGTGTTGTGGTTAATGATTGCTTACTATTTTTTTCCACATGTGGATTGTTTCAAAAAAGGCAATTCCATGAGTCAGTTAAGCCCTTGGACCTGGGTGTTGATACACGCGCTGTCCACAGTGACGCTCGTGAAATCGGCGGGGAGGGGCTGGTTTGGGGCAGTGCCCGCTATACACTGATTTTAAATGATGATTCGAAACGAACCCGACCAGTTTCGGGCAGGGTGCCGCAAGCATTCTGGGGCTATCGGGTGTCATTCGAAGCGTATTTCCGGTCAGTGCGTTGTGGTGTGTCGATGGTGTCAGCGTGTCGTCGTCACAAGGGCATTCCCGGTTTAGAAGGTGCGGCATGAGCCTAATGGAATTTCAATTTGAACGTCAGTCCAACCCGGTCGATACGATCGAGTATGTGGCCTCCAATAATGACTGGTCTTTCGAGCGGTCCGGCGAAGATGAAATCGCCATGACCGTGGATGGCCGCTGGGCTGCCTATCACGTGTCCTTCTCCTGGATGGAGGAATGCGAGGCGCTGCATCTGGCCTGCGCCTTCGATATCAGGGTTCCCGAACCCAGGGTCAACGAGATCATCCGGCTTCTGTCTCATATCAATGGTCAGGTGCTGATGGGCCATTTCGATCTGTGGCGACAGGAAGACGTGGTGATTTTCCGTCAGTCGCTCATCCTGGCGGGCGGTGCCGAGCCGACCAATCAGCAGGTTGAAGTGCTGCTGTCCAGCGCGGTCGAGGCCTGCGAGACCTATTTTCAGGCGTTCCAGTTCGTCGTCTGGTCGGGGCTCGACGCCAAATCGGCGATGGATGCGGTGCTGTTCACCACGGTTGGCGAGGCCTGAGCATGGCCAGTTCGCAGACCTCGGGTCCGATCGTTCTTGTCGGCGCCGGCAATATGGGCGGTGCCATGCTGTCAGGCTGGCTGAAGAATGGCGTTGATCCGGCCTCGGTGATCGTTATTGATCCCGGCGCGAGTGATGCCGCCAAGGACCGGTTTGCCCAGGCTGGCGTGCGCCATGTCACGCAGGCGCCGGGCGATCTCGTGGCTGGTCTGCTGTTTCTGGCCGTCAAGCCGCAAGTGATGGAAGCGGTGCTTGCGCCGCTCAAGCCCCTGGTCGATGCCGATACGGTTGTGGTGTCCGTGGCTGCCGGAAAGACCCTGTCTTTCATGGAAACCCATTTGGGGGTTGCGGCCATGGTCCGCGCCATGCCCAATACGCCTGCCATGGTCGGACGTGGCGTGACCGGCGCTTATGCCAATAGCGAGGTCAGTGAAGATCAGCGGGCTCGGGTGACGGCGCTTTTGGCCGTTTCCGGTCCAGTGGAGTGGGTTGCTAGCGAAAGCGATATCGACGCGGTCACCGCCGTTTCGGGCAGCGGTCCGGCCTATGTGTTTTATCTCGTCGAGTGCATGGCTGAGGCAGGCCGTAAAGCTGGTCTGCCAGCGGACCTCGCCATGCGTCTCGCACGGGAAACCGTCGCGGGGGCTGGTGAAATGTTGCACCAGTCCCCGGACGATGCCGCCACGCTGCGCAAGAATGTCACCTCGCCGGGCGGCACCACGGCGGCGGCCCTTGGCGTGCTGATGGCTGACCAGGGCATGCAGCCATTATTCGACACGGCGATAGCCGCCGCGAAACGCCGGGCCGAGGAGCTTGCCTCTTGAGCGGGACGGAAAAATCCTCCGACGAGATCACTTATGGCGATTTCGAAAAAGTCGATATCCGGGTCGGGACGATCATCGAGGCAGAGCCTTTTCCTGAGGCCCGCAAGCCAGCCTACAAGCTGCGGATTGATTTCGGCCCTGAGATCGGCATCAAGCGGTCATCGGCGCAGATCACCGTACATTATACGCCGGAAAGCCTTGTTGGTCGCCAAGTGCTCGGCGTGGTCAATTTTCCGCCGCGCCAGATCGGGTCTGTGCGGTCCGAGGTTCTCACCCTTGGTTTCGAGGATGAGGCCGGAGCCATCGTGCTGGCTTCGGTGGAGCGCGGCGTTCCGAATGGGCGCAAAATGATGTAGTGTGCCGCGCTCGGGCGTTCCGTAACCGGCCTACGGTGTTAAACCGGAATACGGATCGTGGCGCGCAGGCCCCCCAGTGGGCTGTCGCCAAGTGTGACATTGCCGCCATGGCTGCGGGCGATGTCGCGGGCGATGGCGAGGCCAAGTCCGGTGCCTGACGCATCCTGATTGCGGGCCTCATCCAGCCTGAAAAACGGCTTGAACACATCGTCGCGGGATTGGGCGGGAATGCCGGGACCATCATCATCGAAGACGATGGTCAGCCATTTGGCTCCGTGGCGGGCTTCGACATGCATGGTATTGGCATAGCGGCGGCCATTGGCGGCAAGATTGCCCACCAGCCGCCAGAAGGCATTGGGACGCACCCGAATCTGCTCGTCACCCTCAATCACATAGCTGAAGGTCTTGCCGTGCAGCCGGTAATCGGCGCTGATTTTCTCCAGCATGTCCTTCAGGCTGAAGGGGCCGAAATTCTCCTCGGCCTCACCCTTGGCAAAGGCCATATAGCCTTCGAGCATGGATTGCATGGCCTCGACATCTTCATTTAACGGTTCAAGATCGGGATTGTCGCCCGCTAGCGCCAATTGCAACTTGAACCGTGTGAGGATGGTGCGCAGGTCGTGACTGACGCCGGTCAGCATGGCGGTGCGCTGTTCCATCTGCCGCTCGATCCGCTCGCGCATCAGAATGAAGGCGAGACCTGCCCGGCGGATTTCATCGGCTCCGCGTGGGCTGAAGTCCTTGGCGGGTTTTTGCCCCTTGCCAAAGCTTTCGGCAGCCTCGGCCAGCGACAGGATCGGGCGGATCTGGCCGCGCAGGAACAGTGTGGCGATGACGATCAGCACCAGCGACGTGCCGAACATCCACAACAGGAAGATATGAGTATTGGAGGCATAGGCCTGGTTGCGCCGGGCGAAAATCCGCAGAACCTCGCCATTCAACTGGATACGGATCTCGATCAACGGCGAATCGCCGACGGTATCGATCCAGAAGGGCCGCTTGATCTGGTTGCGCAATTCATCGCTGAGCAATTGATCGAGAATCGAAAAGAATGGCTTGGGGCGAGGGGCGGGCAATTCGCCGTTCTTTTCCAGCGAGGCGACCAGACCCAGCTTGGAATTGGCAATTTTCAGCGTGTTGGCTGCGTCCTGGGGATAGGTTTCAAGCAAGACGATCACCGTGGCAATGTCACGGGTGACGGCGGCGGACAGGCGTTGCGTCACCATCTGCCAGTGGCGCTCCATGAACACGAACAGCAAGACGGTCTGGAGGATCAGCATCGGCAGGATGATGATCAGCAGGGCACGGGCAAACAGGCCGGTCGGAAACTGGCGGCGCAGCCAGCGGCTGAACCAGCGCAGGTCGATCCACGAAATGCGCCGGTATTTCAATCGGCTGAAGGCTTGCCTGAACGTCATGGTCGTATCCGTTATGGTTGACCGCTGCTGGTCGGATGCAGCCTTTAGAGCATCAGAACGATGCTCTAAATTTTTGTTTGCGCATCGGATTCATCCGAAAACCGGTTCTTAACTTTCGGTCCGATGCTCTAATCCCGGCTGAGGCGATAACCGATGCCGCGCACGGTTTGCAGCCAGACCGGATTGGCCGGGTCGTCCTCGATCTTGCGGCGCAGGCGGTTGATCTGCACGTCGATGGTGCGTTCACCGACATCGGTATCCTCGCCCACCAGTTCGTGACGCGGAATGGTATCACCCGCCCGGTTGGCAAACAGCAGCATGATGTCCTGCTCGCGGTCGGTCAGGTGAATGACCTCTGGTCCCTTTTTCAGCTCCTTGCGCAGGATGGAGAATGTATAGGGGCCGAACATCACCTGTTCGATTTTCGGCGTATCGGCGCTGGTGTTGCGCCGCAGGATGTTGTTGATGCGCAGCACCAGTTCACGCGGATCGAACGGCTTGGCAAGATAGTCGTCGGCACCTGCCTCTAGCCCGGCAATGCGCGAATCGGCTTCCGTGCGGGCCGTCAGAAGAATGATTGGCGCATTGATCTCGCCGCTTAGCGATTTTGTCAGCGACAGGCCGTTCTCGCCCGGCATCATCACATCAACGATTAGCAGGTCATAGGCCAGGCCCGCCAGCTTGCGGCGGGCTTCCTGCGCTTCAGCAGCGACGGTGACGCGAAAGCCCTGCTCGGTCAGGTAGCGATGCAAGAGATCGCGGATTCGTGTATCGTCATCGACAACAAGGAGGTGCGGGGCATCGTCGGTCAGGTCAATACGCTTCATACTGCTCAAGGCTCCTGATCTAGCGGGGGTGCCGCGCCATTCTCACTGCGCATGGCAGCCAGAAAAGTACGAACCGCCTGTCTCTGTTCGCCGGAAAACCCTTCGAAGGCACGGGCAATCCGGCGCGATTGCGGGTCCGACAGTGCCAGCGCCAGTTCGCGCCCGGCCAATGTCGGATAGAGGCGGCGTTGACGCCGGTCGGCGGGGCCGGTCATCTGGCGAATATAGCCCTCGTCGATCAATTCCTTCAGAACCCGGGCGAGGCTCTGCTTGGTGATGCGAAGCAACCCCAGAAGGTCGGCCACTGTCATGCCCGGCTGGCGGTTGACGAAATGCACCGCCCGGTGATGGGCGCGGCCATAGCCCAGCTTGGCCAGAATCTCGTCCGGATCGGAAATGAAATCACGATAGGCGAAGAAGAAGGCTTCGATCGTTTCGAAATCGATGCTTTTATCGTCGATATGCGGCATGTCCGGCAGCTGCTTTTTCGCCGTTCTCACCGATGACGTTTTCTGCACGTGTTTCAGTTCCTTGTTCTACCGGTATAGCGCCGGAGCGGTGCTTCGGCGTGGTCCATGCACTTGAAATTCGGTGCAAAACTATGACGAGTGCGATCAAAACGCTATTAAAAAAGCCGGTTTTCCAAAGATGCCGTCAAAAGAGGCTTTTCTGCCTGAGAAATATTTTCAAGGCCATGCAACCAAAGCTCCGCTCAAGGCTTTATGAGGACAATAGATGGGGAACGGGGTGGCGATTGTCGATGGAGACAGTCGCGATCCCTTCAAAGCGATGAGGATGCTTTGGCGTTTTCATGCACTGGTAGAACAAGAGGCTGACTGCAATGTCATCAAATCTCGCGTCGGAGACCGTACCGGAATTCTCGTCCGACATTCCTGTCGCACAGGCCGTCGAAAACACCCTTAAGCCGGTGATGATCCTGGTTTTCACCTTAAAAATCGCCGTGGCAGCGCTTCTGGTCGGCAATGTAATGATGCCGAACCTTCATTCTGCCGAAGCCGAAATGGTCGCCGTACCCTGATCCTCTTCGATGGTCTGAGACGCATTGTCGCCGTCGCTCGATGCGAGGTTTCTAGCCTTTTGCCGCTATAGGAATTTCCGCAAGACCGCTGTCCACTTTTCAGCCCTATGCTGTATATGGTCTGTAAAGGTCGCCATTGGTTCGCGGCACGCCGATAGTCAGAGGTTTAGGTATGGGACAGCTTCAGGCCGGGATTATTCCCGTGACGCCATTTCAGCAGAATTGCACAGTCTTCTTCGATAGCGAGACCAAGGAAGGCGTGGTGGTCGATCCGGGTGGCGATGTCGAGGAAATCCTGCGCATGGTGCAGGAAAACGGCATTACCCTGAAGGAGATCTGGCTGACCCACGGCCATCTCGATCATGCTGGTGGCGCCGAAGACCTCAAGGACGCGCTCGGCATCCAGATCATAGGCCCGCATCGCGACGATAAGCCTTTGCTGGACGCGCTGGAAGGGCAGAGCGCCCGCTTCAATCTTCCCATCAAGCTGCGCAATGTGACGCCCGACCGCTTTCTGGAAGAAGGCGACGTCGTTGGCTTTTCCGGTCATGAATTCGAGGTGCTGCATTGCCCCGGCCATGCACCTGGCCATGTGGTGTTTTTCAATCGCGTCCAGAATTTCGCCCATCTGGGCGATGTGCTGTTTAACGGTTCTATCGGACGCACAGATCTGCCGGGCGGTAATCCTCAGCAATTGCTGGCATCGATCCGCGATAAGGTCTTGCCGCTGGGAGACGATGTTGGCTTCATTTGCGGTCATGGCCCCGGCAGTCGGATCGGCGACGAGCGCCGCAGCAATCCGTTTCTGAAAGGCCTTTGAAAGGGTCTTTGAAGGGTAGAAAAAACCCGGCAAAACTTGCCGGGCCGCTGGGCGAAATGAAATGTGTGAACGAGGGTCTCAGCCTGCGATTTGCAGATTGACGGCCTTTGGTCCCTTGCCGCGGCGGTCCGGTTCCGTATCGAAGCTTACTTTTTGATTTTCACTCAATCCGTTCAGACCGGAAGCCTGAACGGCGGAGATGTGGACGAAAATATCCGCACCGCCATTGTCCGGCTTGATAAAGCCGAAGCCTTTGTCGTTGTTGAAGAATTTTACAATGCCAGTTTCGGCCATGCGTCAGGTCCTTTTGTCTCTGTCCGGGATCGGCGGACAGCATTGCTCAATCCCGCCCAGGGTCGAGGCAGGGGTCTAGGCGAGCAAGTTTAAATTGTGAGGAAAGGTCCCTGTTACCGCAGCCACAAGCTGTGAACGACGCCAGTCGTATCCCCTTATGGATGCCCGGAACTTCTGCGTCTCCGGTGCCAGTCGAAATTTAGATCTTTCCGCGCCTTTAAATTGCCCGAACCCTTCAAGAGTGCTTGGTTTGTGGGAAATTGGCAAGCAAAAGTTTTTTTACCAATCTATGATCTGGCATGGTTCAAGCCGGAGCAATTCGTGCCTTTCCGGGCCAAATCTGTGCTGATTTCGCCGAAAATTGCGGAAACTGCATCGTGGACGATGTAATTCATCCTCAATATGCCGGTTGCAGCGGTAAAGTTTTTCAAAGTTGTAAAATAAGGCGTGACTTAAAATTTATTGCCGGACAATGCGCTGTTTGCCCCATTCGGGCACGATTTCCACCGCCAGCATGGCGAGAAACATCAGGGCACAGCCGAGATAGCCGATTGGCGCCAAGGATTCATGCAGGATGACAGCGCCCAGGAGCGCACCAAACAGCGCCTCCGACGACATGAAAATCGCCGCCTGAGACGAGGATGTGTAGCGCTGGCCGATGATTTGCAGGCTGAAGGCCAATCCGCTCGACAGCAGGCCGCCATAAAGGATCTGCGTCATCGAATTCTCGATATCGGCAAGGCTGATCGGCTCCAGGCTGAGGGCGGCGAGCGTGCAGAGCAGGGCGGTAACGGCAAACTGGATGGCGGCAAGCGCCAAGGGCCGCGACAGGGTCTGGATAATCCGGCCCGTCAGCAGGATTTGCACCGCGAAAAACCCGGCGCACAGGATGGTCAGGCCGTCGCCTGTACTCAGGGCTGACAGGCTGCCGCCGCTGAGCAGCAGGATGCCGAGCAGGGCGGCCAAAGCCGCTGGCCAGATGATCCAATGGGGCCGGTGCCGAAGAAACACCACTGCCATGACCGGCACGATCACCACATAGAGACCGGTGAGAAAACTGGCATTGGTCACGGTGGTTGTTTTCAGGCCAAATTGCTGGGCGGTCTGGGCGGCAAACAGCAGGACGCCGATAATGACGAACATCCTCACGTCACCCACCGACAATCTGTCTCGGGCACGCCGGCTTTCGAGCACGGCAAAAGGCAGCAGGACAATTGTTGCAATGCCAAATCGCAGGGCGTTGAACCAGTTGGCGCCCAGATGATCCATGGCGGTGGACTGCGCCACGAACCCACCGCCCCAGATGGCGGCAGCCAGAAGAAGAAGGAGATTGGCCTGAATACGGGTCACTGAAACATCCTGATCCTGCCCTGCGGCTGGTATTTTGGCTACGCAGGCAATGCGGTGCCTCTATCAGGCGTCATCAATGGCCGCAAGAACAGCGATGGCTGTTTTGGACCATCCCAGGGTTGTTTTCAGGTGTTTCAAAAAATACGAAACTTCCCTGCGGAAACGATCTACAGATCCTGATTGTTTTTTGGCGGTGCCCGGTTAAGCCAGACGACCAGCAGACCGAACAGGCTGAGCAGGGCAAGAACGCGGCGGTCGGCCAATACCGAGAGATAGCCCGGGACATGCACGGAGGAGACGGTGCCAGCGACGGCTCGGTCGACGCCGTTGTTGCGGGCAAGTGTATTGGTCAGCAGATCTTTCTGGGCGATCGGCAGGGCAATGCTGCCGGTTTCCATCGTATCGACGGATGGTTGGCCGGGCGTCGTGCTTGCCGCCACTGAAGGGGCCGGTTGCCCGCTTGCGGGGGCCGCCGAAACCCATGCGGTCGGCAGGGTCAAAGCCGCCAGCGCAATCCAGGCCGCGAACATGGTTTTCCGGCTAAAATCCCAGGGTTTAGAGGGGGTATTTTCCGTCCTGTTCCGTCTCATCTCGCCGCTTCCTTCTGCCCAACCGCAGGATGATAAAAGCCGGTCGAAATCGTCGGCAAAGGGACCGAATTGCGGCACTGCACTGCAAAAATTGAGGCGATATTGTGGCGCGTTAACATTTGGCCATTCCGACCGGTTAACGGCGCTTTCCGTCGTCCTGGCCAGCATCCTTGGCGGTGGTTTTTGGGCGCTCCTGTCACGGTGACAAGAAAAGCATCGGCACTGGCCGTTTCCGCTTGATCCGGGCAGGCAGAATTGTCATACAGCTGTAACCTGAAGCCTTGGGCAAACCAAGGTTTGCAATCGATCAACAGCTTCAGGATAATTTCATGGCTTTTCTTGCCGACGCCCTTTCCCGTGTTAAGCCTTCCGCCACCATTGCCGTGTCGCAGAAAGCTCGTGAACTGAAAGCGAAAGGCCGTGACGTGATCGGCCTTGGCGCGGGCGAACCGGACTTCGATACGCCCGACAACATCAAGCAGGCCGCCATCGACGCCATCCATCGCGGCGAGACCAAGTACACGCCGATCTCAGGTATTCCGGAGTTGCGCAAGGCGATTGCCGACAAGTACAAGCGCGAGAACAATCTGGACTACAAGCCGGAGCAGACGATTGTCGGCACCGGTGGCAAGCAGATCCTATTCAACGCCTTCATGGCGACGCTGAACGCCGGCGATGAAGTGATCATTCCGACGCCTTACTGGGTCTCCTATCCGGAAATGGTGGCGCTGTGCGGCGGCATGCCTGTCTTCGTTGCCACCACGCAGGAGAATAACTTCAAGCTGACGGCTGAAGATCTCGAAAAGGCCATCACGCCGAAGACCAAGTGGTTTCTGTTCAACTCGCCGTCCAACCCCTCAGGTGCTGCCTATACCGAGGCCGAGCTGAAGGCACTGACCGATGTGCTGTTGCGCCACGAGCAGGTCTGGGTGCTGACCGACGACATGTATGAGCACCTGGTCTATGGTGACTTCAAATTCACCACGCCAGCTGAAGTGGAGCCGAAGCTCTATGACCGCACGCTGACCATGAACGGCGTGTCCAAGGCCTATGCGATGACCGGCTGGCGGATCGGCTATGCCGCAGGCCCGCTGCCGCTGATCAAGGCGATGGACATGATCCAGGGCCAGCAGACATCAGGCGCTTGCTCAATCGCTCAGTGGGCGGCTGTGGAAGCGTTGAACGGTACCCAGGACTTCATTCCGGAAAACAAGAAGATCTTCGAGGGCCGCCGTGATCTGGTGGTCTCGATGCTCAACCAGGCCAAGGGTATCGTATGCCCGTCGCCGGAAGGGGCTTTCTATGTCTATCCGTCTTGCGCGGGGCTGATGGGCAAGACCGCGCCGTCGGGCAAGGTTCTGGAAACCGATGAGGATTTCGTCACCGAACTGCTGGAAACCGAAGGCGTGGCCGTGGTGCATGGCAGCGCCTTCGGTCTTGGCCCGAATTTCCGCATTTCCTACGCGACCTCGGAAGCCCTGCTGGAAGAAGCCTGCAAGCGCATTCAGCGCTTCTGCGCCGCCTGCAAGTAAGCTATAGCAAGACAGCACATAAAAGGGCGGGATGGTGATACCATCCCGCCCTTTTTCTATTGATCTATCGGCGGCACCGATCAAGCATTCTGCATCTGCTTTCCTGCTGGGGCAGGGGCAGGGGCCGGAACCGGTTTTGGTTGCGGGGCCGGGGCAAAATGGATGTCGCGTTCGCGGTAAAGCGCTGGCAGAGCCAGAAGCGACACGCAGAACACGGCAATCGCGGTTTTCGACAGTTCCGAGAACGGTCCGATCCGGCCGTCGATATAGCGCACAGCGAACACGACCAGAACATGCCAGAGATAGACATGCAGGGAGTGACGGCCCAGCAATTGCAGGAAGCTGAGGCTGAAGACACTGTTGACCACGCTTGCGGTCTTGCGGACGATAGCGCTGTCATATTTCGGACCAGCGATCAGCAACCAGGCAACCAGGCTGGCCATGGCGGCGAAATTCAGCAGATAGACCGGGCCGAAATCGGCGCGCACTTCCATTGTGCCGAACTTTTGCAGCACGACGTCAGGCATCAGCCCATGGGCGGTCATGATGCGCAGTGGCAGGAAGAAGATGAGGATGGCAAGCGCCGTCTTGGGGATCAGCGTCTTTTCCGGGCTGAACACCTTGCTCCAGTTGATATTGCCCGTCGCCGTCAGGCTTCCGACAATCAGGCCGCCGAAAAATACGATCTGCCAGCCCAGCAGGTTGAAGCTGGCGCGAATGCCTTCCTTTTCGGCGGCACCCAGCCAGGCATCCAGCGGATAGGTAATCAGGCGGTGCAGACCAAGCTGGCCTGCCATCCAGACGACCAATGAGCCGATAGCGACGCTGGCCCAGCGACCGGTAATGCAGAGCCAGATCAACACAGGCGCAAACACCATGTATATGATATATTGCGGCAGGATATCCATATAGGTCGGCTGGAACAGGAATGTGGCGATTGAGGCGAGGCGCAGTGGATCGCTGAGCGACACTTCGCCCAGCCAGTCGTGCCAGATCCCTATAGCACCGGGAAGCACAAGCCTTGCTGCAAGCACAAGCAGGATAATGCCCATGGCGTAACGGTAAAGTTCCAGCGCCCGCGCCCAGATCCGCTCGCGCCCCGCTTCATAGCCGCTTTTCAGCATCTTGCGGCCATAGACCATGCCGACCAGCAGGCCGGACATGAACACGAAGCCCTGCGCATCCTCGACGAATGTCAGGTTGCGGTGATTGACCTCTACCAGCAGATAGCCGCCCGTGAAGATCAGGTGGTTCAACATCATGAAGACGAGGAAATATCCCCGCATTCCGTCTAGGACATCTAATCTTTTCAAGGTCCCGGCTCCCGGTTCGCGTCCTGCCCAGCAGGTCGGTTTTTGCCCTTCATCGTGGTGACAATGCGGCGGACCGGGTAACGACCCGATCACATAACCGCAACGAGTGTTTGCAAGAAAGGTTCCGGCATCAAAATCTTGTGACTGGATTTTGACCGGAAACCGCTGCCATCAAAGGCCCAGAGCAGACAGCATGATGAAGGTGGCAAACAGGATGAAATGGGTCATGCCCTCGATGGCATTGGTCTCGCCATCGTTGAGGTTGATGGCCGCCGCAACAAGGGTGATCAGCACCATCACCGTCTGCACCGGGGTCATCGCCATGATGAAGGGCTGGCCGGTGTAAAGCGCGATGGCCTCCATGACCGGCACTGTCAGGATAACGGTCGACAGCGATGCCCCCATGGCGATGTTGACGGTGGCCTGCATACGGTTGCGCAAAGCCGCCTTCAGGGCGGTCATGATTTCGGGGGCAGCCGAAATGGTGGCAACGACGATGGCCATGATAGTTGGTGGCGCGCCGGTGTCACGCAGGCCCTCCGTCATCAGGGCGGACATGAATTCAGCGAGAACGCCGATCAACACCACACCGAACAGGATGACAGCGATGGAGGATGCGATGCTTCCTTCTTCCTCGTCATGGGCTTCGCTCTCATGCGGGGCCTGCTGTGGTTCTGCGGCGCTTGTTCCTGTGTCGATGCCAGCGGATGGGACCTTCGTGGTTTTGGGCGCGGCGCGGCCGGTATAGCTATAACTGAAGAAATAGCTGTGCTGCCCGACCTGCATGCGCAAGAACAGCCCATAAAGCGCCAGCATGGCAAAGATGGTGAAGGTGGAATAATAGGTCCATTTATCGACGGGAATGAATTCTGGCACGATCATCGAGATGCCCATCGCCGTCAGGATCATCACGCCATAGGTCTTGCCACTATCGTCATTATAGGGCTGTTCGCCGTGTTTCAGCCCGCCCAGCAGGGCGGCAAGGCCCAGAATACCGTTGATATCCAGCATGACAGCCGAATAGATCGTGTCGCGCACCAGGGTAGGTGAGCTTTCGCCCTGCATCATGATGGCAAGGATCAGCACTTCCACGGCCACGGCTGACAGGGTGAGAATCATTGTGCCATAGGGGTCGCCAACCCGGCGAGCCAGGATTTCCGCGTGATGCGCGACTCGGATCGAGGCTACCAATATGCCGCCAATCAACACTGCGGCAGCGATGAGGCTGATGGTTGGCCCGGCCTCGATCAGGGAATGTTCGAGGAAGAACACGGCGATCGCCAAGGCGATGGGGATCAGCAGGGACTTTTCCCGGAGCAAAACTGTCACGTCTCTTCATCCTTTGAAACCGCAGGCGCGGCATTTGTCATTCTAGTAAGGTATTGCGGCAAGCAAGGGCCACTCAGGGGATAAATATGGGATTTCCGTAAAGCGATTCGCTATTGCGGTGCGTCCATTCTCTTTCGCACCTGCAACGTGCCGAGGCAATTTGCAGTTCCGTCCTCAAGATGCGATAGTTACACCAACGGCATTGAAAATGGCCGTTGGTGTTCCTTTTTCGAATATCTCAAGCCTTTGACGCATTTGAGATATTCGAAACGCCTTCAAGGTGAGGATGCGGTAGCATCTTCGAGCCTTGATGTTACGGGACAGGGAGCTCATTCATTGCACAGGGAGAAGATACATCATGGTCAAGGTTACCTATGAAATCGTTCCGCATGATGAAGGCTGGGCCTATCGGCTGAATGGTGCCTATTCCGAACGCTTCGACAGCCATGACCAGGCATTGGAAGCGGCGCGGATCGTCATGCAGGAAATCGCCCAGGCCGATGAGCCGGTGCGGATCGTCTATCAGGATGAGAGCGGCAAGTGGCGGGCAGAAATGAGCAATGGCGATGATCGGCCCGAGGTGGAAATCCTTGACCACTACGACCAATCCCGCACCGCCTGAACGGCCTGTACCGCCTGAACGGCCCGCACTGGCTTAACAGGTTACGCAATCCAGGTTCGCTTGCGAACCAGGACTGCATTGAGCGGTCAACGTCATTCGCGCAGATAGGCCAATAATCCCTCTACCACGGCGTCGAACACCGTCCGGCAGCGGCGGCTGAGCTTCAGGTCCTCATGCATGACCACGAATGTGTCGAGCGCGATATCGAGGGTTCCGGGCAGGACTTCGATGAGATCCGCATGGCGGCGGGCGAGGCCGGGCTGACACATGCCGATCCCCAATCCGGCGCGGATGGCTGCAAATTGTGCCAGATTGCTGTCGCTGCGGAACTGAAAATGCAGGGCATCCAGATCCGGGCGGGTTCTCAGCAGGTCCCTGATATAGGCCAATTGCCGGTCGAAACCGATGAGGCGATGCTCGGCGAGCTGCGCCAGACTTGATGGCGTACCATGACGCTCGAGATAGCGCCGATGGGCATAAAAGCCGATGCCAATCGCCCCGATATGGCGGCTAATCAGAGCAAGCTGGGTCGGCGCGACCATACGCACGGCAATATCCACTTCTCGGTGGAGCAGATCCTCCATCTGGTCAGTGGCCGATAGCTCGATTTCCAGCCCGGGAAACTGCTCCTGTAAGGGGGTGAAAATTGGGGGAAGCACTTCCACGGCGATCATTTCGCTGGCGCTGATCCGCACCGGTCCGCGCAATTCTCCTGCCTCTCCCTGCTCCCCGGCTGCGATGCGCGCCAGCGATGTGCTGGTGGCCGCCATCAGGGCAGCGTGGCCGCGCATGGCGAGGGCGGTTTCCGTTGGCAGCAAGCCGCGCTGGCTGCGCACAAACAAGGGCGTGCCAAAAGCCTGCTCCAGCATCTCGATATGGCGACCGACTGTCGGCTGGGTCAGGCCGAGCTGACGCGCTGCGCCAGACAGCGAACCCTCCGTGATTACGGCGAGAAGACTGCGGTAGAGATCCCAACTCAGTTGATCTGCGTTCATGCATTTTTGTATAGCATGGATAAGAAAATATACAATTTCGAATACATCAGTCATGAGGGATGATCGGCAATCGAAACAGCACAAGCCTGGAGATTGCTATGACAGAGATCGACGATATCACGGGTTTCATTCCGCAGCCTGGCCCGATTGCCCTCGTGCTCGGTGCAACGGGAGGTGTCGGGGGTGCCGTCGCACGGGCGCTGGCCGGTCGGGGATACCATGTGCGGGCTTTGCATCGCGATGCGGCCCGAATGGCTGCAAAACAGAAAGAACGGCAGCCAGCACTGGAGCCAGTACTGGAATGGGTGCAGGGCGATGCGATGAACCGCGACGATGTCATCTACGCGGCCAAAGACGCCTCAGTTATCCTGCATGGCGTCAATCCGCCCGGCTATCGCAACTGGGGGACACTGGTGCTGCCGATGATAGACAACACTATTGCCGCCGCCCGTGCCAGCGGTGCCTGTATCCTGATGCCGGGGACGATCTATAATTATGGCCCGGATGCCTTCCCGCTGCTCAATGAGGAGAGCCCGCAACATCCGCGGACGGTCAAGGGCGAGATCCGGGTAGAGTTGGAGCGGCGGCTGGAACAGGCGGCAGGCGAGGGGGTGCGGGTCATTCTTGTCCGGGCTGGTGATTTCTTCGGGCCTGAGGCGGGAAATAATTGGTTTGCTCAAGGGCTGATTACCCCCGGCAAGCCCGTGACCCAGGTTAACCTGCCGGGCAAGCCGGGCGTCAGCCATAGCTGGGCCTATCTGCCTGATGTCGCGGAAACCTTTATCCGGCTACTGGAACGCGTGCCTGATATGCCAGCCTTCGCCCGTTTTCACATGCAGGGCCATGTCGATACGGACGGATATGCCATGGCACAGGCGATCCAGCGGGTAAGTGGCAGCGATTCTGTCCGGTTCAAGCGCTTTGCCTGGTGGATGGTGCCGCTGTTGTCACCCATCCTGCCGGTGTTCAGGGAATTGCTGGAAATGCGCTACCTGTGGCGCGAACCCATTGCGCTGGATAATCGTCGTCTTGTCGAGGTGCTTGGGGAGGAGCCTAGGACGAGGCTGGACGTGGCGGTTGCGACGACCTTGAAGAGCCTGAAGTGCTTGCAAACCTCTGCGGTTCACCCTGACGGAAGCCGTTCGATGGCATCTGAAACCGCGCCGCAATAATGCAAAAAGACCCCGCCGGATGGCGGCGGGGTCTATATTAAGGTCTACGATCAGTCGTCGAGTGTCGGATAGTCGATATAGCCCTTTTCTCCGCCGCCGTAGAATGTGCTCTGGTCGGCTTCGTTCAATGGTGCATCTTCCTTCAGGCGACGCACCAGATCCGGGTTGGCGATGAAGGGCTTGCCGAAGGCGACCATGTCGACCTTGCCTGACGCAATGGCATCCATGGCCATCTGCCGGTCATAGCCGTTATTGCCGATCCAGACGGCCTTGCCGCCCGCATTGCTGTAGGCGCCCTTGAAGGCATCCCAGTCGAAGGGCTTGTCGCCCTGGCTGAAATCACGCGGGCCGCCGGTCGCACCCTCGATCACGTGAATGTAGGCCAGATCGAAGGCCGCCAGCTTTTCCACCAGCGTGGTATAGACCGATTGCGGATCGGGATCTGAAACGTCATTGGCGGGCGTGACTGGCGAAAGGCGGATGCCGGTGCGGCCGCTGCCGATTTCGCGGGTCACGGCCTGGACGACCTCAATCGTCAGGCGGATACGGTTTTCAATCGAACCGCCATAGGCATCGCTGCGCTGATTGCTGCTCAGCCGCATGAACTGTTCCAGCAGATAACCGTTGGCGGCATGGATTTCGACGCCGTCAAAACCGGCATCAATGGCGGCGCGCGCGGCCTTGCGGTAATCCTCGATCAGGCCGGGGATTTCCGAGAGTTCCAAGGCGCGGGGCTCGGAAGTGTCGACAAACGCACCGCTGCCATCCGGATTGATCACATAGGTCTTGCCCTTGGCGGTGATCGCCGAAGGTGCAACCGGCTTGCCGCCATTTGGCTGAAGCGACGTATGGGAAATGCGACCGACATGCCAGAGCTGGGTGACGATCTTGCCGCCCGCCTCATGCACCGCCTTGGTGACGGCCTTCCAGCCTTCAAGGGCTTCAGGCGTGTAGAGACCCGGAACATCGGCATAACCCTGGCCCTGATGAGAAATAGCCGTGGCTTCGGTGATCAGCAGACCGGCGGTGGCGCGCTGCTGGTAATAGGTGGCGGTGATTGGCTTTGGAACGGCATTGGGAGAGCGGTTGCGCGTCAGTGGCGCCATGGCGATGCGGTTTGCAACGGCGATATCGCCAACTTGCAAGGGGTCGAAAAGAGTGGCCATTGAAATGTCCTTCTGAGGGTCATGATGAGAGTGTGATGGGGGAGGTCAGAGTTCCAACGATAGCCGGGATAGAAAAGCAGCAATGGCTGCCTCGTCCCGCTTGTAGAAAATCCATTGTCCGACCTTGTGTGAGGTGATCAGTCCGGCCTTGTGAAGGCTCGCGAGATGGGCCGATACGGTGGATTGCGACAGGCCGCAGCGCTCGAACTGCCCCGCGCAAATGCCCATTTCCAGCGGATGAGCCTGATCGCTGAAATGCTTTTCCGGTTCGCGCAGCCATTGCAAGATCTCACGCCGAACAGGATGCGACAGCGCTTTCAGCGCGTCATCCATGTCCGGCTTGCCAAGATCTTCCAGCGTGTCAGAATTCATATCGTCCATGAACGATATATGGATCGTAAAAATCCGATATCAAGAGAGGTGACCTCTGTTTTTGGAGCGGCCAAAAAAAAGCACCCGCGAACGGATGCTTCAAGTGTGAAGGTCGTCAAACCTCCAGAGGGGAACAGCTACAAAAAACTACCAATGATAGTTTCTCCGCAACTATGCAATTATATAGATCAATCCTTAGAACTTTCAAGGGTGCGTGCAAAAGTTTGCTCCCCGTAAAAACGAGGACCCAAAAAGAAAAAAGCCAAAAAAAAGGGGCCACCGGATTACTCCAGGGCCCTTAAAGTGTGAAGGTTAAAAACCTCCAGAGGGGAACAGCTGGTGCGGTGGGAACTGGGAGGAAGCCACCGTGTGCATCAGCTATGAGCGATATGGTGGTTTTTTGTGCAGTGAACAATGCTTTTTTGTGCATAGGAGGCATGCAAATGTCGCATGTCTGCTATTTGCGTCGCAATTGAAAAACGATTTAACGATGATCAGCGACCTTGCTGCGACTGCTCAGTAAGGCCTATGCATAGATGCGCATAAGACGATCTGACGGATTCAGAAATTCCAGTTGCGCGCCTTGCTGACGATGAAGTCGCGGAAAACTTTTAGCTTGGCCGCATTTTTCATCTCGTCCGGATAGCAGAAATAGGTATCAAAGGACGGAACTTCGGCATTGATCGGCAACTGAATTAGCCCCGGATCGCGTCCGACAATGTAATCGGGCATGCAGGCGACCCCTATGCCCAGCAGGCAGGCGCGCTTGATCGAGGTTTGGCTGTTGATTTGCAGATGGGGAATCCGGCGATTGTCGGAGGAGCGCCCGGCCACTTCCAGCCAGTTAACGTCAAGCAGGTAATTGGGCGCTGGTTCGCCAAAGCTGATGATCCGATGGTTATCGAGATCCTCGATGGTCTGCGGCTCCCCATAGCGATTGATATAGGAGGGCGCGGCATAGACATGCATATGCACGGTAAACAGCTTGCGCTGGATCAGGTCCGATTGCTGCGGCTGGCGCAACCGGATGGCGCAATCGGCGTGGCGCATGTTGACGTCCAGTTCCTCGTTGTCGAGGATCAGCTGGATCGACATATCAGGGTAAAGTTGCAGGAACTCCTGCACCTTGTCAGTCAACCAGCCCTGGCCAAGCCCGACCGTGGTGGTGACGCGCAGCTTGCCGCTCGGCTTTTCGGTGGTCTCAGTCAGCTGCATTTTCACTGTTTCCAGCTTCAGCAGCACGTCATGGGCGGTGCGATAGAGCAATTCGCCCTGTTCGGTCAGAATGAGGCCCCGGGCGTGGCGGTGAAACAGCTTCACCCCCACATCCTGCTCCAGCGCGCTCACCTGTCGGCTGATTGCCGATTGTGAGAGATGCAGCTTATCTGCCGCATGGGTAAAGGACCCGGCTTCGGCTGCGGCGTGGAAAATCCGCAATTTGTCCCAATCCAGCGGTATATTGCTGCTGCCTCGCATCATGCCCTCACTCCGCGGCCTGAGCCGGGATAATCTCCGCGGCAAGATAACGTTCTGCCTCAAGGGCGGCCATACAGCCCATGCCGGCAGCAGTAATAGCCTGGCGGTAGATATCATCCGTCACGTCGCCGGCGGCAAAAATGCCGGGCACGTCGGTCGCGGTCGAATCCGGGGCGGTCCACAGATAGCCATTTGGCTTCAATTTCAGCTTGCCCGTGAACAGTTCCACCGCCGGCGCATGGCCAATGGCGACGAAGACGCCGTCGATGGGGGTATCGGTGACGATGCCGCTGTCGAGGTTCTTCAGCCGCACGCCGGTCACCGATGGCGGCATTGGCGGCTTGGCCGGGATGCCGGTGACTTCATCGATGACGGTGTTCCAGAGGACCTTGACATTATCCTTGGCAAACAGCCGCTCCTGCAAAATCTTCTCCGAGCGGAAACTGTCGCGGCGATGCACGACGGTGACGGTCTTGGCGATATGCGACAGGTAGAGGGATTCCTCGACCGCCGAATTGCCGCCGCCGACCACGATCACGTCCTTGTTGCGATAGAAAAACCCATCGCAGGTGGCGCAGGCCGAAACCCCGAAACCCTGGAAATGCTGCTCGCTCTCGATGCCCAGCCACTTCGCCTTGGCGCCGGTGCAGATGATCAGCGTATCGGCGGTCCAGACTGCGCCGGAATCGGTCTTCACGGTGAAGGGGCGGCGGGTGGTTTCCACCTCGGTCACCAGGTCGTTGACGATTTCCGTGCCGACATGGGTTGCCTGTTTCAGCATTTCGCCCATCAGCCAGGGGCCCTGGATCGGATCGGCAAAGCCGGGATAGTTTTCCACATCGGTGGTGATCATCAGCTGGCCGCCCTGTTCCATGCCGGCGATCAACACCGGTTTCAGCATGGCGCGGGCTGCATAGATGGCGGCGGTATAACCGGCGGGACCAGAGCCGATAATCAGCACTTTGGTATGGCGGGCGGACATGGTCTTTCCTTTCCGTGGCGAGGGACGTGTGGTGTGCGGCATATAGGATGCCTGCCTCGCCTTTTCTTCATTTCATTTATGAAGGCTCCATGCATTTATTCAAGGGCAGCTCTGCGTTTATAACAGGGCAATTCCATCCACCGTAATTTTACTGCGGCAAACGGACATTTTCTTGCGTTGGAACCCGGTCAGGGTCATAAGCGCGCATGGAGTTTGATAAAAGGGTGACCGCGTGTTTCGCGCTGATTTGGATGCCATCGACATCAAAATTCTAAGAGAGTTGCAACGCGACGGTCGGATGACCAATGTCGAACTGTCGGAGCGCGTCGGTATTTCCGCACCGCCCTGCCTTCGCCGGGTGCGCAAGCTGGAAGAGACGGGCATTATTCAAGGCTATCATGCGGCTTTAAGCGGCCCCAAACTGGGATTCGATCTGGTTGCCTTCTGCATGGTAGGCCTGAAACATCAGTCGGAAGCCAATCTGAAGAGTTTCGCCGCCGCCACAGAACAATGGCCGCTGGTGCGCCAGGCCTGGATGGTCAATGGCGAAAGCGATTTCCTGCTGCATTGCGTGGCCGATAACCTTACCAGTTTCCAGGATTTCGTCATCGAGACTCTGACAGCCAATAGCCATGTCGATACGGTGAAAACCCTGTTGACGATCCGGCAGATCAAGCGGCTTGGGTTGGTGGATATTTGACGCTGGTGGATATTTGATTGCGCCTTGCCGCAAAATCATCGTCCCTGATTTGCGTTGTTATCTCTCAAGATTTGATGTGGGCTTGGTCAGGCCAATGATCTGGTCGATCAGCGCATCGACCGAGTAGAGCGCCATAATCTGCGGCGAGATTTTGACGAAGGGCGCCTTGCAGAAATCCTCTATTCCTTCCAGGCCCTGTGGGCGGTTTGAATGCTCACCGAGAATGAAGACATTGTCTGGATGATAAAATTCCTCGTCGCGCACAGACCGATTGTTGGTCATGAGCTTGCGTCCGTAGAGAGCGGCTTCCAGCGGTCGCAGCGTCAAGCCCTTCTGGCCGTTCTGGACGATATCAATGATGCAGCGTGCGGCAAGATTTTCGGCGAGATAGGCGGGATAGGGCTTGTTGACAGGTTTCTTGGCGAGACGTTCGGTCAGTGTCTTGCGGTGTTTTTTCACCTCGGTGAAGCGGATAGAGGTGCTAAAGCCCTTTTGTGTCAACTGATCGCTGAGTGTCTCTATCAGATCCTTGCGTCCCTTGTCCTTGCCCAGAAAGGCGAAGTCGTAGACTGGATTGACCGAGCGGACACCGTCTACCGCGGCGATAAATTGCCTGTAGAATTCAAAGCCGTAGCGCTCGCAATCGGCCTGGTCGAAAGACAGAACCGGATAGCCGGCGGCATGAAGATCGCGCAACAGAGGTCCCATGCCGTTTTTTGTGGCAATTGGATTGCGCACGACCACGGCAATAGAGGCCTTGGGGCGCGTGCGGTGAAGATAATCCACGATCTCCTCGCGCTCGTTGACGATGAACAAGGCGTCGGGATGGCGGGCAATATGATCCGTGAGTATCTTCTCGTAAACGTATTTCCGGCAGAAGCGCGGCAGGATCTTGAAGATCAGCTGACGGCGCGCTTGCTGTTTGACGTTGACGACTGCGACATCAAAGCGCGTGGTATCGGCCCTGGTCCAGAAATAGTCTTCGTAATCTGCCCAGAAGCCAATGCATACGACTTTCAGTCGCGCGTTGTGTAAGGGGGCAGATATCACGTGTGGCTCCTCGAAATCCGACGCTGTTCTGCTTACGGTCAGCGCCCTGATTTTATCTCAAACAGATTTTCTACGAAGAGTCATTGAAAATGATCGCACCCATCATTTTTGCAAATATCTCAAGCGATGCAAGCGTTTGAGATATTTGCGTGCCTTCACGGCGAGGGCGCGGCTCACATTTTCGAGATTGGGTATCAGGAGCCGAATGTATAGTTGAACACGCGGATTTCCTCCTGGAAATGGGCCTCAACAAAGGCTCTGGTTTCCTCATCGAAATAGCGGGTATAATTGCCGCGTTTCGAGCTGTTCTTCTTCGGGACGGGGCTGGTCAGACGCAGTCTTTCCATCAAGGTCGGCTTCAATCCGATCCGTTTGCGGATATGGCGGAAATCCGAATTGATGTTTTCGATCTTTCCGATGAAGTCGCAGCCGGACAACCAGAACAATTGCGAGCGGCGTTGAAGAGGAGGCAGGGCTTCATCTGGCCAATGTTCGTCATGCCGCGAATAATATTCATCTTCAAGCAGCCAGGCTTTGAAGCCGATATCGCGAATATACTGCTGGTAATCGGGGCACTCATAGGCTTGTAGCCGTTTCTGGCAAAGAAACGAGTAAAGGGATACCATTCGGTCCCATGGGTTTCGAACGAAGCCGAAGCTGAAACGCTTGTCGATGCCGAAATTGGCGAGCTTCGTGTACGGCGTATGGGTCGGAACCCCCTGTGTCTCGCCACCCAGCACCCTGGTGATGGATCTCCCGGCGGATTTCGGAACATGTACAAAGACAAAGTTTGGCGCAACGACCGTCATGGTCCCCCCTTTTGAAGTGATAGCGCTGTCCCAGCGCCTCAACATCCATGCATTTTCTCAAATGCATGATGCTGTAATGTTCCCAATCTGCTGCGCGATTCCTGATGCCGTATAACGGCACAACAATCCCGCATCGATAGAGGGATCAAGTTCATCTTGATCCCTACATCTGACGTCATCCGCTTTGCGCCAGATGCGGCGCTTGGAGGATAGAATGCTCTGATATTGTAGTAACCAATAAGTTACTGATTCGCGCCAGGGTTTTTTTAAAAAAATCACAAGTTCGTCCGGGGCTGGGAAGGCCTGTTCAAAAATACGGGTGTATCCGCGTTTCTTTTCAGGGAAAACTGGGAGAAATCGCTGTTGTCCAGTGAATACAAACACGAATTGATTGGTCCTGTGACAATCACGGGTTTATGATCGGTAGTTTGGAATCCCGGTACTTTACAGCCTGGAGATTGCCGTGTGACGGGCAAAAGGACACCGAAATGCAGGTATCTGATGCGATAAACGTCAATGTGTTTCGGGCAACCAAGAAGGAATTCCCCTTCGAGGCCTTTGCGAAACATTCTCATCCGTCTCTTCGCGTGTCGCTCGTGGAGGACGCGAGCTATAAACCCTGCGACGTCGCCGTGATCTTCGGATCTTTCGGGCGTGACTCGACGCCGGTCCATGCCTTGCGCACCGCTATTGCCGTTCAGCATAAGGGGCCGTTGCTGACGGTCTAAGTCGGATTCTGGGGGCGTGAGACCAGCAAGCGATCGTTTAACTGGTATCATACCCTGCTTGGACATCGCCGCAGCCTGTATAAATTCAAGCATAATTTTTACCGGATCGCCCTTGACGGTTCCCTGCCCGGCGAGGGTGATTTCTGTAATGCCAATAGCCCGCCGGACCGCTGGGAACAGCAAAGCGCCGCACTGAACATTGGACTGAAGCCCTATCGCAGCGCTGGTGAGCATGTGTTGATCATCGGGCAGATTCCCGGAGACGCGGCCATGCGTGGCATGGATGTTCGGCAGTGGTTGGTGGCAACCGCTCGCCACGTGCGCAGGCTGACGGATCGGCCCATCATCGTGCGGCCACATCCGGGCATGAAAAACGAGGATTTCGCGGCGCTGGAGGCAGAGCTTGCGACAGTTTCCGGCCTGCACCTTTCCGGCCTGTCGTCCCTCACCGTTGTCGATGAACTGGCGCGGGCGCATTGCACCATATGCTATTCCTCGTCTTTTTCGCTGGATTCCCTGCTGCAAGGCGTGCCGGTCATCACGCTATCACGCTTCAATATCGCCGCGCCGATTTGCTCCAAACAGATCGAGGATGTGGTCGATCCGCCTTTGCCGGAACGCGAGCAGCTTTTCTATGATATCGCTTATGCCCACTGGACGCTGGACGAAATCCGCGCCGGGGATGTGTTGAAACGGTTTGCACCTATTCTCGCCATGCGGTGCGCCGGCGTTAGCCGTCAGGCGCGCCATAGTCCTGCCCATTCCGTTCTGCCTGGTTTTCAGCTACAGGGACTGTGATGCGCCTTGTTGCGCTTTGTGTGGCTGCCTCTCATCAGGCTGCTGAGACCTTCGTGACAGGATAGGGCATGTTCGGCAAGAAAACCCGGCCTCGCAAAAAAAACCGGCTTGAGCGGTTCTTTTCCCTTAATCAGCATCGCAAACGCTGGGGTGCCTCGCGCCATGCTGAGGGGGATCTGGATTATCAGGCGCTCAAACATCAGATCGTCGAGGGTGACGCTGCGCAGCAGACGCGCGGCTCGGAAAAATCGCTTGATCTGCATCTGGAAAACCTGCGCCGCGAATTTGCGGGCCAGCCGGAATTGCTCTGGCATCATGCCCGGCTGATCGTGCTGCTGCGCCGCGAATTCCAGGTGGAGCAGACATTCGCACAATTGCAGGCACTGTGGGAGGCGGAGGCTGATTTCCTTTGCGAAAACCTCAATCTGCGTTGGCTGGTTTCGGCTGCTGACAGTTTTGTCGATCATCACCCGGATGCCGGGGAGCGGGCAAGAGCCATGCTGGTGTCGCTGCTGGTCAATACGGTGAAAATCTATGAAACCGAGCGGGTGCTGGCGACGGCTCCGGCACCGGCCGACGCGCAAAAGCTGGAGCGGCTGCAATCGGAGTTGATTCCGCTGTTTTCCGGCCTGTCCTGCTTTACCATCGGCACCGACGATACCCTGCGCAACATGCGCTGGCGGCTGGACGGATTGATGGCGCAAGGCCCTGTTGGACTGATGCTGAAAACCGTCTTCGACCGGTTGCAGGTGGAAGATACCGCCTTTGCCCGCCTCAAGGCGCAGCATCACCGGGGGCGGACGGGCTGGTGGTCTGAGTGACCGCCAAGGTCTTCAGATAGTCGAAATCCTCGCGCCGGACCGGCACCTGCCGTCGCTGCGCATCCTGGCTGTGGCAAAGCTGACGCAGGCCCATTCGCAACTGGGCCTTGATCCGCCTGAGCCGAAAGGCGAGGGAGGGGCGCTGCTTTTCTGATTGAGTGGGCGAAATCGACGACTGGGTCGCAATCGGTTTAGGCAGGCCATAGGGCGCGCAGCGATCCAGTTGCACGGCCAGCGCTGGATCGGCCTGGAAGGAGGCAAGCTCATAGGCCGCGCAGATCACCGCATCGGCAATGGCACCGTGGCGTGCACTGCGCTGGAGAAGCTTGGCAGCTCCCGTTGGCCAGAGAATATAGGCCGCGGCCCCCGAGCGATCCTGATAGAGTCGGCGCAGTGGCAGATCGGAGAGGCTGGCGCGAGCGACAAGTTTTTTGCGGCTGCGCGTTTCCAGCGTCACATGGTCGAGATCGGTTCGATGGCGCAGTGCTTCCAGAAGAGCAGGCACTTTATCGGACAGAACCGCATCGTCTTCCAGCACCAGCACGGGGTCTGCGCCTGCGGCAATGGTCTCCCAGGTCTGGCGATGGCTGAGCAGGCAGGCCCGTTCCGCAGGCCGAATCGGTCTTTCCCAGCCGTTCCAATAGGCCTCGCCCAGATCGGGAAGATGATCGGCATCCAAGGCTGCTATACGGGTAAACGAAAGGCCAAGAGCGCGCATCTGCGCTTGCTGGAAGGCTAGACGCTCACGGGCGCGGTCGAGATTGATGATCAGCACCTGCATGGCGTCGGCTTTATGGTTGGGGCGCGGGCGGCGCGATGACCGGCCTGCCGAGCAATCGGCTATAGACCGCCTCCAGCCCTGCCGCTTCTCTGGCAAGCGCGAAATTTTCCCGCACATGGGCAACGGCCGCCTTGCCATGCAGGCAGGCGCGACCGGGATCGGCCAGATAAGGCTCGATTGCATCACGCAGCGGCGCATAGGCATCGGCGGCAACCACGGCGCCGGTTGCCCCTTCGGCAATCAGTTCCGCATAGGCCCCGGCATCCGATGCGACCACCACGGTTTCGGACGCCATGGCTTCCAGTGGCGTCAGGCCAAACCCTTCATTGCGCGAGGGCGCGACATAGAGCGTCAGCCGCCGATACCACGGCTTGATATCCTCGACCTCGCCCAGAAAAACGATCCGCTCCGTCAGACTGGCCGCGGCAATCTGCGCCTTCAGCCCCTCGGCAAAACCTTTATGTTCCGGGGTGACGCGGCCGGAGACCACGGCTGTCCAGCCGGGATAGCGGGGTAGAAGTTCGATCATTGCTTTGACGAATAGATCGGTGCCCTTTTGATGGCGCACCCGACCAAAGCAGCCGATCAGATAATCGCCCGGCAGGTTGGTGGCTGCGATCCTGTCCTCGGCACCTTGCGGCGGATGAAACAGTTCGGTGTCGATGCCATGGCGGATAACGCTATGCGGTACATGCAAAAATGAGCCGGAGCGGGCGCTGGTGGCGACCACGGCATCCATTTTCGAGATCAGCCAACGGGTATAGCGGCTGTGATGACGCTGGGCCGCCGAGGTAAACAGCAGTTTCAGCGGCATGCGCAACACATCGCGCAACACCACGCCTACCAACATTTCCAGATTGCGCCGGGCATGCCAGACGCGATGGGAAGCGCCGCGCGGCTTTTTCCACAAGGCTGGCATTTGTGCGAAGGTGAGGGCGGGCATGGTCTCCGGCAGGCCGGGACCAAGTGTGGCAATGGCCAGCCCACGGCGGCGCTGCTGCGGGATCAATTGCACCACGGTGGAGGTTACGCCCGAGAGTCGCCGCTTGAAATGAGGAGCCACCACAAGGATTGAAGCAGGATCAAGCACGCACAGGGTACCTTTCGCCATCATGGCTACATTTGATGTTACGCACTCACAGAAAAAAGACGCACCTGCAAGGCGCGCCTTTTTTCAATAGCAGAGGCTGGAGATCAACCCCAGTTGACCGCGATAATTTCGTAAGCCTTTGAGCCGCCGGGAGCCACGACTTCGATACTGTCACCGGCTTCCTTGCCAATCATGGCGCGGGCAATTGGCGAGGAAATCGAGATACGGCCAGCCTTCACATCGGCTTCCTGATCGCCGACGATCTGGTAGATTTTTTCCTCGTCGGTATCTTCATCGATCAGCTTGACGGTGGCGCCGAACTTGATTTTCGAGCCGGACATTTTCGACAGATCGATGACTTCCGCGCGCGCAGTCAGATCTTCGAGTTCGGAGACCCGGCCTTCATTATGGCTCTGGGCTTCCTTGGCGGCATGATATTCGGCATTTTCCGAAAGGTCGCCATGGGCGCGCGCTTCGGCAATGGCCTCAATGATCCGAGGACGTTCTTCTTGTTGACGCCAGCGCAGTTCCTCCTGAAGCTTGGAGAAGCCGTTCTGCGTCATCGGTACCTTATCAACCATGTCCTCTTCCTTCACCTTTCATGCCCGCATGGCGTGGCCATGAAAATAAAACAGGTTCCGAAGCAAAGCTACGGAACCAGCCACATATCCAACTCGTGACATTATAGCAGACTGTAACAGTCAATTTCCAGAGATTTCGAATGGACGTATTTTCAATCTGTCCATCCGGCACAACTGCCCAGGCGCAACCGTGTCACTGCGCTGATATAAGCTTCCAGATGTCGTTAACAAGGGCAATGGCGACAAGCCACATCGCAATTGAAATCGCAAAGACCAGAAGCAGGTATTTCATCCTTGGGGTCATTATCTCTGCCGTCTATCGCCGGTTCTACGCTCAACTCTATGCGATGATTCGGCCTGCGTGGATGTTAACCTTCGATCAAGGATGATTTTTTGTAAATGCGAAGGCGGGGCTGTCTCGTTTTGGTTCATGGAGCGCTCTGCCGGTCAATCTTCAATCGGCTTGGTAGACCAAGGCTCGATTGAGTAATCGCCGGGCGGCGGCATATTGGGTGGCCTGTAGGGGGTCGTCCTCGATGGGTGGTCCAGCCGGTCGATGACGGATTGATGGATGACGCTGCCTTTTTCGATAGAGCGAGGGTCGCAGAGCGGCAGATACCAGCCCTTGGGAGGCCGGCAGCGCCAGGAGGAAAAGGGTACGCGACGCGGCACGATCTCGAACGGCAGCCAGGACCAGGTCATGGAATCATGGATCGGGGCCAGTGGATCGAGCTTCACATGGTCGTTGTCGTCATCCTCGCCATAGACGATGTCATGGACGGTGTCTTCGTCGTAGTGCAGCCCGAATGGCCTGCTTTCGGCGATCATCCAGGCCAGCGGAATCTTGGCCGTCGCGCTCTGCGTCTCGCTATAGCCGCCGCCGACATCGCCATGGGAGCCGGCAAACCAGACCTGTTTGAAATCCTGAGGCTTGATCATATGCGGGTCCTCCGGCTTGAACGGGCTGCCCCAGAATGGCTGGCCGGACTTCCAATAGACCGGTCGAAACATCGTGCGCCGCTCATCAATGGCCAGGGCCTGGCGGACAGCGGCGACGCTTGGATTGCGGGTCGTGAAGGGAAAGGTCTGGAATGTGAGACCTCTCTGTGTCTGGTTGATCACCGTCGATACGGTGTCGAACAGGCCGAGAAAGGCAATCGCCGGACGGTAGCCGCGCAATGTCCGCTCATAAAGACGCATGGCGGCAAAGGCGGAGGGTGCCGAGTGGCTGACGATGTCAGCCGTTTCGCCATGCCGCTCGCTTATGGGAATGGTTTTATAGGTCCGGTAGGCGTAGTCCACAAGATTGAGAAAATTCGGCGCAATAATGCCCAGGCTGTTGATGAAGCCGGCCAGAACCCTGGCGCTATAGGCGCCGCGGCTGAAACCGAGGATGTAGATCCTGTCGTCCTCGCCAATTGTGTTGCCGGCGTCGTCCCTCGGTGCGGCCCGATAGTTCTCAACAAGAAACCGGTAGGCGCGCTTGACATTGCGGTCGAGACCCCAGCCCGTTGCCAGGCCCCAGACTTCGGCGGATTGGCGTGCAAGTCGCAGCCAGTTGTCGTCTGCACCGAACGTGCCGACGCCCGGCTCATAATAGACCAATTGCTGGTCGCTGCGGGTCAGGCAGCCAAGCAGTCTGACGATATTGGTGCGGCTGGCTGAAATTTCATTCGACGTGCCGTCAAACAGAATGACGATGTTTTTGCCCACGCTGTCCCCTTGCCAGATCAAGGGGTTTTCATAGCATTATCAGCGTGGTGCAGCATCCCTGGCTTTTGAAGGGTCAGGCGGAAAGCCTCACCCTTCGGTCGCATTCGCTCACAGTCTGTTCAAGAACGGCCATGTGCTGACGGACAGCGTCGATTATTGGGCGGGCTGTCAGAAATAGCTTTGCAGCGGACGAACTTCCAACTGGCCCTTTTTCAGCGCCTCAATGGCTTCGGCAGCGGCAAGCGCACCGGCCATCGTGGTGTAATAAGGCACTTTCTGCATCAGGGCCGCGCGGCGCAGCGATTTGGAGTCCGAGATCGCCTTGTTGCTATCGGTGGTATTGATCACCAGCTGGACCTGCCGGTTGCGGATGGCGTCCTCGATATGCGGACGGCCTTCCAGCACCTTGTTGATCTTGACCGCCTCGATGCCCTGTTCGGCGAGGAAGCGTTGCGTGCCGCCGGTGGCCAGAACCTTGAAGCCGATGGAGGTCAACAGCTTGATGGCGGGCAGAATGCGGACCTTGTCCTCATCACGCACCGACACGAACACCGCGCCGTCGCGGGGAAGCTCGACGCTGGCGCCGAGCTGGCTCTTGGCGAAGGCCAACGCAAAGCTGGTATCTAGGCCGATCACTTCGCCGGTCGAGCGCATTTCCGGGCCAAGCAGCGTATCGACGCCGGGGAAGCGGGCAAACGGGAACACCGCTTCCTTGACCGCGATATGCTTCAAGTTGCGCGGATCGGGCTTGGTGCCGTAGGCGGCAATCGCCGCATCCAGCTTTTCACCCGCCATGATCCGGGCGGCGATCTTGGCAATCGGCGCGCCGATGGTCTTGGCCACGAACGGCACGGTGCGCGAGGCGCGTGGGTTAACCTCGAGAACGTAGATAACCCCATCCTTGATGGCATATTGCACATTCATCAACCCGCCAACATGCAGCGCCTTGGCCATGGCGGCTGTCTGGCGCTCCAGCTCGTCAAGGACTTCGGTGCTCAGCGAGCGTGATGGCAGCGAGCAGGCGCTGTCGCCGGAATGGATACCAGCCTCTTCGATATGCTCCATGATACCGGAGACGAAGACGCTTTCGCCATCGCACAGCGCATCGACATCCACCTCAATTGCGTTGGTGAGGTAGCTATCGAACAGCAGCGGGTTCTTGCTGAGAAGGGTGTTGATCTGGCCCGTCTTGTCATTTGGATACCGCTGCTTGATGGCTTCCGGCACCAGGCCTGGCACGGTATCCAGCAGGTAGCTCTGCAACATGCTCTCACTATGGATGATCTGCATGGCCCGGCCACCCAGCACGTAGGATGGGCGTACCACCAGCGGGAAGCCGATTTCAGAGGCGACAAGGCGGGCCTGCTCGACCGAATAGGCGATGCCATTATTGGGCTGGTTGAGGTCCAGCTTCATCAACAGCTTCTGGAACCGGTCGCGGTCTTCGGCCAGATCGATCATGTCAGGCGCGGTGCCGAGGATCGGGATGCCGTTCTTTTCCAGGGCTTCGGCCAGCTTCAGCGGCGTCTGGCCGCCAAACTGCACGATAACGCCGACAACTTCGCCCTTTTCCTGTTCGGCGCGCAGGATTTCGATGACGTCTTCCGCCGTCAGGGGCTCGAAATACAGGCGGTCGGAGGTGTCATAGTCGGTGGAGACGGTTTCCGGGTTGCAGTTGATCATGATCGCTTCAAAACCTGCATCCTTCAGGGCGAAGGCGGCGTGGCAGCAGCAATAGTCGAACTCGATGCCCTGGCCGATGCGGTTCGGGCCACCGCCGAGGATGACGATTTTCTTGCGATCCGACACGTGCGCTTCCGAGCGCAGTGCGCCGACGAACGGCGTCTCATAGGTCGAATACATGTAAGCCGTCGGTGACGCGAATTCGGCAGCGCAGGTATCGATGCGCTTGAAGACCGGGCGGACATTGAGGCCGTTGCGCAGCTCGGCCACTTCCTTTGGACGCTTGCCCGACAGGCTGGCAAGGCGGGCATCGGAAAAGCCCTTGGCTTTCAGCATCCGCAGATTTTCGGCGTCTTCTGGCAGGCCATGTTCGCGGATGCGGGCTTCCAGATCGGTGATTGCCTTCAACTGAGCGATGAACCACGGATCGATCTTGCAGCCTTCATGCACTTCGGCTTCCGACATGCCGAGCCGTAGCGCCTGGGCCACCATGCGCAGCCGGTCCGGGGTCGGGGTGCCGATGGCGGCGCGGATGGCGTTTTTGTCGTCGCCCTGGCCAAGGCCGGGGATTTCGATTTCGTCCAGACCGGTCAGGCCGGTTTCCAGGCCACGCAGCGCCTTTTGCAAGGATTCGGCGAAAGTGCGGCCAATCGCCATGACTTCGCCGACCGATTTCATCGCAGTGGTCAGCGTCGGTTCGGCACCAGGGAATTTCTCGAAGGCAAAGCGCGGGATTTTGGTGACGACGTAATCAATCGATGGCTCGAAGGAGGCGGGCGTCGCGCCGCCGGTAATGTCGTTGTCCAACTCGTCCAGCGTATAGCCAACCGCAAGCTTGGCGGCGATCTTGGCAATCGGGAAGCCGGTCGCCTTGGAGGCCAGCGCCGACGAGCGCGACACACGCGGGTTCATCTCGATGACGACGAGACGACCGTCTTTGGGATTGACCGCGAACTGCACGTTGGAGCCGCCGGTCTCAACACCAATTTCGCGCAGCACCGCAATCGAAGCGTTGCGCATCATCTGGTATTCCTTGTCCGTCAGCGTCAGGGCCGGGGCAACGGTGATGCTGTCGCCGGTATGGACGCCCATCGGATCGATATTTTCGATGGAGCAGATGATGATGCAATTGTCCGCCTTGTCGCGGACCACTTCCATTTCATATTCCTTCCAGCCCAGCACCGATTCCTCGATCAGCACTTCGGTGGTCGGCGAGGCGTCAAGGCCGGAGCCGATGATCTCGAAGAATTCCGAGCGGTTATAGGCAATGCCGCCGCCGGTGCCGCCCATGGTAAAGGACGGGCGAATGATGGTGGGCAGGCCAACAACGTCAAGCGCCTGGGCTGCCACCGCCATGGCATGGTTCATATAGCGCTGCTTGCGGTCGGTTTCGCCGAGGTTCCACTGGTTTTCCAGCTCATCCAGCGCCTTGTCGAGCGCGTCGCCGGAAAGCCGGGCCTTTACCTCGTTGCGGGCAATTTCATGGGTCTTGCGGTCGGCATCCTTGATTTCGGTGGCATTGGCCAGCATGGATTTCGGAGTCTCAAGGCCGATGCGGGCCATGGCTTCCCGAAACAGGGCGCGGTCTTCGGCCATGTCGATGGCGGCAGGCTTGGCGCCGATCATCTCGACATTATAGCGGTCCAGCACGCCCATGCGCTTCAAGGAGAGCGCGGTGTTCAAGGCCGTCTGCCCGCCCATGGTCGGCAGCAGTGCATCCGGGCGTTCCTTGGCGATGATCTTGGCGACCACTTCCGGGGTGATCGGCTCGACATAGGTTGCGTCGGCCAGGCCCGGATCGGTCATGATGGTTGCCGGGTTGGAATTGACCAGGATGACCCGGTAGCCTTCTTCCTTCAGCGCCTTGCAGGCCTGGGTGCCGGAGTAATCGAATTCACATGCCTGGCCGATGACAATCGGTCCAGCGCCGATGATGAGGATGGATTTAATGTCTTGGCGCTTTGGCATGTCTCTATCCGATCTCTTCACCTGCGCGAAAAACCGGCCAAGGTGAGGGGCATCACCGGTCGGGCGCAGATCCATGGTATTTCAGGCTAGAAGCGGCTTATAGGGAATTGTGGCGATCAGCGGAACCCCCGTTTTCGCTTTTTCTACGGATAAGTGAAGGGCAGGCGCGGCGGGGATGTGGTCCGGCAATTTCCCCTGGGACATTACAGTGAAAAATGGACTGGTTTGTCACATGCCATTTGCGCAGGCGCTGTAGAAAACCTGTTCGGTTTCAAAGGAGATGGCCCTCATGCCGCAGACGCAACTGTCGTCCGACCTCATTCGTTTCTCTGCGGCTGGCCGCTCTGGACCATCGAAACATCTCGGCATCCGTTTCGATGCTGAAGGCAATTTCCTACCCGAACCGGGCAACACCATTGTCTGTCATCTTCGCGCAGGAAGTGAAAGCCAGAAGGCGATTGTCGCCTTGCAGGAGCGCTACAAGCAAATGCCGGAGGCTGACCACCTGGCCGTTACCCCTGCCTCCAGCCTGCATATGACCTTGTTTCAGGGCATTATCGAATATCGGCGCACCGCCGTTTTCTGGCCAAAGGATCTGCCGCTGGATGCGCCAATCGACGACATGACGGAAATCCTCGCGCAGCGGCTGACATATTTTGCGCCCGGGCCAGATTTTCGCATGAAGATTGCCCGGATGCTGCCGACGGGGCTTCGGTTGGAGCCAGTGGGTGAGGCGGATCGCCGGGCATTGGCCCAGTGGCGTGACAGGTTGGCGGATCTGTTCGGCTATCGCCATCCAGACCATGAGACTTACGAATTTCATATCACCTTTGCCTATGTCATCAGGCCATTTTCCGAGGCGGCCCTTTTTCAGTGGCAGGCCATGCTGGAGACGGCGCGAGAAGAATTCCTGGAGCAATTTGAGGATATCGCCCTTGATCCTCCGGCTTTCTGTGCCTTTAACGACATGAAACATTTCGAAGAACTGATCGTATTGCAGGATAATATCGACTAAAAAAACGACTGTTAAGCAATACGATATTGTACCGTTTTCGCGTCGCAGGTATCTAAAACCCTGTTGGCTTTTCCAGATCGAAGCCATGGGGTTTTTATGCTTTTCGCAAACAGAGTCTGCCGCCGTTTTGCGACATTCCTATGCTTCTCTGGCCTCGGTTTTTTTTAGAAATTCTCAACAAGACGACTGTTTAACTATTTGATCCCACGGGAATTTATGGGAAACGGACGCCGTCCTCGACCATTTCCCCTAGCTGCCCCTTTTTAGTGGCGCCTTCAAGGCGAATGGCATTTTTTAATGCACTGTCAGGGTTGCAAAATTGGATATCGACTTGCCAGGGCAAGGGGTGCAGCCTGATTTTCGTCATGTCCCGTGGCTGTTCGGGCAAATGCCAGGTGCATGACAGCAGATTTTAAAAATCCAAGGTATTTTCATGAGACATTTTTTCAATCATCACCTTTGCGGACGTAAAACCGTTTCACACTTATCCTGGAAATGCTCTGGCTGCGGCCTATCTGCCCAGGCAACCGATATAAGCCAGGAGACCTGCCGATGATTACCGTCCATTATCTGGAGCATTCCAGGGCGCACCGCATTCTCTGGCTACTGGAAGAGCTGGGATTGTCTTATGAGGTGAAAACCTACAAGCGCGGTGCTGATATGCATGCACCGGCGGCATTGAAGGCCGTGCATCCGCTGGGAAAATCACCTGTCATCGAAGACGAGGGCCGGATCTTCGCCGAAAGCGGTGCCATTATCGAATATCTGATCGACACTTATGGCGCCGATACCAATGGCAAGACGGTTTTGCGTCCGGCACCGGGCAGCGACGCTTTCCTGCGCTACCGTTACTGGCTGCATTATGCCGAAGGCTCGGCCATGCCCCTGCTGGTGATGAAACTTGTATTCTCAAGACTATCCAAGCAAATGCCGTTTTTGTTGCGCGGTGTGGCCCAGCGGATCTCCGATGGCGTTTGCTGCAAGATGATCGATCCGCAGATCGGCGAACATCTGGCCTTCTGGCAGGCGGAATTGCGCAAGGACGGTTATTTTGCCGGACCGGACTTTACCGCCGCCGATATCGCCATGAGCTTCCCGGTGGAATCGGTGCTGTCGATTTCCGGCGATACGGGCGATGTTACAGTCCTTCGTTCCTATCTTTCCACAATCCGTGCCAGGCCGGCCTATCAGCGCGCCCTGGAACGTGGGGGTGCCTATATGTTCGCCAAGACCTGACCGGCTTTTTCTTCAAACCCAGCGTTTGGAACACTGTTGAGCTTAAGAGTGTTTGGAACACTGTTGGCCCCAAGCCGTTACCAGCCTGCCGCCGTTGCTGTTGCACGGCGGCAGTTTTTGCTGAACATGAGCGTTCTGCATATGCGGCCGGGGAGAGAACCGATGGAACTGGATGGGCGTCGTCAGTCC
This sequence comes from Allorhizobium ampelinum S4, assembly GCF_000016285.1. NCBI lineage: Bacteria > Pseudomonadati > Pseudomonadota > Alphaproteobacteria > Hyphomicrobiales > Rhizobiaceae > Gillisella > Gillisella ampelina. The sequence goes on along the minus strand of NC_011989.1, from coordinate 2,591,291 downwards.
GAAAATCTCGAGGATGTCAGGGGTGCATCAGGCGGTGGCGGCTTTGGCCGGCGCGGTATCCGGCTGCCGATTGGCAGCAGTGGGCGTGGTTTGAGTTTTTCAACCATCATCGTTCTGGTGCTGATCTATTTCGGTCTTCGGCTGATGGGCATCGATATGTTGCAATTGCTGGAGGAGGGCGGTAGCTCCGCCCCGTCTTCCTATCAGCAGCAATCCGAGCAAACGACGCCGGCTCAGGACGAGATGAAAGTCTTCGTCAGCCGCGTGCTGGCGTCCACCGAGGATGTCTGGACCGCGGCATTTCAGGAGCGCGGCGCGACCTATGAGATGCCGAAGCTGCGGCTGTTTTCCGGTCAATATCCCTCTGCCTGTGGTGCGGCATCCGCTGCGACCGGGCCGTTCTACTGCCCTGGGGATCGCCGTATCTATCTCGATACCGCGTTTTTCACCGAGCTTTCCAAACGGTTTCAGGCGTCTGGCGATTTTGCTCAGGCCTATGTGATTGCCCATGAAGTCGGCCATCACGTGCAGAACCTGACCGGGATTCTGCCGAAATTCAACCAGATGCGCAGCTCGATGAATGCCGCCGATGCCAACCGGATGTCGGTTCGTGTCGAATTGCAGGCCGATTGCTTTGCCGGGATCTGGGGTCGGAAGGCCGATCAGCAGGGATTGCTCTCGGCGGGCGATCTGCAGGAAGCATTGAACGCCGCCCGGCAGATTGGCGACGATACGATTCAGAAGCGGTCCCAGGGCTATGTTGTGCCTGAGAGTTTTAACCACGGCTCCGCCGCACAGCGGATGGCATGGTTCAAAAAAGGCTATGACCAGGGCCGGATGGATGCCTGCGACACGTTTTCCGGCCCGATTTGAGGGCGGCTACTTTTCGCTGTCCAGATGCGCCATTTGCGCTTCAGCATAGCGGGAACCGGCGGCGCTGTCCTTGGGCACTGCCGCCTCGAGGGCGGCGATATCCTCCTGTGACAGGGTAAAGTCGAGCACGCCAAGCGATTCCTTCAACCGGTCGCGGCGGCGAGCACCAATCAAAGGGACGATATCCTCGCCCTTGGCCAGCACCCAGGCAATGGCGGCTTGCGCTGTGGTCATGCCTTTTGACGACGCAACCTGCGTCAGGGCTTCGACGAGCGCCAGATTGTGGTTGGCATTCTCGCCCTGGAAGCGCGGAGAATGGGCGCGGAAATCCGTTGGTGCCGTCGGTGCGGTCCAGTGGCCGCTGATCAGACCGCGCGACAAAACCCCATAGGCGGTAATACCGATGCCGAGTTCACGGCAGGTCGGCAGGATCTGATCTTCGATGCCGCGGGATATCAGCGAATATTCGATTTGCAGGTCAACGATCGGATGAACGGCTGCTGCCCGACGGATGGTATCTGCGCCGACTTCCGACAGGCCGATATGCCTGACATAGCCGGCCTGGACCATCTCTGCGATGGCGCCAATGGTCTCTTCGATCGGCACATTGGGATCGAGCCGGGCCGGGCGGTAAATGTCGATATGATCGGTGCCCAACCGTTGCAGCGTGTAGGCCAGCGCCGTCTTTACGGCTGATGGGCGTGCGTCGTACCCGATCCAGCCGCCCGCCGGGTCGCGCTGAGCGCCAAATTTGACGCTGATTTGCACTTTGTCGCGCAGGCCGCCCTTCAACCCTTCTCCAATCAACATTTCATTGTGGCCCATGCCGTAGAAGTCGCCGGTATCGATCAGCGTTACCCCGGCATCAATGGCGGCGTGCAGGGTGGCGAGGCTTTCCGTGCGGTCGGAAGGCCCATACATACCTGACATGCCCATGCATCCCAATCCAAGGCGCGAGGTCTGAGGGCCGGATTTTCCAAGTTTTACCGTTTGCATATCCAGTTTCCTTTTCTGCTGTCTGTCTGAAAACAGGTTTACGCTGTTTGGCTTTGTGCGATAATCCTGTTTATTCCGTATGTGTTGTTTGGAATTCTGCACAATGAACGATCTGCCGCTCGCCGATCTCGATGCCTTCGCCACCATTGCCCGGTTGAGAAACTTCCGGGCAGCCGGAAAGTTGCGCGGTGTTTCGGCCTCGTCATTGAGCGAGGCGATGCGGCGGCTGGAGGCGCGGGTTGGCGTGCGGCTGCTGAACCGCACCACCCGCAGCGTGACCCTGACCGATGCCGGAGCGCGGCTGTTGGAACGGTTGTCGCCGACGCTGGCCGATATCGAGCTGGCACTTGACGATATCAACCAGTTTCGCGAGCGCCCCTTCGGACGGTTACGGCTTAACGTGCCGGGTATCGTCGCCCGCTGTGTGCTGCCGCCTGTTGTGACCGGTTTTCTGGCCGCCTATCCAGACATTTTGCTGGAGGTGACTGTCAACGATGCTTTGATCGACGTGCTGGCTGAAGGCTGCGATGCGGGCATCCGCTATGAAGAGGCGCTGCATCAGGACATGATCGCGGTTCCCATTGGCCCGCGCCGCCAGCGCTATGTTTGCGTGGCAGCACCGTCTTATCTTGAGCAGTACGGCAGACCGGAACATCCGCGCGACCTGATCCATCACCGCTCCATTCTGCATCGTTTCAACAGTGGCCGGGTGAATGAATGGCATTTCGAACGCGAGGGTGAGGCGATCAATGTCTCCCCGCCACCCCGGTTGATCGCCGAGACGGTCGATCTCGAACTGGCCGCAGTGCGGGCCGGACTTGGCATGATGGGCACATTCGAGGACTTCGTGATCGAGGATTTGAATGCCGGACGGCTGGAGAGGGTGCTGACCGATTGGGAGGACGAGTTTTCCGGTCCCTTCCTCTATTATCATAGCCGTCGCCACATGCCCGTACCCTTGCGGGTTTTCGTCGATTATATCCGCCAGCATGGCGATCCCGGTTGATCGCCCATCAACAACTGTGATGAGACGACGAGTTTTTCTGAAGCATCTGCTTGTGTCTTGAAAACGTCACGGCTTTGACGTACCGAGGCAATTGCATATTATTTCCTCACGCCGCCGTCGGTTGAGCAGAAAAACGTCGGTTGAGAAGAAAATATGCATTGCAGCTGACCTGTATGCGCCATGTCCGGTATACGATGCTGAAATCCCGCCGCTCGTCCAGCCAGACTGGAAGCGGCTTTTTTTCGTTTTGGAAGTTCTCATGACTTATGCCTCGTCCCAGCGCCTTGGCGCGCCCATTGAAAGTTGGCTTAGCCATGTTCGCGCCACGCTGGCGCTGGGCATTCCCCTGGCGGGGGCGCAACTGGCGCAGCTGGCAATCCACACGACCGATGTGGTGATTGTCGGCCGTCTGGGAGCCGAATCGCTGGCGGCTTTGGTGCTGGCCGGGCAATTTTTCTTCACGGTGTTCATTTTCGGTTCCGGCTTTTCCATCGCCGTCATGCCGATGGTGGCCAATGCCTATGGCAAGGGCGATGTGCGTCTGGCACGCCGCTCCATTCGCATGGGTCTGTGGGTGTCGCTGGCCTATAGCGTGGTGACGTGGCCGCTCTTCCATTACTCGCGTGATGTGTTGCTGGCCCTGGGGCAGGTGCCGCAGGTGGTCGAGCTCGCCTCGAGCTATATCCGCATCATGTGGCTGAGCCTGCCAGTGGCGCTGATGTTTGCGGTGATGCGGGCGCTGGTCAGCGCCATCGGGCGGGCGCAGATCGTCCTCTATATCACCATCGCCACGTTGGTGCTGAATGCCGCCCTTGCTTACTGCATTGTGCTGGGCCATTTCGGCTTTCCGGCTTTCGGCATTCTGGGGGCTGCCTGGGTGGCGGTTTCGGTCAATGTCTTCGCCATGATCACCATGGGTCTCTATCTGCATTTCAACAGTGTTACCCGGAAATACGAATTGTTCGTGCGCTTCTGGCGGCCCGATTGGGATGCGTTGCGCGATGTGATCAAGCTTGGCCTGCCGATTGGCGTGACGGTGTTGGCCGAAGTCAGCCTGTTTACGGCTGCCTCCCTGTTGATGGGCAGCATTGGCACGATTGAACTGGCCGCACATGGCATTGCCCTGCAATTGGCCTCCATCGCTTTCATGATCCCACTGGGGCTGGCGCAGGCCGCCACCGTGCGGATCGGCGTTGCCCATGGGCGCGGCGATTTTACCGATGTGGTGCGGGCGTCCATCACGGTTGTCAGCATGGCAGCCCTGATCTCGGTGATCGGCGGGTTGCTGTTCTTCTTTTTCTCCAATGAATTGAGCGGAATGTTCCTCGACCGTGGCCGCGGTGATGCGGCGGCGGTGCTGGATTATGCAGCGCCGCTGGTGGTGGTCGCCGGTATTTTCCAGCTGGTCGATGGTATGCAGGCGGTTGCCACTGGGCTGCTGCGCGGCCTGAAGGATGCCAGCGTGCCGATGGTCCTGGCGCTGATTTCCTATTGGCCTATTGGCTTCGGGCTGGCCTGGTTCATGGCGTTTCCCTTGGGGATGGGCGGTCTTGGCGTCTGGTTCGGTTTCCTGATCGGGCTTTCCAGCGCTGCCGTGATGATGGGGCTGCGGTTCTGGCTGCGCCTGCGCCACGAGATGCGGATGATGAGCCGGTAAAGCTTTCTGGTCTTGTCATAAGGCTCTGCATGAGAATCAAATAAGCCGACCAAGTGATTGGTCGGCTTATGTTTTTCATCGGCTGTTATCTGTGGTTCAGCGCTCGGCTAAAGCCGGTTCGCCCTTCTTCTCGCGCACCATGTTGATGAAGCGGCGGAACAGGTAATGGCTGTCTTGCGGGCCGGGCGATGCTTCCGGGTGGTGCTGAACGGAAAACACCGGCTTGCCGGTCAGGCGCAGGCCGCAATTGGTGTTGTCGAACAGCGAAATATGAGTCTCTTCAACGCCTTCCGGCAGAGACTTCGAATCCACCGCGAAGCCGTGGTTCATCGAGACGATCTCCACCTTGCCGGTGGTGAAATCCTTAACCGGATGGTTGGCGCCGTGATGGCCCTGATGCATCTTCTCAGTCTTGGCGCCCAGCGCCAGACCCAGCATCTGATGGCCAAGGCAAATACCGAACAACGGGATATCGGTCTCGATCAGTTCCTTGATCACGGGCACGGCATATTCCCCTGTTGCCGCCGGATCACCAGGGCCATTGGAGAGGAAAATGCCATCCGGCGACAGCGCCAGGATATCTTCGGCGCTGGTATTGGCAGGCACGACCGTGACCTTACATTTCAGGCCGGTGAACAGCCGCAGGATATTGCGCTTCACGCCGAAATCCACGCAGACGACGTGATAATCGGCATCCTTGTCAGCCAGTTCGGAAAAGCCTTCATTCCAGACCCATGGCTTTTCGCCCCAGGTCGAGGACTGGCCGGAGGAAGCGACCTTGGCAAGATCAAGACCTTCCAGCCCGCTCCAGGCCTTGGCCTTGGCCTTCAGCGCCTCAATGTCGAAATTGCCGTTCGGGTCATGGGCGATGACGGCGTTTGGCGCACCGTTTTCGCGAATCCAGGCGGTCAGCGCCCGCGTATCGACGCCAGACAGGCCGATCATGCCGCGTGCCTTCAACCAGGTATCCAGGTGCTTGGTGGCGCGGAAATTGGAGGGCTCGGTAATATCGGCCTTGAAGATCACCCCGACCGCGCCGTGGCGGGCGGCAGGCGTCAGGTCTTCAATGTCTTCCTCATTGGTGCCGACATTGCCGATATGGGGAAAGGTGAAGGTAACGATCTGGCCGAGATAGGAGGGATCGGTGAGGATTTCCTCATAGCCGGTCAGCGCGGTGTTGAAGCACACCTCGGCCTGAACATCGCCGGTGGCGCCGACGCCCTGACCTTCGATGACGGTGCCGTCAGCCAGAACCAGAAGCGCTGTCGGCTTGGTTGTTGTCCAGGCTGCGGTGGGCAATGGCGATGTTGCGGTCATATCCGTTCCTTTTCCAGCCGCTTGCCCCGGCCGATGCAAACCGGCGGCGCGTGGCTATCTGTGTGTGCCAGTATCTAAGTGTGCCAAGGCTCCTCGCGCAGCAAAAGATGCGCGTGCGGGAACCTGATGTCGATGTCTGTGCAGGCGATGGTACATAGACGAGAAGCGTAGGCCGGGTCAATTGTTCCTCAGGTAAAAGAGGTGTTTTCCCTTGAAGTCTTGAAAGACCCCCGCATTGCGCGGAGCCTCCGGGAGGGGTATCACCACGCCTGAAGCGAGCCACGGTGCCGTTCGAACGGCGGCCAGGGGCTCCACAGTCACCCAAGGAGATGAAGACATGCTACGCGAGGATCTGACGACTGCGCTGAAGGAAGCGATGAAAGCCAAGGATAGCCGCCGGCTTTCCACCATCCGCTTGGTGCAATCGGCCATCAAGGACCGCGATATCGCCAATCGCGGTGAGGGCAAGGATGAGGCCAGCGATGACGACATCCTCCAGCTGATGGCCAAGCTGGTGAAGCAGCGCGAGGAATCGGCCAAGATTTACGAAGACAATGCCCGCCCCGAGCTTGCCGCCCAGGAGCGCGAGGAAGTGGCGATCATCAAGGGTTTCATGCCCGAGCAGATGGATGACGATAAAGTCCGCGAAGCGATTTCCGGCATTATCACCGAAATCAGCGCCGAAGGCGTGCGCGACATGGGCAAGGTGATGGCCGCTTTGAAAGAACGCTATGCCGGTCAGATGGATTTCGCCAAGGCGTCCGGCTTGGTGAAGGAATTGCTGACGAAGTAAGGCTGAAGCCTCCGTATACAGCGTTGTGCGCCATGGATGGCGCACAACAAGTCGCTACTGCGCTTTATATCTATAGCGGCTTCCTGCTTTGTTTATTCTGCGGCGAGTGGCGCAGCCTCGTGTGGCAATGCGCCGATGGCGGCAAACAGCGCTTCGTCCTCACCTATGCCGGCATTGGGCGTGGTTAGCAGCGTATCACCGTAGAAGACCGAGTTGGCACCGGAAACCAGGCAAAGAATTTGCGCTTCCCGGTTTAATGTCGAGCGCCCGGCCGACAGACGGACCGTGGATTTCGGCATGACAATCCTCGCCGTTGCCACCATGCGCACCAGTTCCAGCGGATCGATCCGCGGCATGGCGGCAAGCGGCGTCCCCTCCACAGGCACCAGCGCGTTGATCGGGACGCTTTCGGGATGTGGGCGCATCGATGCCAGCACCTGGAGCATGGAGGCGCGATCGCGGATGGTTTCGCCCATGCCGATAATGCCGCCGCAACAGAGGTCGATGCCGAAAGAGCGGACGATGGACAGGGTTTCCAGCCGGTCTGCATAGCTGCGGGTGGTGATGATCTCACCGTAAAATTCCGGGCTGGTGTCCAGATTATGGTTGTAAGCCGTCAGTCCGGCCTCGGCCAGTTTCTCAGCCTGATGCTTTTCCAGCATGCCAAGTGTCACGCAGGCTTCCATGCCGAGATCGCGAACGCCGCGCACCATGGTCAGTACGGCGTCAAACTCCTTGCCATCGCGCACCTGCCGCCATGCGGCTCCCATGCAGAAGCGCTCGGCACCGGCATCCTTCGCCCGCTTTGCAAGCGCCAGCACGGTTTCTGGCTGCATGAGGCGATCTTTCGTCAGCTTCACCTCCCGGTGATGGGCCGATTGCGGGCAATAGGCGCAGTCTTCCGGGCAACCGCCGGTCTTGATCGACAGCAGGCTTGCCTTCTGCACGACATTCGGGTTGTGGTGACGGCCATGGACAGCGTTGGCATGGCCGATCAGTTCCAGAAGGGGTAGATTGTGAAGGGTAACGATCTCTTCCACGCTCCAGTCGTTGCGAATTTCGCCCGCAGCCTCACTCATTGCTCCGTCTCCTGCTGGCGTTTTGCCTTTGATGGCCACTGGCTGGCGATCAGCGCCGCAAGAACACATTTCACCAGGTCACCACCCAGAAAGGGCAGGAGCCCAACGGACAGCAGTGTTGCGGCAGGAACGAAGAAGGCAAGCCAGACGAGACCTGCGGCATAGACCAATGCCAGACCGGCAAAACTGGCAACAAGGTGCATCGCCAGCCCGCGTCCATGGCCGATCAAACCGGTTAGCCACGCCGCAAGCCAGTATCCGGCAAGATAGCCACCGGTTGGCCCCACCATATAGGCAAGGCCGATGCCGCGTTCCGGGGAGCCGGAAAACACGGGCGCACCAACAGCACCGACGGCCAGGTAGGTGGTGAAGATGGTCAGCGACATCTGCGGCCCAAGCATCAGCGCGAACGCCATCACCGCAAAGGTATGCAGTGTCATTGGGACCGGCCAGAAGGGGATTTGCACTTTGGCAGCCAAGGTCATCAGCAGCACGCCGGCTGAAACAACTATTATTTTATCGATAAAAATTGAAAATTTATTCTTATGGACTCGAGAAAGAAGAGAAGTGTCCATGTTGTCTCCAATTTTTTGTCTATTTTGAAAAATTATCGATAAAATATCGGGCGTGGGCTTAATGTCAATCCCGACACTCGCTCCTCGGGAGCCGTTGTCTCTTTTTGAGGCCCGGTGATTTCCCTCATTGTCGAATGGGATGTGCCCTTATGATGGGCGAAATGCCGGAAAGGGATTGGAGACGCTGGAGCTTGGGAGGCGCAAAGGGGGAAGCGCTGTGAATAGCGGGTACATTCCATGAAAGCCGTGGCGCTTGTCTTTCATACCTCCTATATAACCAGATCATTCCTCAAGGTTGCCCAATGCGATTTTCAAACGACTTTCTCGACGAGATCCGCGACCGCGTGCCGATTTCGGCCGTGATTGGCGCGCGCGTGCCGTGGGATCGCAAGAAAACCAACGTGTCGCGCGGGGATTACTGGGCCTGCTGCCCGTTTCATGGTGAAAAAAGCCCGAGCTTTCACTGTGAGGATCGCAAGGGCCGTTACCATTGCTTCGGCTGCGGTGTGTCCGGCGATCACTTTCGCTTTCTGACCGATCTGGAAGGCCTGAACTTTCCAGAAGCCGTCGAGCGGATTGCCGACATGGCCGGTATCGCCATGCCCAAGGTGGATGCGCGCGACATAGAGCGTGAGCGCGAGCGCACCAGCCTTCAGGACGTCATGGAAATGGCCACGCTGTTTTTCCAGGATCAGTTACAGGCAGCCCAGGGTGCCAAGGCCCGGGCTTACCTTCGGGAGCGTGGCCTGTCGGGCCGCACCATCGAGACCTTCCGACTGGGCTATGCGCCGGAAAGCCGCAATGCGCTGAAGGAACATCTGGCCGGAAAAGGTGTGCCGAAGGAGCAGATCGAGGCCTGCGGGCTGGTGGTGCATGGGCCGGATATTCCGGTATCCTATGACCGTTTCCGCGACCGGATCATGTTTCCGATTCTGTCGTCCCGCGACAAGGTGATTGCGTTTGGCGGACGGGCGATGTCGCCGGATGCACCGGCCAAATATCTGAATTCCAACGAGACGGAACTGTTTCACAAGGGCAATGTCCTCTATAATTACTCCCGCGCCCGGCGGACGCTTCAGGGCGCCGATGGGGCAGAGACGATCATTGCCGTCGAAGGCTATATGGATGTGATCGCGCTCTATCAGGCGGGCGTGGAAAATGCCGTTGCGCCGCTGGGCACGGCGCTGACTGAAAACCAGCTGGAACTGATGTGGAAAATGACGCCGCAGCCGGTGCTGTGTTTCGATGGCGATGGCGCTGGGCAACGCGCGGCGTTTCGCGCCGTTGATCTCGCCCTGCCGCATCTGAAGCCCGGAAAAAGCGTCCGCTTTGCCATGCTGCCGGATGGCAAGGACCCTGATGATCTGGTCAAGCAGGATGGTCGCGCGCCCTTTGACCGGGTATTGGCCGAGGCCCGCTCTCTGGATGAAATGGTCTGGCTGCGCGAAACCGGCCAGGGTCGCTTTGACACGCCGGAGCAGCGCGCCGAGCTTGAGGCGCGGTTAAAGCAGATCGTCAATATCATTGCCGATGAGAATGTGCGCCGCCACTATCAGCAGAATGTCAGGGACCGGCTCTATGGGTTCTTCCAGGGGCGGGGGCAGGGGCAGGGCGCTGGCCGTGCCGGGCGCGGCAATTTCGAGCGTGGTGGTGGTGGCTTTACCGGCAACCGGCCCGGCAATGGCCGTTTTCAAAACAATGCGGGTGGTCGCGGCGCACCGGCTGGCCAGCGTCCCGGCAGCACGATGGCCTCCGACCGGCTGACGCGGTCGGGCATGGTCAGCCGCAGCCATGACCAGCCCAGCCTGCGCGAAAGCGTGCTGGCGCTGACCATCGTCAATCATCCGCAATTGTTGCAGGAGGATTATGACGAGATTTCCTGCATCGATTTCGACAGCCGTGATCTGCAAAGGCTTTGGCCTGCGGTGCTGACCGCTGTTGCGCAAACCGGGGCGCAACTGACCCGTGAGGATCTATATGAGCGGTTGATGTCGGGCGGTTTCGATGCGCTGTTGAAGGCGCTGGACCAGCAGATCCGCAATGCCAGGCTGTGGACGGCAACCACGGTGGCGGCGCTGGAAGATGCCCGCGAGGGCTATACACAGGCGCTGTCATTGCATAAGCGCGCCAAGGCGCTGCGCCGCCAGCGCATCGAACTGGAACGTGAGATTGCCGAGGCGACCGAGGCGGATGATGCCGGGCGGATCGACGGGCTGATGTCGGTTTTGCAGGAAGTGCAGCTGGAAATCGTTCGGATGGAGAACCAGGAAGCGATCATCGATGGCTTTGGCGTGATGTCGGGCCGTGTCAAGGGACCGGCTTATGGTCACAATTCATAACGGTTTTGCAAGCTTTGTTATGGCAGATACCAACCGCGCCCCTTGTATCGGCGGCGTGAGTGCCTAGATTTCAGTTCAAACCGGGTGAAGTTCCTGAGATCGAGGCCGTGCCTGTCCCGAAAGGATGTTCCAAAAGGACAGGTTAATGACGTGGCGATTAAATGGCTCCCTGCCACTTGTGGCGCGTGTGGAGGCGTTTGGATAAGGAGCGTAGAGCGAGATGAATGGTTTTTTCGCGATATCAACAGGCACAATCGCTTTAAAAGGCTTGACGTATCGATAAATTGTGGGAATCACGGTCAAACGAAAAAACAAGGTGACGCAGGTTGCGCCGGGTCTATGCTGGCGGGCTTCGTCGCCTGTTTGTGTAGTTATACCGCAATCGACGGGAACCGTGGTGGTCAACCGGGAATTAGACATTGCTTGGTCAACGTGCCATTTCCTTCAGGAAAGCACCAAGGCTGACGGAATGTTTCGCATCTAAGGCATGGTTTTTCTTCGGCCTCATCTGGTTTGAGAAGTTGTGCTGCACATTTAAGGTTTTACAGCGTGTTTCGTGCGTATGGTCCGCGCATGGCGCTGTAGGTCATAACCAGTGATTCGTAGTGGTCGGTGCAAGGCTATGCCCCATCTGGCGCGTGACAGCACTGCGGAAAATTGAAGCGTCAGGGAAAGCGACGAGATACATGGCAACCAAGGTCAAGGAAAACGAAGAAGCCGAGAACGAGCGCGATGGCGCGACCGACGGTCCGCTTCTCGATCTTTCGGATGACGCGGTCAAGAAAATGATCAAGGCCGCCAAGAAGCGCGGCTACGTCACTATGGATGAGTTGAATTCGGTTCTGCCGTCTGAGGAAGTGACCTCGGAGCAGATCGAAGACACCATGGCGATGCTTTCCGACATGGGCATCAACGTCGTCGAGGACGAGGACGCCGAAGATCCGGCAGCCGAAGAAAGCGACAACGACGAAGAAGCCGAAAGCGAAGGCGGCGAACTGGCGCCTGCTGGCAATACCGCTGTTGCCACAGCCAAGAAGAAAGAGCCGACCGACCGCACGGACGACCCGGTGCGCATGTATCTGCGCGAAATGGGCTCGGTGGAGCTGTTGTCGCGCGAAGGCGAAATCGCCATTGCCAAGCGCATCGAGGCTGGCCGCGAAACGATGATCGCCGGTCTCTGTGAGAGCCCGCTGACCTTCCAGGCGCTGATTATCTGGCGCGACGAGTTGAACGAAGGCACGACGCTGCTGCGCGAGATCATCGATCTCGAGACCACCTATTCCGGTCCCGAGGCCAAGGCCGCGCCTCAATTCCAGAGCCCGGAAAAAATCGAGGCGGATCGCAAGGCTGCCGAGGAAAAGGAAAAGACCCGCCGGGTCCGCTCCAGCGAAGACGACATCACCAATGTCGGCGGCGACATGCAGATGCCGGAAGAAGAGGAAGAGGACGAAGACGAGTCCAATCTTTCGCTGGCCGCCATGGAAGCCGAGTTGCGGCCCCAGGTCATGGAAACCCTCGACCTGATCGCCGATACCTACAAAAAGCTGCGCAAGTTGCAGGACCAGCAGGTGGAAGCGCGCCTGGCCTGTGCCGGCACGCTGTCGTCAGGCCAGGAGCGGCGCTACAAGGAGCTGAAGGATCAGTTGATCACGGCAGTCAAATCGCTGTCGCTGAACCAGAACCGGATCGACAGCCTTGTCGAGCAGCTCTACGACATTTCCAAGCGCCTGATGCAGAACGAAGGCCGCCTGTTGCGGTTGGCTGAAAGCTACGGCGTCAAGCGCGACAGCTTCCTGGAGCAATATCAGGGCGCGGAACTTGATCCCAACTGGATGAAGTCGGTCGGCAATCTGGCTGCCCGAGGCTGGAAGGATTTCGCCCGCGAAGAAAACAACACGATCCGGGAAATCCGTCAGGAAATCCAGAATCTGGCCACAGAAACCGGCATTTCCATCGCTGAATTCCGCCGTATCGTCTCCATGGTACAGAAGGGCGAACGCGAAGCCCGGATCGCCAAGAAGGAAATGGTCGAGGCCAATCTGCGTCTGGTTATTTCGATTGCCAAAAAATACACCAATCGCGGCCTGCAATTCCTTGACCTGATTCAGGAAGGCAATATCGGCCTGATGAAGGCGGTTGACAAGTTCGAATACCGGCGCGGCTATAAGTTCTCCACCTATGCGACGTGGTGGATCCGGCAGGCAATCACCCGTTCGATTGCCGACCAGGCCCGCACGATCCGTATTCCGGTGCATATGATCGAAACGATCAACAAGATCGTTCGGACCTCGCGCCAGATGCTGCACGAAATCGGCCGCGAACCGACCCCGGAAGAACTGGCTGAAAAGCTGGCCATGCCGCTCGAAAAAGTCCGCAAGGTGCTGAAAATCGCCAAGGAGCCGATCTCGCTCGAAACCCCTGTGGGCGACGAGGAAGATTCGCATCTCGGCGACTTCATCGAGGACAAGAACGCGCTACTGCCCATCGACGCCGCCATCCAGGCCAACCTGCGCGAAACCACCACCCGTGTGTTGGCATCGCTGACGCCACGCGAAGAGCGCGTGTTGCGCATGCGCTTCGGCATCGGCATGAACACCGACCACACGCTGGAAGAAGTCGGCCAACAGTTCTCGGTTACCCGCGAACGTATCCGCCAGATCGAAGCCAAGGCACTTCGCAAGCTCAAGCATCCGAGCCGCTCGCGCAAACTGCGCAGCTTCCTGGATAGCTAAGGTTAGCGAAGAGCTAAGAGTTGAAAACCCGGCGGAAACGCCGGGTTTTTTGTTAAATCTCGCTGCTTGTCAAGTTATGAAGGCAGGCTTAGCAAGGCTGGTTTCAGGTGCTTTTCGGTATTGTGGAGATTCAGAAAGAACCATTTTCGCAGTTGTAAAATCGCCCTTGTTGGAGAAGAGCCATTGGTAGGACCACGCGGCCTGTAAATAATTAAGGTTTAGTACAGACTCTGACGCGCAGGGAGCAGGTTTTCCAGTTGTGATTGCCTCATACAAATGTTGAGCGCGCCGTAAATCTCTTTGAATTGTGAAAGCGTCAATGGTCATTCCGAGCCCAGATTTCCAAAGGCTTTCCAAGATCTGGGTACCATTTCGATAAAAAGAAATGATTTCTTCTGTCGTCGAACGGCATGGTAAGTAGATCGCAAGCTTCGGGCTGATTGGGAGAAATGCCTCGACACCTAAGATGTCAAAGCCGAGGCAGCGAACGCCAGCCGGGTCTTTTGTGTGCTGTAAAACAACCGGTTGATCGCCAAGATATAATATATCGTCATGTTCAATTTTTAGCAGCACCCAGTGTCGATTTTCTATTATGTCAACTGTTATAAACGTGCTTTCCCAAAGCCTTTCAAGTGTCTCGCCTATTTCTGTCCTGTTCGGTTGTTCCTTAAGATTTCCGAGAAATGCTTGGGTTCTAAAAGCTTGAGCAGCTATGAAATTAGCAATATTAGATCGCTCTGATTCAGTGAGATTTGCGACTGAGTTGTTGAGGGCAATCTTCCTGAAGCTAGGTGCTGCCTTGGTTTCTATGTTTTGAAACCGATCTTCGAAACTTATCTTTTTTCCTCGAATTTCGAATTCGTAGAAATTCATAATTGAAGCGGCATGTTTCGGGGGCACTTTCCCAACTATGTCTGTGCTTTTATTGTATCTATATACCCGGCCATCAATGTCGGCGAAATTCTTCAACAAAAATTTGGGGACATAGTGCTGGTTCTGCATATTTTGGGACCTAATGTCTAAGGCATATTCAATAGTAGGCCTCAACCAGGGAGTGGACGCAACAGGTTGATCTCACTTCGTGTCTCATTGACACTAAATATAATCTCTCGCCGCCAATCTCCCCCGCACGACCCGCATAAATACCCTTGCCCCAACCTCAATCAACACATCCGGAAAGTCATAATCCGGGTTGTGCAACGCCGGATGTGTCTCGCCTGCGCCGAGGAAGAACATGGCGGTGGGGCAGATGGTGCGGAAGCGGCCGAAGTCTTCGGAGGCGCGCATGGGCAGGGTGCGGGCGTCGTGGGGTATGCCTTCGGCATCGAGGGCGGTGGTGAGGGCGGTGACGGCTTGCGGGGCGTTTTCGCAGTGCAGGAAGATGTCGTGATAGGTGAGGGTCAGGCCAAGGCCGTGTTGTGCGGCGGTTGCGTGGGCGAGGGCTTCGGCTTGGCTGCAAAGCCCGTCCATGCCCTCATCGGTCAAGGTTCGCAGTGTCACCCAGATTTCGCCGTCGCCGGGCGCGATGCCGAAGGCGGGTTCGCCGAGTTGTGCGTGGGTCACGGTGGCGAGGCGGAAGTCGGGGGCGGGTGGGGCGCTGTGGGAGAGGGCGGTCAGGGCTGGCATCAGGCTGCTGATCGCCTGCATCGGCGACAGGCCGGTTTCGGGCTGCGAGGCATGGGCGGTTTTGCCGGTCAGCGTTATTTTCAGCCCGCGTGAGGCGCAATTGACCGGGCCTGCCTTCAGCGCCACATGGCCGAGTGGAAGACCCGGCAGATTGTGCAGGGAAAAGGCCAGATCCGGCGCAATCTCAGCAAAGCGCGGATCGGCCAGCACAGCGGCGGCACCAGCCCCATTTTCCTCGGCAGGCTGAAACAGCAGCACAACGAGGCCTGTGGCAGGCGGCTGGCGCGACAGGCCAAGCGCCAGTGCCAGCAGAATGGTGGAATGGCCGTCATGGCCGCAGAGATGGCCTTTCCCCGGGATTGTCGATCCATAGGGCAGGCCTGTTTTTTCCGTAATCGGCAGCGCGTCGAGTTCTGAGCGAAACAGCAGGGTCGGGCCGGGTGCCGCACCCGAAAACACCGCCGCTACGCCATGGCCGCCAAGCCCGGTCAGAATGCGGTCCGGGTGGAGCGGCGTCAGTGCCTCGACGACCCGCCGGGCTGTCTCTTGTTCCTCACCGGAGACTTCCGGATAGCGATGAAGCTCCTGGCGGATGGCGGTGAGTGCGTGCAGATCGGTAGGGCTGAGGAACATGGTGGCTCCGCAATGGCGTGGCTGACATGCGTCTGTTAGCACGCCATTGTGTCTGCCTGGAAGTGGCGAAGTGGACCTTGCGGGTTTGCGGCGGGCGTCAGCGCCGTGTATGGATCGGGCAATGCAGGAAAAGCCGCAACCGATGCATAAGCGCTTTGTCTGGGGCATCACCGCCTCGGTGCTGCTGCATGGGCTTCTGGTTCTGGCATTCCTGGCCCATTGGCCCGCCCAGGCGCCGGATGCGCCGAAGGAAGAGGTCGTGTCGGTTTCCATTGAGCCGCCGCCAGAGGAGAAGCCTCAACCTGAAAAGCCAAAACCGGAAAAGCAATTGCAGTTGGAGTTGAAGCCGGAGGCCAAGCCAAAGGAAGCCCCGGCACCTGCGGCACCCAAAGCTGAAGAGAAGAAGCCAGAGGAAAAGCAGGAAGCCAAACCGCCTGCACCTGCGCCACAGCAGGAGCCGCCAAAGCCCGCCGATGATAAGCCGCAAGCTCTGGAATCAGCCCCGAAGGACGAGGAGGCCCCGAAGGAGGATGCGCCGCCTGTGCCGCCGCCTGCCGAGGAACCGGCAGCGCAAACCCAGTCACCACCCCCCGATGCCCCGAAGGCCGGGCCAGACAAGTCTGCCGTAGGTGATCCACAAAAGACTGAGCCGCCGCAGCCGCCCGCCCTGCCTAAGGATGTGACGCCGCCGGATGCCGGGCTGGCCGGGCAATTGCCGACGCCGGACAAGGTGGAAAAGCCGGGCGGCGGGCTGGTGACGGAGCAACGCTTTGCGCTGGATGAGGAGAGTGCAACGAAGCCGCAGCAGAAGCCGGAGGCCTTGCCTTCGCCTGTTGTGGCGGACAAGAAAGCCGGACCGGTTGCCGCGTTGAAGCCCGCCAAACGGATCTATTCCAAGGCAACGCTGTCCGATCCGCGGGTGCGCCAAGCCCTCGGCACGCTGCCGCCGGAACGCCGGATCGTGCAGATTTGCAGCATTGAAATGCTGGAACAGGTCCGCCGCGCCGTGCCCGGTGCCGTGCCGGATGTGATCGCGGGATCTCCGACGACGCGACAGACCGTTACGGCTCGGTTGATGGATGTGTCAGGCGCTGCCTTCCGCAGCCGGGGCCAATGGTATGATATCGGCTATCATT
The DNA here is from genome assembly GCF_000016285.1 of Allorhizobium ampelinum S4. NCBI lineage: Bacteria > Pseudomonadati > Pseudomonadota > Alphaproteobacteria > Hyphomicrobiales > Rhizobiaceae > Gillisella > Gillisella ampelina. The sequence continues at coordinate 2,574,529 of NC_011989.1, read as the reverse complement.
GCGAAACGGATGCCAAGACCCAGGCGATCACCAGTTTCAGCTATTCACTCGGTGCCGCCGTGCCGAAAAGCCAGTGGCAGGCGCGGCGTTTTCCGGTGAATTGACGCTTACGAATGCCGGATCAGCCCGATGGCGATCCAGGCCATGACCACGGCGATGATTGCATCCAGAATGCGCCAGGAGACGGGCCGCGCAAATACCGGCACCAATAGCCGTGCGCCAAAGCCGAGCGAGAAGAAAAACAGGAAGGAAGCCGAAACCGCGCCAAGGCCGAAGGCTGTCTTGTGATCCGCAAAGCGGCTGGAAATAGAGCCGATCAGCAGCACCGTATCCAGATAGACATGCGGGTTGAGAAAGGTAAGGGCGAGGCAGGTGGCAAGGCTGGCGGTGAGCGTGCTGGGCTTTGCCTCGCCGGGCGCAAGGCCGCTTTCGGTTTTCAGCGCAGCGAAGGCATGCCGGGCGCTATAGGCCAGAAGAAACGCCGCGCCACCATAGCGCAGCACCGGCTCAAAAGCGGGCAGAAGTGCGGTTACTGTCGCCAGCGCGGAAATGCCAAGCACGATCAGCAAGGCATCAGAGGCGGCGCAGGTCAGGCAGAGGATAAAGACATGCTCGCGCCGCAAGCCCTGGCGCAGCAGGAAGGCGTTTTGCGCACCAATGGCGACAATCAGGCTCAGGCCAAGAAACAGGCCGGAAAAATAGGCGTTTTGCATAGAGGTCTCCAGGTTGTGGCCCTTTGACTAATGCAAATGAATTCATTAGAAAAATTAACAAATATAACCAGTCATAAGAAATTCTAATGGCATTCGATGGTGAGCAGTTATCGGCGCTGGTGGCTGTGCTCCGCAGCGGCAGCTTTGAAAAGGCGGCCCGGCAATTGGGGGTAACGCAATCGGCGATCTCGCAGCGCATCAAGCTGCTGGAGGAGCGATCCGGCACGGCGCTGATCATTCGTGGCCAACCTTGCTTGCCGACCTCGGCGGGCGCGAGGCTTTGCCGCCATGCCGAGGAAGTGGCCTTGCTGGAGCGCGAGGTGATCGGAGATCTCGGCCTTGCGCAGGCGGCGCAGGTGACGGTGCGGCTGGCAATCAATGCCGATAGTCTCGCGACATGGTTCGTGCCAGCCATGGCTGCGGTGGAGGGCCTGTTGTTCGATCTGGTGCTTGACGATCAGGACCACAGTGCCGATTGGCTGCGGCGCGGTGAGGTGCGGGCGGCGGTGACCTCGCTTGCCGCGCCCGTTCAGGGCTGCGATTGCCGACCGCTTGGATTGCTGACCTACCGCGCCACGGCCAGCCCGGATTTTGTAGCGAGATGGTTTCCCCAGGGCGTCACCGCTGAGGCTCTGGCTGTCGCCCCTTGCCTTACTTTCAACGCTAAGGATGGATTGCAAACCGCCTGGATAGAGCAGGTGGCCGGATGTCGATTGTCACCCCCTTGCCATTGGCTGCCCTCCAGCCAGGCTTTTATCGATGCCTCGCGTCTGGGGCTGGGCTGGGGCATGAACCCGGCAGTTTCGGTGGCACCCTTGATTGCCGAGGGCGTGCTGGTGGATCTGAGGCCGGATCAACCGCTTGCCGTGCCGCTTTATTGGCATTGGAGCAGGGCGCTGGGCCGGGCGCTCGATCCGCTAACGGCAAGCGTCCTTGCCGCAGCACGCCAATGCTTGCTGCCCATGGCGCGTAAACTTCCATCAATGCGGTAAGACTGCATTCACCACAAAGTATATTTGGGTCGTAGAGATGGATGGTACAACGCTTTGTTGTTAAGTTTTCCCTCATATTGTTGCCTCGCGTCGATAGCTGGGAGGCATTGGGATAGACTATGAAAGGGATGGTTTTTACGGAAATGCTCGAATTCGTCGCCGCGACCTGGAATGAAGACATGGCCGACGACATTATCGAAGCCTCTCTACTGACCAATGGGCTTGCCAGTGGCGGAGCCTATACCAGCGTCGGCACCTATGACCATCGTGAAATGATGGCGCTGCTGGCTGCGCTGTCGCAACGCTCCGGCCTTGGTGTCGATGCATTGATGCAGGCGTTCGGACTGCATCTTGCGGGACGTTTCGCCGTGTTGTTTCCAGGCTTTTTCGACCGCAGCGGCGGTCTCTTCGGCTTTCTCGCCAGCATTGATGCCCATATTCATGTCGAGGTGAAAAAGCTCTATCCCGACGCGGAATTGCCTTCCTTCGAAATTCTCAGCCAGGACGGTACGTCCCTGTCCATGCTCTATCGGTCCGGGCGGAAAATGGAGGCCTTGGCGGAAGGCCTGATCCAAGGGGCTGCCCGGCATTTTGGAAGCATTGTTAAGGTCGAACGCAGCGCGCGCGACGATGGGGCAACTCTGTTTGTGATCGCCGAGAGCGCATCGTGATGGTAAACCAGCCATTTGAGGTTTCCGAGCCTGATCGGATCGACCGGCTGACCCGCCGTCTGGAGCGCGAGCGCGCGGCCCGCCGCCAAGCCGAGACATTGCTGGAAGCGCGTGCGCGTGAACTTTACATGGCCAATTGCCAATTGGCACGACAGGCGGAAGATCTCGAACAGCGGGTCATGCAGCGCACGGAGGAGCTGGTTCAGGAGCGCGAACGTGCCATTGCACTGGCCCAGCAGGACCAATTGACCGGGCTTGCCAATCGTCGCAGCTTTACCGCGGTTTTGACCGACGCTTGCCAGAAGAGCCGCCTTCGAGGCGACCGTGTTACGGTTGTTCTTGTTGATATGGATAGGTTCAAGGCGATCAACGACGCTTATGGTCATGAGGCGGGGGATGCGGTGCTGCGGGAATTTGCCCGCCGCCTGATGGTTGCGGCTGGACCTGGAACGGTGGCACGGCTGGGTGGTGACGAATTTGCATTGATTCTCGACCATCTGTCGGATGTGACGGCCGATCATGCCTTTGTCTCAAGTTTTCGCGCCAGTTTGCAGGAGCCGGTTCTCTTCAACGGCAAGCGCCTGGAGGTCTCGGCGTCCATCGGATATGCGAGCCTGCCGGATCATGCCGCATCGTCCACCGAATTGCTGCGGCATGCCGATATGGCGCTTTACGTTTCCAAGAAAGCTGGGCTGTCGCTGGCGACCGCTTTTGACGACGACCTTTGGGCCGAGGCCAACGAGCGACGCTTGCTGGAGCTGGAACTGGTGCTGGCCATGGACCGCCATGAAATCATGCCCTGGTACCAGCCGATCGTTGATGGAGCCAGCAAGCGGATACTGGGGGTGGAAGTGCTGGCACGCTGGCAGCATCCCTATCGCGGTCTGGTGCTGCCGGGTGTATTTCTGCCACTGGCGGAAGAGCGCAACCTTCTGGATCGGTTGTTTGCGCAGGTCGCCCGCGCCGCCTGTGCGCAAACAGCGCCGCTGGTCAAGGCTGGCAAGCTCAACTACGTGTCGGTCAATATTTCTCCAAGCCAGTTCAAGTCCGGTAATCTGGCGATGGTCATCGCGTCCATCCTGGAACAGACCGGTTTTCCAGCCACGGCATTGGTGGTGGAGATTACCGAGGACCTGATCATGTCGGACCTGCTGCGGGCCGGGCGCGAGCTTTCCGAACTTTCGCGGCTCGGCGTTCGGGTTGCGCTCGATGATTTCGGCACCGGCTATTCGAATATTTCCTCTCTCAGCAGCCTGCCGATCCAATGGTTGAAACTAGACCGTAGCCTGATCAGCCGGGTTGGGGACGACCGAGTTGGGCAGGTTATCGTTCAGGCCGTGCTGCAAATGGCCCAGGCGCTCGGCATCGATGTTGTCGCGGAAGGTATCGAAACGGAGGTGCAGGCACGCTGGCTTGTGGAAGCCGGATGCCGCAAACATCAGGGTTTTCTCTATGGCCGCCCGGCACCTCTGGAAGACTTGCTGTGTTTCTCGCAACCGGAACGTCTAAGCCTTGCAGCTGGAAAGAGCCCTTGACGCAGGCGTTCTATGGGCCATTTCCTTGACGGAGCGCAATTCGAGGACCATGCCATGCCGCAAACCAGCCTGTCGATTTCCACGCGTGGCCAGGGTCTGTACGAATTTACCGATCAGGTCGGTGATTTTGTCAGGCATGCGGGCGCCCAGGAAGGACTATTGACTGTTTTCGTGCGCCATACGTCCTGCTCGCTGATCATCCAGGAAAATGCCGATCCGGATGTGAAGCGTGATCTCAAAGTGTTTTTTCAGCGCCTGGTCCCGCCGTGTAACGATCCGTCCATGGCATGGATCACCCATCGCCAGGAAGGGCCCGATGATATGCCTGCCCATATAAAATCGGCCCTGACGCAGGTGTCGATTGGTATTCCGGTGGCCAATGGACGGCTTTTGCTTGGAACCTGGCAGGGTATTTACCTGTTCGAACATCGCGACCAACCCCATACGCGCCAGGTAGTAATGCATCTAAGCTCTTGAACCACAAGCTGAAATTAATGAACCGAGACTGAATGGGCGCTTCTGATGGCGTTCAGTATTGCGGCGTTAATCTCTCAATCAATCGCTTACGGAAACGGGCTGTCCGACGCGAGATCTTGGTTGGCTTTTCTGCGTCGGTGTTCTGCGCAGATCAATCAAACCCATGATTAGATAAGGGTTTTCGGGGCGGTGAGCCGGTTTTTCAAAGAGAAACCCATGCCGTCCTTCGAGGAGAAAAACAATGCGAAGCATTTTTGCGAAAACAGCTCTGGCCGGACTGGCCTTGATCGGCGCGGTGGTTGCCACGGTTGGCCCGGCCGCGGCCCAGCCGGACGTTCGCCTGGGCGTCTATATCGGCGGCGATGCGCCGCAACTGGTGCAGTCCTGGGACGGTGACGGTTACCGCCGTCCACCACCACCGCCGCCGCCGTGGGGTGGCCCGCCGCCACCACCGCCACCATGGGGTGGCCCTCCGCCTCCGCCGCCACGGCGTTGGGATGGTCCCGATCCGCGTTACGGTGGCGTTTGCTCGCCCGGTGATGCGATCCGTCAGGCCCGCCGTGATGGCTTGCGCCGGCCGAATATCGAACGTGTCACGCCGCGCCGCGTGATTGTCGGTGGTATCCGCTACGGCGAATACGATCGCGTCGTTCTCGCAAACCGCCCCGGCTGCCCCTTCGCGAATTGATTGTGAAGCCGGTCTTGAATTGAAGAGTTATTTTAAATGATTGGCGGCGCGCGTCCCGACAGGACGCGCGCCGTATCTACGTTTGTCTGGTGATCGCACATTTGTAATCGCGCTGGACTTATTGTTTTATTCGTCTGACTATGGATACGGATCAGATCAAAAGGCGCTGTCCTATCGATACGAGAGATAATGGCGACGTCATAGAGTGTGTCGCTTGGTCTGATCGAAGCATTTCAGAGCCTACTGCATCATGTGTGTTTTTATAAACCGGACACAGGATGCGAGTAACATTCACATCAATATTTATATTTAGTCATTTTTAAAATTCGTTGCTGGAGACATGTCTCAATGGACAGGCTTTCTTCTGAAAATACGACAGATTCCATTTCTGAAATAACCGATATGACTGTCAGCGCGCTTCACGCGCTTGCCTATCCAATCGATACCCATCTGGATTCGCTGTTTCTATCGCGACTGGCCGGATATGATTTCTGGAAGGGAGACTGGAAGGCGCATCGGCGCTCCCTTGTGGTCTGGCTGATTCGCAAAACCTCACCCAGAGGGCGCAACAGGCCATTGTCCGAACATGTCAGCGGGCCTGATTTTCTGGAAGGCGGTTATGGTGGCGCCTGTTTCAGCGCCCATGCCCTGTGGGAAAATCTTATCCCGGCTCCCTTCCTTGACCCCTGGAAAAACTGGGTGGATCATCACCGCTATGTGGAAGAGGTTATCAGGCAGAGCCAGGGCCGGATGCGGCTGGCGCGCAACGCCCACGAGGTCCGCGTCGCCAAGGCGGAGGGTGCGCGATGCGCGATCCTGTCCATGGAAGGCGCGCATATGCTGGGGCCGGGTGGGGTTAAAAGCCAGGCCCTGCGGCTGGACAGGTTGGGAGAGATTGCCAAGGCCGGTGCCGCCTATCTGACCCTCAACCATTTCAGCCATACCGATATCTCCGAGGCCGGTTATGCGCCTGTCAATCCGTGGGGCAAGATCGAGGGTGGCGGGTTGTCTGCCTTCGGCAGGCAGGTGGTGGAGCGCTGCGTCGATGTCGGACTGCTGGTGGATGTCACCCACACATCCACGCAGGGGATTCTCGATGCTTGTGAGATTTGTGTTCGCCGCCATGTTCCAGTCTTGGCCTCGCACGGCGCATCGCGCACGGTGACACGGGGCGGGGAGGAGAGACCTTCACGTCATCTCGATCGGGCCTTCAGCGATGAAGCCATCCGTGCCATTGTCCGGACCGGCGGCTGTATCAGCGTTATCCTAGCACCGTATTTCCTTCAGAACCGCTATCTTGCGGATGGCAAGCCGGACATGGACGCCGACATTGCCTTCGTGATCGCCTATTATGAAGCGTTCGCGCAGCTCATCGCCAGTATGGACATTGTCGAGGATCCCTGGAAGCACCTGTCCTTTGGCAGCGATTTCGATGGTGGCATTTCCAGCCTGCCGACCGGCATGCAGAGCGGCGCCGATCTACCGAAACTGACCGAAGCCATGGTCGCCGCCGGTTGGCCGGCGCAACGGATCATCGATGTCTATAGCGGCAATTTCCTGCGTGTATGGGAACAGGTCCGGCCCTGAGGCCGCCGATTTTGTCTTCGGCAGAAAATAGAGCAGCGCCGTCCGCCAGATTTGGCGGGCGGCGCTGTAGCGCTTTATATGTGCCGCATAATCTTCTTCTTAAATCGACGCCGGTTTAAGAAATTATCCGGTGTCTTCGAGCCGTGGTGTCAGTCTTCCATGCCGGTCCACAGCCGCTTGTCGGGAAGCAAGGGTGTGTGCCTATTCCACTTGGCAAGCTTTTCCCGGTAGCGCTGCCGATAGGTGTGATCGTCCTCGAAATCGATATTCTCCATGGCGAATTCGACACCGATCTCGTAATAGGCCTCCATATTGAGCAGCTCAGGCTTGGGTGTTTCTCCCCGCTCGCATTCGCCTTGCATCTGCCAGAACAATTCTTCGAGCCGGCGGGCGAGGCCTGGCATGTCACGCAGGGCGCTGGTTTCGAATTGCCGGCTCAGGCTTTCCTTGACGGCCGCAAGACTCTGGCGATCCTGAGCGAAGGCGATGGCGCGCCGCACATAGTCATCTGGAGATTGGCAGATCAGCTCCGGCGCTCCCGCCGATGCCACGACGCTGGCGCAGAAACGCGATGCGAAGCTTTTGCCGGGGAAGGTCAGGACCGGCAAGCCCATATTGATGGCGTCGGCGGCGGTGGAATGCGCACCGTAGGGGAAGGTATCGAGAAAGAGATCGGCAACAGCGATGCGGGCAAGATGCTGCGCATTGCCAGCCTTGGCCGCAAACAGCAGCCGAGCTGGATCAACGCCGCACCGGGTTGCCGTATCGCGCAGACGCTGATTGACCTCTTCGTTGCCGGACAACAACCAGAGCACGCTGCCGGGTGTCGCCTGCAGGATGGTCATCCAGCGGGTAAAGCCGCTTTGCGTAATCTTCTGCATGCCGTTGAAGCAGGCAAAGACAAAGGCGTCTTCGGGTAGGCCCACTTCGGCGCGTGTCGGGCGCGGCGCCACCTTCCGCTTGCGATCGACCGGCTGGTTGCAGGCGATCCGCAATACTTTTTCCGAGTAATAGATCTCGTGTTCAGGCGGAACAATATGATTGTCCGCGATCATATATTGATGGAAGGGGCTTGCCATTGAGCCGGGATAGCCGCAGAAATTGACGATAACAGGCGCGGGCCGATAGGCGAAAATCCGGGTGCGTGCATGTTTCGTGTAGCCGTTAACATCGATCAGCACGTCGATTTCATCGGCTGCGATCAGCCGGGCTGCATCGACGTCACTCAGCGCAAAAATATCGCGCCAGCCATCGACCGCCTGTTTGATACGTTGCTGGGTTTCGTCGAGTGCTATCGGTTCGCCACAATAATAGGCGAACACTTCGATACTGGTCTTGTCATGTAACTCCAGAACTTCGCGCAGCGCAAAGCCGACCGCATGGTCGCGAAGGTCGGATGACAGATAACCGACACGTAACCGCTGGCCGGTTCCGGTCTTTTGGCGTGGCGACTGGCTTGGTACGGCGCTGAGATCCGGACGGCCGATCATTGTTTTGTTGCAGCGATAGGCCTTGGCCAGATGAAACAGCGGATCGTCTGAGTAGCAAGAGATGGTCAACGGCGACACCGCATCCAGCAATTGGCGCATGGTGACATAGGGAGATTCTTGCAGGACAGGCCATTTGCATTGGCGCAACCGTATGGCGGACCAATGCTGACCGGCCTCAGTCTTGTCGGGCCGCAGCTCGATTGCTTTCCACAGGGAGGCTTCAGCCTCTTCCATCAGACCGGCATTTTCCAGCACGCGACCAATATGCTCCAGCACCATGATGCGATTGGCAAGCCGGTCAGGCGAAATATCCGTGGTCATTTCGGCAAAGCTGCGCCATTGTTGCAGGGCATCGTTGAGCAGCCCGCTGTCTTCCAGAGACCGGCCGAGATTGACATGGGCTGCGCCGAATTCCGGATCAATCTTCAGGCAGGCGCGCAGGGCATTGATCGCCCCTGCCATATCGCCAAGCTGTCTCAAGGTGACGGAATAGTTGAAATAGACCATGTGCGCCAGCGGATGGGCGCTGTTATAGGCAATCCAGGCCTTGTAAAGTTCCATGGCCTGATCGACCCGACCTGCTCTGGCGTATTGCTCGGCGACTTCGAACAACTTTGTCAGGGAGAGCTGTTGAGTGCGTGCCTGCTCCACGAAGTCGGCAGCAGGTGTTGCGATAGTCGATGTTACAATGCCAGTGTCCATATCCACCCCAGGAACAGTCGGCCGCAAGGCCGGGTAACGACAGCAGGCCTATGCCGATGGGCATGAGGCATGACGCATAACACTTTTCCACGGTAAAACTGGATCGCAATGTCATGCTTGGCCTTGGTAGCGGCATTAGCTTGCATCGGGCTTGACGAAGGGTTGCCAGCAAAAAACACGGGCAAAACATTGCATTTGGGCGGAATGGAGCCTGTAAAAGCAAATGCGGCGCCTGTATGAGGCGCCGCATCTGGTCTTTGTATCGAAGGTTTTGCAAGCGCGGCCTAAGCCGCGCCTGTCAGCAGTTAGATGCTTTGATATGCGAGAATGATGGCCTCAACCTGCGACGAGTTGAAGGCCTGGACCTGCGAAGTGGTGAGAGACTGCAACTGGTCGCTGGTCAGGACGCCGATATCCTGGGTGGTCAAGCCGCTGATCGATTTGACGTTGATTGCAGCAATGTCGCCGGTGGAGAAGGTGACGATATCGGCGGTTTCGATCGCAGAAATCTGCTTGGAGCTCAGGTTGGCGACCTGGCTGGTTGTCAGAGCTTCCGCTTGAGCGGTCGTCAGAGCCGCAATCTGGCTTGTCGACAGGCCGCCGATTGACTTGGTGGAGATCGATGCGACCTGGTCTGTCGACAGGCTGGCTACGGTATCGGTGGTCAGAACCCCAACCTGGGCTGAAGACAGGGTTGCGACCTGGGTTGTCGACAAGGCAACGACCTGGTCGGAAGACAGGGCCTTGACCTGTGTAGTGGACAATGCGGCGATCTGTGCCGTTGTCAGGGCAGCTCCATCTGCAGTTTCCAGTGCAGCCACCTGGCTGGTGGTCAGGCCGCTGATGGATTTGGCGCTGATTGCAGCAACCTGGGTGCTGGAAAGGGCAGCAATAGCGTCGGTGGTCAGGGCGGCGATTTGCTTTGCGCCGAGGGTAGCGATCTGGCCGGACGACAGCGCGCTGACCTGATCGGTGGACAAGGACCCGATCTGCGTGGTCGTCAGACCGACAATGGTCTTGGTGCTGATGGCGGCGAGATCGGCGCTGTCGAGCGTTGCCACATCAGCTGTGTCGAGGCTGCCCAGCTGAGCCGAAGAGAAGCCGGAAATCTGCGTGGACGACAAGGCCGAGACCTGGTCGGAAGACAGGGCTTTGACCTGTGCAGTGGACAATGCGGCGATCTGTGTCGACGTCAGGGCGGCTTCATCCGCGGTTTCCAGCGCAGCTATCTGGCTTGTGCTCAGGCCGCTGATGGACTTGGCGCTGATTGCAGCAACCTGGGTGCTGGAGAGGGCGGCAACTGCGTCGGTGGTCAGGCCGGCGAGCTGCTTGGCGCTGAGAGCGGAGATCTGACCGGTTGACAGCTGAGTGACCTGGTCTGTGGACAAGGCGCCAAGCTGCGACGAGGTCAGGCCGGTGATAGCCTTGGTGCTGATTGCCTGGATCTGGTCGGAGGACATCACGGCGATATCATCGGTGCCGAGTGCAGCGACTTGTGTCGCGGACAGAACCGAGACTTGCGATGACAACAGATTGGCTGTTTGCGTCGTGCCGAAATTGCCGATCTGGGACGCCGTCAGTGCTGCCACAGCCTTGGTGCTCAAGGCGGCTTCCTGACCCGAGCTCAACGCGGTCAGCTGGCTGAGCGTCAGGCCGACAACGCCGGTAACGGAAATCGCGCCCATCTGGTTGGAGTCCAGCACAGCCAGGTCTACCGTTTCGATCGCGGCGATCTGCTTGGAAGACAATGCGGCGACCTGAGTGGTCGATAGTGCAGCTGCATCTTCGGTATTCAGTGATGCGATCGCTGTGGTCGACAGCGCCTTGATTTGTGTGATGGATAACGACGAAACAATAGAAGTCATTGAGATGTGCCCCTTGGGTTAACGGAATGCCAACATCACCCTCCCACCATGGATTCTAACGGGTCACGACACGTCGCACCGTCGAATCAAATCGCGTCAGAAGAGAAAATGCTACTCAGGACATGGCTCGGATGAGCCGGCACGTTAGGAGCGCATCATGCATAAGAGCTCACAGAAGCTCTGATCCTACGTCAATTGGCGATAACGTGTTGCAAAGGTGCATGTCGTTTCGCCAAAATTTGCCTTTAACATAGTCCACCTCTGTTCTGCACGAGAGATCGACTTATGCGATCATATGTACCCGAGGAATTACTAATTTTCATTTAATGGGCTGCGGTAGAGCGATGGTGCAACTTCTGTTGTTAGAAACGTTATTTGATCCCTGATGTCTCTCTTGGCGCAATTCTCAAAAAACATTGCAATTGTTGAATGTGTTGCTCTGGAAATAGATTATTGACAATAGCAAATTCCAGAGATCGGCGTTATCTGGTGGAGATGTAGATCTCTTGTTGATCTCGGCCTTCTTATCGCAAACACAATGATTTACCATTCGCCTTGAACAGCAATGGGGAATCGGGGTTGATGAAAGAAATTGCAATTGTCGGCGCAGGACTTTCAGGAGCGGTCATCGCTCGCGAACTCGCCGCAGCGGGGCACAAGGTCTCCGTATTCGAGGCGCGCGACCATATCGCCGGCAATTGCCACACGGCGCGCGACCCTGAAACAGGTGTCATGGTGCATGTCTACGGGCCGCATATTTTTCACACCGATAATGAGACTGTCTGGAACTACATTACGGGATTCGATACTTTCCAACCCTATACCAACCGGGTGAAGGCCATAACCGAAGGTCGGGTCTTTTCTCTGCCGATCAACCTTCATACGATCAACCAGTATTTCGGTAAGACCTTCAACCCGACTGAGGCCCGCGCCTTTATCGAATCGAAGGGCCTGAAAATGGATCAGGAGCCGCAATCCTTTGAAGAGCAGGCGCTGAAATTTATCGGCAAGGAGCTCTATGAAGCATTCTTCAAGGGTTACACGATCAAGCAGTGGGGTGTGCAACCGGACCAGTTGCCGGCCAGTATTTTGAAACGGCTTCCAGTCCGGTTCAATTACGATGATAACTACTTCAATCATCGTTTCCAGGGCATGCCAAAGCATGGTTATACACAGATCGTCGAGCGGATACTGGATATCGATGGCGTTGAAGTTCACCTGAACAGGCCCTTTTCTCCGGCAGAAAAGGATGATTTCGACCATGTTTTCTATAGTGGTCCGCTGGATGCCTGGTTCGACTATCGCGAAGGCAGGCTTCCTTATCGCACGCTGGACTTCGAAATCCTGCGGGGGGAGGGCGATTTTCAGGGAAATGCAGTGGTCAATTATTGCGGCTCTGACGTGCCTTATACCCGGATTACTGAACATAAGCATTTCTCGCCCTGGGAAACGCATGAGAAAACCATCTGCTACAAGGAATATAGCCGCTCCTGCACGGAGAAGGACATTCCCTATTACCCGGTACACCTCACCGGTCTGTCGGATAACCTCACCCGTTACCAGGAACTGGCTGCAGCTGAGAAAAATGTAACCTTCGTCGGCCGGCTCGGCACTTTCCGATATCTCGACATGGATGTCTCCATCGCCGAAGCGCTTGATTGCGCAAAGAAATTTGTGTCTGGTTGAGAAAAGGTGAACTCAGAGGTAAGGCAGAACTCTTGAGTTCATTGGGTCTTTCAGGTCCCTATAGCTGCGGTGGGAGAAGGACAATGCCAAGCTGACGCAGATCGTCACCGATCTGTGTTTGGATAAGGCGATGTTGCAGGCCAGTTCCGTCGGCTATGACGAGTGCCGCGTTAATTTTTGCAACGTCACTCAGGTCGAAGCGGTGTTTAAGACCTATTTTAAAACCGGAAGAAGCAATCAATTCTGCCAATTAGCTTTCTATCTCTGTGTTGGTGGTTGATCGACAGGGGATCACGCTATAAAAGTCTGGCGCGGAGTCAAACGGCTACGGGAATTCAAGAGGAAATGTCATGCCTACTGGTACTGTGAAATTTTTTAACGACGACAAGGGTTTTGGTTTTATCACGCCCGAGAATGGTGGAACGGATGTATTCGTTCACGTGTCTTCCCTGCAGCGCGGTGACTCGCTCAGAGAAGGTGACAAGGTCAGCTTCGAAATCGGGCAGGACCGTAAGACCGGGAAGTCGAAGGCTGAAAACGTCAGCGTGCTTTAACGACGGACTCGCGTTCACTGCACAGCGATGCGCACAAACGTATTGCGTGGTTTGAACTCGAATTTGTCGACATGCTCGAGTAGAAGGCGAAAAGATATTCTAATCGCCTATCCTACCTCGATCTTTTCCTAAAGCATCGGACCGAAAAGTGGCAACCACTTTTCGGTCCGATCGTTTAGCCTGTGCGAACAGCGATGGCTCGTGTTTTCCCGGTCGTTAAGTGCACGGCCTTTCTTCCCATACATCTGGATCGACGACAAATGCCATCTGTCCGCAGCGAGGCAATTGCTTTGTCGTGTGTTGCGTCTGGTTTTAGCATTGCCAGCACCAACAACTGGTCGTGCCGTCTTCGGACTTGAGTTTCTATATCCGCAGTTTATCGACATCCTGAAGTTCCAGATCACCAGCCGCCGCGAATTCGAGCATCTGAAGGCCTGCGACCCGGCAACGTTGACCGATCTGGAGAGAGCCGCCCGCTTCATCTATCTCCAGAAGCTCACCTTCGGTGGCAAGGTCGCAGGCCAGACCTTCGGCGTTCAGCACGAAGGCAGCGCACGTTTCAACCTGACCCGCCTCGCGCCGCTTCTGGAAGATGTCCACGAGCGCCTGTCTGGCGTCGTCATCGAGAACCTGGACTGGCTGGCCTCTATCAATCGCTATGATCGACCGGGCGTGCTGTTTTATCTCGATCCGCCGTATTTTGGCTGTGAGGATGATTACGGCAAGGCGCTGTTCGGACGGGATCAGTTTGAGGTTCTTGCGGGGCGTTTGAAGACCCTTCGAGGGCGGTTCATCCTGTCCTTAAACGCCGTTCAAGGCGTCTTCGAAACGTTCGAAGCCTTCCATATCGAGGAGGTTGATTGCACCTATTCTGTTGCGGGGGGCAACAACAGCAAGTCGGTGAAGGAGGTGGTTATTACAAACTTCCCTTCTTGATGTTTTACCTTCATCCTACCAGCTACATCGCGCTAGTGGGGTGAAGTTGATTATGAATGGTACAATGTCAGACCATCCGATTTTCGGCGAATGCAGTAAATGCAATGGTAGAGTGCTCGAACCGATCAGACCTCTTCACAAGCACCTACACATTCGCTGCTCTTCCTGTGGAGCCGTCGCTCGACATAGTTTGCCTGACTTAGACAAGAAGGTCATCTACCTTGATCAGTTTGCGTGGTCTGAGCTGTTCAATATTTACACGGGTGAACGGTGTTCGAGAGACCATGGTGATTTTTTCAGATCACTCTATGACCAACTAGAGAAGTTGGTTCGCCTGCAGCAGGTTGTCCTACCTCACTCTAATATCCACCTCGATGAGAGTGCTGTCGGTCGGGACTCAATCGGATTGATCAAGTTCATCGAGCACTTTGGCGGAGACATTCAATTCGTCAAATCGACGCAAATTGACCTTAATCAGGTCGTCGACGCGGCCGTTTCGTATTTTAATGGTGGACCAGTAGTCACCGAATTTCCGATTGACGATGCTTTAGAGACGCCTAGGAACGTTTGGCTGCCATTATGGCACGTGACTATTGAGCGCGATTATTCTGAGGTATCAGACCTCATTCGGGGCGAGAGAGACCGGCTCTTCGCACAGGTCGAAAAACTTAGAGAGAAATGGTCTCAGCAAAGCTTCGAAGCAATACTCGACTATGAGCTCAACGGGTGGGTGAAGGAGAAATTCAGTACCCTTTCCGCCGCTATTCGTCAGCAGTCTGATAGTGATCCTTTAGTGGCATACTCAGGCCATAACGCGCCGATAATAGAGGAAGTTTATTACCTTGAGAGGGAGATGCTAGAGAATGGGATTCCAAAGTCTGCTTGGCTGGAAAATATTTCGGCGTTTTGGGGCTCTGAGCACTACAAAAGCCTGCCGCACCTTCGGTTATCGTCCTATCTATTTGCTGCTTTAGGCCGCGAAGCCACATTGAAAGCCAAAAAGATTTTCAATAAAGGAATGATGAACGATGTCAGAATGATCTCAAGCTATGCCCCTTACGTGCACGCGATGATCATAGATCAAGCGTCAGAAGCACTACTTCAGCAAAAAGAGCTGAAGGCCGCTCTATGTTACCGGGCTGAGATTTTCTCTCTCAAGACAAAAGAGAGTTTTCTACGCTATCTTAAAAACATTGAAGAGCAGACGCCGGAGAGTGTAAGGGAATATTCAAGCATCATCTACGGTGAGCCGGAGGCCTGAGGGCTTCTCCACCGTCGGGCGGAGGCTTTATTGCTCAACGCCCAAAGGCCGGGGATGAGCGCCAGAAAATCAGTAAGCCAATGCCGATGACAACAGACACAATCCACCCGTAATTCTGGATGCGTTTTCCAATCTTGGTTTTTGCTGGCGGCGCCCCGAACAGACTGCCGATAATCATCTCAATGAATGTGCCCATGCTGACCAATCTAGCAGCGGCGCATGCTTGATCAAAGGCTGGTATTTAAGAAGTGAGCACCAATAGCCTTGTCGTGCCTGTATGCGTGTACATACGAACTTTTGACACCAATTTCGGAATTTTCAATTTTCCGATTCTTCGTGTCAAAATTCCGAAACTTCGCGGCGAGTGTTGTCAGTCAGGCAGATGTGGAATTGGCGGGAATTTGCGAAATTTCATGGGAACAGGTGGGAGTGGTTGTTTCAAAAAGATATTTTGCCAATCGAACTGCATCATTGCCCGAGTAAAATAAGCGGGATGGGCGTGTGATCTGGGCGTAAGCGTAGTTTATGACCAAACTTAACCTGTGCCTTCAAAAACCCTTCAGAGCAGGTGTGACGTTTTTCAACGGATTGATATTGCCGGAACATTGCACCAGCGTAGGTCGCTACGCCTCGCCACATTTGCCGTTAAACTCAGACAGTAAAAATTTCGCGCCGGAATTATCCTCTGCGAGCCAAAAATGCATGGAAATGAATGACTTGTTCGATGCTGGCCATTGGAAGAAAATTTCACGGCGGGCCTTCGGCGCCAGGCTGTAGTGAAGCGCCGCTTAGGTTCCATATTTGATCCTTATCTGACAATCGGCCAGGCCATTGCGGGCAGACTGGCCATCACCGCTGGAAGATCAGCAAACCGATGCCGATGACAATTGGCACGATCCAGCCGTAGTTCTGGATGCGCTTTCCGATCTTGGTTTTTGCCGGTGGCGCCCCAAACAGGCTGCCGATGATCATTTCGATGAGTGTACCCATGCTGACCAATTTAGTAGCGACGCATGCTTGATCAAGAGAGGGGCATTTGAGGAGGCTATGGCGAGGCGGTCAAGGATGAGCTCAATCTTGGCAATCGTGCCGACTGATTGGCTATTCGTCGTTAGACGCGGTGAAAACGCGGAGATGCAGTTCGCCGTTATCTCTTCGTCCAAAGACCTAGAAATGAACGATAAATACGCTAAAAAATGTGTTTCTAAAGTTGTGTCACTATGCAAGATTGAAAATAGGGGAAACAATTAGCACCTCGCGGACGAAGTAGATCTTATGCAAACCGAAGAATTTTCACTTGGTTCTAACGCTTTCAATGTACTTGGAGCCCGGTTTCAATCGACTGCTCAGGAGATTGCTGACCTCGTCGACGACGCTGAAATTGGTCCATCGAGAACTGAGAACGTACTTAACAAGGCTCAGCAGGCTCTTGTTACGCCACGTCTTCGTTTGCAGGCCGAGCTATCTTGGCTTCCTGAACTAAGTGAAACGCAAGTCGCGAAAGTGTTGGATCAGTCTTCAAACACAGATGAGGAGATTTTGCTGCAGACAATAGCGAACTTTCCTGACTTGGCTAAGGTTAACGTCATCGCCGACATGGCCTCGCGTCGAACCATCACGAAGGATGCGCTTGCTGCATACCTAAACACCTGGAAATGGTTTGAGCCGGAGCCGGTCTTCAGCTTTCTCCACAAGACGAGGCGAGCTGCGGGTTTTCCGGTACCTGATCAGACGACCTTCCAGTCCACTCTCCATGACCTGAAGCAGCGTCACGCAGTTTCCTTGGTCAGGGGATTGATGGATGGTTCCGATGGATCATCTCATTTAAGCGATGTTCTTGACGCCGAAATTTTGAGCGGGTCACCCTCGTCGTTCCTTCCTTTGCTCGTTAAGGAGTTTGAGAAGCGCTGCGAAAAGGATCAGTTGAGGATTGCAGACGAAATACACGAAACTATCGAGAGTTCGAAATCTGGATCGCTTTCTAATGCCGCTGCTGCTTCACGCCTCGGAAATGCGCTCAAAAAATGGAACCACTACACGCGGCCAGTTATCGGGTTTTACAATTGGCGTGGCCATGCCGAACCTCGAACAAAGAAAATCTTCGAAGAAATGCGGGAGTACGTCCTTTACCTCACCAACGTTGAAGGCAGGCTTGACGAGGCAAAGGAATTGCTTTTTGCAATAGCTTCATGGCTGGCACATGCTGAAGAGCTAAAGAACCTATCGGAGAAAGATCTTTTAGATCTCGAGGGATTGATCAACGAACGTCAGGAGTTGATGCTTTTCCAGCCATTGGTTGATGCTTGCGATGCGGCGAAGGCAGCTCACCAGGAATTTGCTAAGTCTGTGAAGGCGTACGGGTTGACAGCGGAAGCCCGGTCTCCTGCAGGTTCTTTCGCGCAAGCGCTTAAGGCTTACATGGAAGTCGGTGACCCTAATTTGGCGGCTGCAGCAGCGGGTGATCTCGCACTCTTCTTCAACAACGACCAGCAGAAACCGGAAGTCGCTTATATAATCCTTAGGGGAGTGGATTACATCCTGCAGAAACCTAAGATCTCGGATGAAACCAAGGCACGCTTTACTGAATATGTAGAGACCATCTTCCGCAACTGGAAGATCCCTGAGATCGAAAAAGAAAAGGGCAACCTCTCCCGCATGACAGCGGTGGTGGAGGCTGCTATGATCATAGCTCCCGTGGGGGTCAAGCCTGAATTAGCTGAATTATACTCGGTATTAATTGACAAACGGCGCCAAAATCGGACGAAATTTGTCGTCAGTGTGTTGGTCCTTGCTGTAGTTTTTATTCCGGTAGCATTCGTCAACTCGAACAAGAGTCCGTCCTATTCGAGCTCACCCTCTTCGTCCTATAAGCCATCGTCAACAGTAAACGGCACACTTCCGCTCAGTTCTTCAGCTTCAACCAAGGCGTCGAGTGTTGATGACAAGTCAGAATTCAAGCCATTACCGAGAGTTGGTGCGACCCTCAACCGATCTGAAATCCGGTACTGCATTTTTCAGGGCAAACGTCTCGATCTTCTGCGAACAATGGCGCAATCGAATTCCGCGATAGACAAGTTCAACGGTCTGGTTGCAGACTTTAATCTGCGTTGTAGTAACTTTAGGTACCGACAGAGCGACATGACCGCAGTGGAGCTCGAAGCGTCCTCTAATGGTAGTCAATTCATGCGTGATGCGGCAACGGTCGCAAAAGGATGGTGATGTGACGCACGACCAAGAAACATCTTCGATAGTCGCTCGCCTTTGCGTTGAGCAATGGAAACTTCTCCAGCAGTATGCGAAGACCGTTGGCCTTGTACCGGATGCGGAGAAAAATCGGCTCACGTCCCAGATCAAATACTCGGAGATACAGCTTCATGCGCTTGCAGCGGAAGCTGGCCTTAAAGTCATCAGCCTTGATGGTGAGCCTTTCGGGCCTGGAAGCCCCGCGACAGCGGATAATCTAGAAGACTTTCCCAGTGAGGACGGACTTGTTGTGGAGCGAACCCTTTCTCCCGCAATTGTCCGGGATATGCGGGTAATCCAGATGGGTCGTGTCCTGCTGGCACTCAAAAGCTAATTTGTGGATCTCAACATGTATCTCGGTATCGATCTCGGAACTTCGAACTCGGCAGTAGTAGGCTATCTTGATGGTCACCTTCGACTCTTCAAGGCCTCAGATGGGAGTGATGTGTTGCCGAGTGTGATCTATGTCGATCGCAGGGGACATAGGTTTGTTGGAAAAAGTGCTTATGACCGCACGGTTACCTCACCGCAGAGCGTAGCGGCTGGATTCAAAAGATCAATGGGCACTCGAAGCCCCATAAGGATCAACGACGAGGAATGGACTCCTGAGGAATGCAGCGCTGAAATTATCCGTACGTTAGTTGCTCAGGCTACTACGGAATCGGGCGGTCGACAGATCGAAGGCGTAGTGATCACCATTCCCGCTGCTTTCAATCAGATGCAGAGCGAAGCTACGATCCGTGCGGCGAACGCCGCCGGGCTCAACAAGGTGAGCTTGGTTCAGGAGCCAGTCGCTGCAGCCATTGCGGCTGTCGCAAAGTCTTCGGTAAAAGATGGCGTCTTTCTCATCTATGACCTCGGCGGTGGTACCTTTGATGTAGCGCTCGTTATCAGCACTGGTGGTTCAGTCAACGTGATAGCTCACGAGGGCATCAACATGCTCGGCGGGCGCGATTTCGACCGTCGCATCTTTGACAGCATCGTCCGACCATGGCTCATGTCCAACTTTAAACTGCCTGAGCATTTCCAGAAGGATCCAGCCTTTCGGTTTCTCACCACAGTCTCCCATCATGCTATTGAACGAGCCAAGATTCAACTTTCGGCATCCGCCAGCGCCTCGATCTTCGCCAGCGAAGATGATGTGCGGATGCGAGATCTTGAAGGCTCTGATATCTATCTTGGTATCGACACAACGCGCGATGCTGTAGCTGCGATCGTACGTGACAAAGTCGAGGATACGATCACTCTCTGCCGGAAGGTTCTTTCCGACAATGGATATCGTCCTGAGGATGTTAGCAAGGTTGTTCCGATCGGTGGTCCCTCCAAGATGCCGCTCATTCGGGAAATGTTGCAGCGCGAACTTGCTATCGAAGTTGAGCAGAATCTCGATCCGATGACGGCTGTCGCCATGGGTGCTGCAATCTTTGCGGAGAGTCGAGTCTGGCAGGAAAGTCATTCCACACGAAAGGTTTCGCGATCAAGGGAAAAGGTGTGCGGATCTATCAATCTCGCATTCGAGTACCAAGCACGGGTTACAGCAGAGACTACCAGACTGAGTGTGAGGCCAGAGGACGCCAATGCCGATAAATTCTGGATCGAGGTGATTGACGAGACGGGTACAACGACAGGACGACTATTGATTGATGGCCCGTTGAAGATCCCACTCTCGCTGCGCCGGGACGGTGAGCATCGCTTCAAGATCATAGTTTCTGGAGAAAATGGCATCGCGGTACCAGCACTTTCCCGCGACATTTTGATAACTCGGGCGCTTGCCACGGCAGCGAGCGTTCCAATGACCTACACGCTCGCCGTCAAGACGCAAACGGGTACGGTCGGCTACGAACGTAATAAATTGGTGCCATTGGTCTCAAAAGGCACTGCATTGCCTGCTGAGGGACGTCAGGCGTTTCGTGCAGGAAAGACAATGCGTGGGGGCGTAGCCGACACGCTCAATTTCGAGTTCTTCGACATGGCCACCGGTATCGACGATCCAGAGAAGAACCTGCATATCGGCGACTTCAGGCTCGACGCCGAAAATGATCTTTCGCGCGGAGAACGAATCGCTCGCGGCGATGAGTTAATCGTCCATTGGCGTTTAAGCGATAACGGCCTACTCAGCTTCGCTGTCGAAATCCCAAGTATTGGTCGCGTGATTGATGCTCCGAGGCTATACTTTGTCGAGGGTGGCCATATAAATTTCGAGGGAGAGCAAGGATCGCAGGTCGCGACCTCACTCTTGGCGCGGGCCGAGGAGGAGTTGCGGGTGCTCAATGAAATGCTTCCGACGGCAGAGCAGGAAATCAATCCCCTGCGAGACAAAATCGAGGACCAGCATGCAGCTCTCGCTGTGTCGATCGACGCTGACACGCACCGTTCCGTAACCGAGGAGGCACGCAAGATCAGGCAGGAGATTGCCCTGCTGAGAATTAGTCCTGAGAATGTAAAGCAAGTCGTAACTAAAGAGGTCGAGGCTGCTGAAACAGGTTTCGATGAACTGCGTGACATGGCGGAGACTGTTGAGATCGAGCGGCACGATCGCCTTGTCTCTACTGCGCGGCGCTCAGTGCGTGAAGGAGATTTTGATTCCGCTCGCTACGCTCTCGACGAGATGCGTTCGATCCGTTTTAAAATAGTTTCAAGTCAGCCGGAGTTCCTCATAGGTCTCTTCCAAGAGATCGCTCACGAAGACTACCTTGCGGTTGACGAGGCGCTTCACAAGCAGCTCGTGATGGAAGGCGTTGCTAGAATCGACGCGGGTGATTTCGATGGCTTACGCGGAGCCATCCGGGGTATCATCAATAACCGAGTTTCTATGGAAGTAAGCGGTGCGAAAATCGTTGAACTTGCTCATCTATTAGGCTCATGACGAGCACCCCAGCTAGTGACTTGCAGAAATCAGTTGAGGCCAATCGACGTACTAAAAAGGGGACGAGTTTTCCCAAAGTCTTATTCAGTTTTGAGCTCCGTTCAGCCTTTTGTCGATGATAGTTGCCTAATCGTGTCTGGACAATTTGTCCCTTCGCCATTCAATGTATCC
This sequence comes from Allorhizobium ampelinum S4, assembly GCF_000016285.1. Classification (NCBI taxonomy): domain Bacteria; kingdom Pseudomonadati; phylum Pseudomonadota; class Alphaproteobacteria; order Hyphomicrobiales; family Rhizobiaceae; genus Gillisella; species Gillisella ampelina. The sequence continues at coordinate 2,553,092 of NC_011989.1, read as the reverse complement.
AAAAGGCCGCTATTAAGCGGCCTTTTGGATGTTTTAACTCGTCGGCTTAGTGGATGACCCACCAGCTGTCTTCTTTGGCAGCATGGGGGCTTTCTGAGGTGGCGTCTTCGGATCATTCGGGTTGATAGGTTCGAGTACGATATAAGCCGGGTTTGGTTTGTGGTCATAGCTCGACTTGTTGTAGGCATCGACACCCATGCCGATCACGCCGCCAAGGAGGACATTGCCTGCGAAGCCGGCAGCGCCTGCACCGCTGATCTCTGTTTTGATTTGGATCGATCCGGGCTTATAGCCTTCGCGTTCCGCAAATGCGGTGAAGGCGTCTTTTCGTTTCACTGGAAATGTGCAGGGCGAACGGGGACAGCCGGGGCCGAGGGAGGTTCGGATCGATGCGTCGTCTGGTAAGGCGTGGATGGTTACATCTTCCGTGGTGCCGCGAGAGACACTTCCGCACGACGAAACGAACGCTGTAGCAATGGCCACAGCGGCAAATTTTCTGAGATTCATTGATGCCCCCTAAATTAGAATTATACTAAATCAGGGAGAGCTTATCTTGTCTATGTTTGAGCAACTTTGGCGTTAATTACAACCAAAAATGGTCAAGCTGAACTGTCGCTTTTCAGCGGATCACGGTGGATGCCCCACAAAAATCACCCTTCCAACCACTGCCAAATCCTCAACCCGGTTCGCGTCGAACGTCTCCACCGGATACTTCCCGGCCGTGTTGTCGGAGATCAGGTCTAGTCTTCCATCCATCCGCCAATTTGCGCGTTTGACCAGGACGGCGTTGCCGACGCTGAAGACGTAGATGCGGCCGTGGTCGACGGTGGTTTGGCTGGCGTCGACGATGAGGAGGGCGTTGTCGGGGATTGAGGGCAGCATGCTGTCGCCGGTGGACCACATGAGGAAGCAGTGGTCGGGGGCGCCGCCGAGATCTCGGAGGAATTTACGCTCGAAGGCTGTTTCGCTGGTTGGCATCTGGTTGACGGGGAGGCGGCCCGTTCCTGCTGAGGCGCAGACGTCGTATTGTGGCATTAATACGAAGTCGCGTTCTGCAACGGCAGCGCTAGATAACTGCGATCCGCGCATTTCGCCTTCGCCACCAACAAGCCAAAGAACATCAGCGCCGTGCTTTTCGCGATAGGCAAATAGCACTGAGGCGGTAGGTTCAGACTCTCCGCGTTCATAAGACGCCAAGGTGGTTTTACTGACACCTATAGAGCGAGCAAACTCCTCACGATCTGGATCTCCGATCGCTCTGCGAAATTCGCGGAGACGCGCAGCCATGGGCGTTTTTGGATCGACTTCAGGTCTTGCCAAATCGTAACACGCAATAAAACGTAAATCCGCTTTACAAAGACGGAAATCCGTTTTATCCTCTCTATAAATACAGACCAAATCACCCATGAAAAAGGAGGCCAGTCAGGGCCTCCCCGTTCACAACGAGGAACTATTATGCACCGTGCCCGTATTGCGGACAAGGCAGCGAAACTGCGCCTTGATGAGATAAATCGCATAAAAGCCAGGCTCAATGTGGCCGGTCTCACGCTGCTGGCGATCGACCGGGAATATGGCTTGCCGCGCGGCACGGCCGGGAACACGTTGCAGCAGGCCAATCTGGCAGGCGAACGGGCGATTGCCGCTGCCTTGAAGACACGCCCGCATTTGTTGTGGCGCAGCCGATACCATCCTGATGGCCAACGCCGCGCTCCGCAGCCGCCTGAAAACTATCAGCGCCCGCCCAACATGGAAAAGCGCCGCCTGGAAAGCTCCGGCACCCGCGAGGCTGCCTGAGGTGGTGCGGATCGCTTGCTGTTCTAGCCTTTGGCATCCGGGTTTTCACCGGCAGAGCAAAAGCACTCCCTCTCAGAAGCTCCTGCGTTCCGGCTGTCCAGTCCAGCGATCCGCGCCACACGCAAACATTCACCCAGAACATCGAGACGAACAATGACAAATCGACACGCTCAAATTGTCACCGAAAACCCCTTCATCTCGGAGGGTGCCGCTGATGCCGTCCTTCGGAAGCTGATTGGTGCAGCCGGTGAAGATGAAACCACTGCCCGGCTTGTTGAGCTTGCCCTTGAAGCTTTGCCTTACAAGCAAGATGAGGCCATCGCCGCGCAGCTTCTTTCGTCAATCCTTCTTCACGACAATCTCGCGGAGGCGCTCAATGGCCGCCTCTGACACCTCTCGTCTGAGTATCGCGGCCCCGGTGTGTCCGGTGACCTTGAGACGGGTAATCAGGTTTTCGACCGTGACTGGCGTGCCGTCTTTAAGAAGGCTCACTGTCGCTTCGGCCAAAGGATGCCGCCAAAGCCGAGCATCGGCCTCGCGAACACCTTTCATGATCGCTGCAATACGCTCTTCTTTCGTTCTCTTCATTCGGATCGTCTCCTCGTATCCTTGTTGCGGGGTGATGACAGGTCTCGGCGCTGCGTTTGGGCAGCTCCGAGACCGCTATGCTCCACTGATTCGTCCGGTCCAAAACAGCCACAAGGGTTTGTGGGGGCATTTGCGCGATCTGCTTGATACCCAGGCGAAATTTCAGCCGATGCGTCACGACTATTGGCGTGTTTACCCAATTCAAAACAGCCGGTTGGGTTACCGGGTGACCGCGAAAATCGGGGGGTGCTCATGCTGAACCTCCACTCCCAGGCATCGCTGCATGACGGGGCGTTTCATGCCTGCGTGATGGCTGTGCATGACGGTTTTCCGCATCTCACAGTCCAGGCGATCATCGATCCGCCGCATGAATGGTTCGATGCGGCATTGGCCCGGCAGGTGGTTATTCACCTGATGGTTCGGGTGTTTCTGATCCCCAAACGGCGGGTGGTGGAGCATCAGGAGCGCTCCCGCGAGGCCGTCAACCGGGCGCTTCGAACGATCGACCGCCGCCTGCAGACCCCACGATTTGAACAGCATTATTGCCGGATGGCGGCTGCGGCCCGCGGCTCGCTGACTGCCCGCATGGAGGACGCTGCCTGATGGCCGAGTTCAAAACCATTCCCATTGACCAGATCGTGGTTCCAGAGCGCCTGCGGGCTGTCGAGGAAGATCATGCCCTGGCGATTGCCAAGAGCATTGTCGAACATGGGCTGCTCAACCCGATCACCGTGCGTAGCACCCGGGCTGCCAAGGGCGGAAACTATACGCTTGTCGCCGGCGCTCATCGCCTGCGGGCCATGGTGCTGAATGACGAAAGCGAAATCGAGGCCATGGTGGTTGAGGCCGACAAGGCCGAGGCGCAGTTGCTTGAGATTACCGAGAACCTTTTTCGCAACGAGCTTTCGGTGATTGACCGGGCGATTTTTGTGCAGAGCTACCGCGATGTGTGGGAGCAGAAGTATGGGAAAATTGATCCCGCCAATAACCTCAAACAATCGAAGCGACAAGTTGTCGCTTCGGTCGGGGATGAGCAAATTTAGCACTTTTGTTTCAAGAAGAGGCTGGCCAAGGCTTCTCTGAACATGTGGCTGAACGCCTTGGCTTTTCAAAGCGGTCCATAGAGCGCCTCAACAGGATCGCACAAAGCCTTTCCCCCGCACTTCGTACCGCGCTTCGCGGCACCCCTGCCGCCGACAACCAATCGCTGCTGCTCAAGCTCGCCAAAGCTGGTCCGAGCAAGCAGGCCGGGATTGTTGCCGGGCTGGAGAAGGAACCGGATATCAAAAAGGTTCTGGCCTGGGCGAAAGATCCAGCACCGCCGATCTCGGAGGCCGACAAGCAGGCGATCGTTCTTCATCAGCTGAAGACGGCCTGGAAGGGGGCCGATGAGGCAACACGCCAGCGCTTCCTGCAATCCATCGGTCTTCTGGATGATGTTCAAGAGGCTGCCCAATGAGCAAGCCGGACCCTTCCCAGCTCGACTTTTTCGCCCACCCGGTGTTCCCGGTGCGCGATGGCGCAAAGCAGGTCGATATTGATCGCTACCGCGCCAAAATCAAACGGGCGATGGCCCGCGCCATCCGCGAATGCGACTATGACCGACCCACCATCGCCGCCCGCATGGCGCACTATCTCGGCCTACCGAATGTCAGCAAGGCCACGCTGGACGCCTATACCGCCGAAAGCCGCAATGGTCACGATGTGACGCTGATCCGCTTCACGGCCTTTGTTCATGCCACGGGCGCGCTCTGGCTTTGGGATGAGGTTGCCTCTGTTCAGGGCGTGACCGTGTTGATCGGTGACGAGGCGCGATTGGCCGAGATCTCCAGGCTGCGGCAGGAGCGCAAGCGCATCGAGGCGGAAATCCGCCGCCAAAGTGCGCGCCCGGTGACGCTGGTTTCCAGGGGGCGGTCATGAAGGAGTGGTTTTCGCTAGCCGAGCTTGCGGAGCTGAAGCTGCCGGATCTGCCGCACAATGTTGCGAGCCTGCATCGGCTTGCCACCAGCCAATATTGGAGGGGCCACGACGGCCTGGCGCGGCAGGTCGCAGGCGCAACCAAAAAGGTCTGGGAATATCATGTCTCCCTCCTGCCGCATGCTGCGCAGACACGGCTGACGATTGCTGAGGGATCGCAAACGCCCGAACAATGGCAGGCGATCATGGCTCGTAAAAACCGGATTTGGGCGCGGTTTGAACGGCTTTCAAACGAGCATCGAGAGATCTGCAAAAACCGTCTGGATGTGCTTTGCCGGGTGGAAGCGCTGGCTGCCCAGCCGGGTGTGACCCGAGGCGCCGCGATCACCATTGCCACGGCCGATGCCGGTGTCCAGAAGTCAGCCTATTATGCCTGGAAGGCGCTCACCAAGGATCTGAGCCGCGAAGACTGGTTGGCGGCTTTGGCTCCGTCTCTTTCGCCCAGCTTCGAGATCATGCCTGACATGGCTGACATCCATCCTGAAGCCTGGGTGTTTCTGAAGTCCGATTATCTGCGGCCTGAAAAGCCTGCTTTTGCCGCCTGCTATCGCCGGATGATGAAGGTCGCCAAGCGCGAACATTGGTCACCTATCCCGTCCGAGCGGTCGCTGCGCCGCCGTTTCGACCGCGAAGTCGGCAAGGCCGTGACGCTGATGAAGCGCGAGGGCAGGGACAAGGCGAAGGCACTCTATCCGGCCCAGCGCCGCAGCCGCGCGCATCTACATGCGATGCAGATGGTCAATATGGATGGCCACAAGATCGACGTGTTCGTTTCGGTTCCCTGGTCGAAAAAGCCGGTGCGCTTTTTCATCATCGGCATTCAGGATCTCTTCTCAGGCAAGATCGTTGCATGGCGGTTGTCGGAAGCCGAAACATGGGAAGCGGTGCGGCTGGTGATCGGCGACATGGTCGAGACCTTCGGTATCCCGGAAGACATCTACATCGACAATGGCAGGGCCTTTGCCAGCAAGTGGATCACCGGTGGCACGGTCAATCGTTTCCGTTTCAAGGTGAAGCCGGAGGATCCGCGCGGTCTTTTGACCACGCTCGGCATCGAAGTTCACTGGACGCGGCCATATTCCGGCCAGTCCAAGCCGATCGAGCGCGCCTGGCGCGATCTGGCGGAAAACATCTCCAAGCATCCGTTTTGCGCCGGGGCATATACCGGCAACAAGCCTGATGCCAAGCCGGAAAACTACATGGAGCGGGCCATTCCGCTTGACGATTTTCGCGCGCACGTGGCGGCGCAGATTGTCGAGCATAATGCGCAGGAGGGACGCCGGGCCGAGAACTGCAAAGGCCGCAGTTTTGATGAGACCTTTGCCGCCTCCATGGCCGCGCCGACCACAATTGTTCGGGTGCCATCCAAGGCGCAGTCCTCGCTTTGGATGTTGGCATCTGAGGCGATCAGGACCCAGAAATCGAATGGCGGGGTTCATTTCCAGGGGAACCGCTATTTTGATCCAGCCCTGAACGAATGGGCTGGAAAGCAGGTCATCATCCGGTTTGACCCCGATGCACTTCATAAGCCGATCAGGGTTTATGACCTGAAGAACCGGTTGATCTGCGAAGCCGGCTGCATGGATGATGCGGGCTTCAACAGCAGGGACGATGCGCGTGCGCATTCTCGTCTTGCCAACACCCACAAGAAGGCGGTGCGCCTTAAGGCCGATGCGGAAGCAGCCCTCAGCGCCCAGCAGCTTGGCGAGATCTATTACAAGGGATCCAAGCCCAAGCCAGTGGACACCCCAGAGCCGATCCGGCCCGCCGTGACGCGGTTAATCACCCGCAGCCAGCAGGTGGAAGCGCCGGTCGAGGCGATTTCGGATCAACATTTCGAAGACAGTTTTTCCCGCGCGCTGGGCCTGGTTCAGGGCGGTGGGGTCATTGAATTCCCGAGAGGGAATAGCCCGGTGTCGCGTGTTTCGGATGCCGGGAACAACGAGCCGAAGAGTAATGCGTACGGTTCCGGAAAAAAGAAGGGCAGTCCTAGGACTGCCCGATAACAGGCCCGAATGGGCTATTTGACGGAGCTATAGTTAGATGAACAAACATGTTTTCACAAGCCCCCCGACCGGTCAGCTGAATGGCGGATCGTGGGAGCGGCCATTGCAGGCCCCGGAAGTCTCGGCCAACAAGAGCGAGGCCGATATCGAAAAATGGTGGGAGCTGGTCGACCGGGTGATTGCCGTTGCCCGCCAGTTCCGCTGGACAAAGGCTGAGGTCACCCGCCGTTCAGGCATGAAGGACGCAACGTTCAGCCAGTGGTTTTCCGGGCGTTATGAAGGGCGGCTGGATAACCACAACGCGATGATCGAACAATGGCTGGATGCATTGCAGGCCGCTGCCAGCGTGGCCGCGATGATCCCGCAAGCGCCCTCATTCATGCAATTGCGCGGCTCTGCCGAAGTGTTGGAAACCCTGACCTGGGCGCAGATTTGCCCGGATCTGGTGATGATCACGCTGGGTGCAGGCATGGGCAAGACGGCGGCCTGCGAATATTTCACCAACACGCGCCCGCATGTCTATCACGCCACCGTCTCGGAAAGCACCAAGACGGTGCATGGCATGTTGACCGAGCTGGCCGAGCAATTGGGCGTTCAGGAGAATAACCCCGCCCGGCTGGCCCGTGCCATTGGCGGCAAGCTGAAACGCACCGGCGACGGCACTTTGTTGATTGTCGATGAGGGCCAACATCTGAATGATGAAGCGCTCAACCAGCTGCGTCATTTCGTTGACGTCTACAGATGCGGGGTGGCGGTTGTCGGCAATTCCGAGGTCTACAGCCGCTTTACCCGAGGCAGGCAGGGGCCATCCTATGCCCAGCTGAAAAGCCGAATCGGCAAGCGTCTGCAACGGGTGCAGCCATACCCCGAGGATCTGCAAACCTATATTGCCGCCTGGAGCGTGACCGATCCGGCCTGCATCAAGTTTCTGATGGGCATTGGCATGAAGGGCGGGGCATTCCGCCAGATCGAAAAGACCATGCGTATGGCCCGGATGGTGGCAACGGGTGAGGGGACCGAGGTCAGCCTCAAGTTCATCCAGGCCGCCTGGAAGAACCGCGATGTGGAGGATATGGCATGATCAGCCTCCACAAGGAACTTCACGCTGCCGTCGGTCGCATTCGTCGTATGGCAGACTGGCCGTCGATCCAGACCACGGAACTGCTGCTGGAAGCCGACTTTCTCGATGGCCTGACCAGGCTTGCCAGAAACATGGAACAGGAGCTTGCCGTTCACCGGCTGACGGAGGCTGGCAAAGCAGGGCGACAGATTGTCGATGAACTGGCCAGCGAACAGTTCGCCGGTCTGGCCAAGGATGCCGATGCCAAGATCATCCGGCCGGATTTCGGAGGCCGCTCATGAATTGCGCTCCACGTCCTTCGGATCTGATCCACTCGATCTGCCAGCGCTTGCGCGAATTCGAGCAGACCGGTCTTCAACTGGCACCTGATCATGTCACCAAGCTCCTGACCAATCTCAGGACAGTTCGAGAACTGTCGCGCGATATGGAAGAGGAAATGCGCATTCTCGAGCATCGCCTTCAGACGGCCGGCGAGGGGGGATCGGATCGGCGCAAGCCCGGCCCGATGATCGATATCGCTGCCGGTAACGTGGTGCGCTTTCCAACCCGGGTTCGTGTCATCGATCCCTGCGGCAGCGGGCCATATGACGGTGGAGACGCCGCATGAAAAAGCTCGTCGTTCCCGTAGAGATCCCTGTCGATCAGCTGGCCGATGCCGTCGGTCCGTTGGTGATCAAGGCCCTGCGGGCGGCAGAGCGCGAGGACGAGGCGGCCGTTCTGCGCCGCCCTCCTATACAGGCATTGATCCAGGCGGGCCGCACACTCTGGCACGCTCTTAACCGCTACGAAGCCAGCGAAGGCACACGCGATGAAAGACGCGCGCTAAACGCCCTCCTGGCGGCTTCAAAAGGCGTTCGAAACGCCGTCAAAACCATCAGGGATTAGCAACATGGAAGCGATTATTCTCGAAGAAACCAGCGATTACGGCATCACCATCATCAACGGCCGGCCGTTCATGGAAGATGCCAAGGGCAATCTTCTGCCGACCGCCAATATCAAGCCGGAAGACAAATTGCAGGACGAGACCGTCCGCAAGATCATGAAATACGCCATCGAGCTTTCAGCCCGGATTGCGAGGTTTCGGGGGCATACGGTAGCTGATCTCGGCGCGTTCGATGCGCTGCTCGCCCAGGAATACGGTGCCAAGATTGGTGGGCAGAAGGGCAACCGGACCTACCAGACCGTCGATGGCAAGATGAAAGTCGTGGTGCAGGTTTCCGACCAGATCAGCTTTGGGCCGCAGCTCCAGATCGCCAAGGGCCTGATCGACGAATGCCTGACGGAATGGTCGGCGGAAAGCCGCCCGGAAATCCAGGCCATCGTGACGCGCGCCTTCAATACCGACAAGGAAGGCCAGATCAACAAATCGGAGCTGTTCATGCTTCTGCGCCTCGACATTGAAGATCAGCGCTGGAAGCGGGCGATGGAGGCGATCCGGAACTCGATCACGGTGACCGGGTCCAAAGAATATGTGCGGTTCTACACGCGCCAGAGTGCGGCCGATGGCTGGCAGGCGGTGACGATCGATCTGGCGAAGGTGTGAGGAGAATAGCGATGATGGCTCTTTATACAAAGCTGAAGGGTGAAAAGACTTGCCCGGTCTGCGGTCAGCCCGCCATGCCCGTTACCGAACAGCAGGAACGTATGCTGTTGGTGCGCTATGAATGCGGGGCGACCTTCGGGGTGAGCGGCATCCTCAATGTCATCAACGCTAACGAGCCATGCCCGACGCCGTCGCAGGTCGCGGCGGCCCATTTGATGGTGGAAGCGGATTTAGCGGGGGCGGCATGACCTCCTCCATCGCCGCCATTCACGTCGCCAAGAAGCAGCTCGGCCTGGATGAGGACACCTACCGGGCCAAGCTCAAAAACATCACCGGCAAGCCATCCGCCAAAGACATGACAGAGGCCGAGCGCCAGAAGGTGCTGAAGGTGTTCCGGGGTGAAGGTTTTGCTCCGGCTCCGGCCGCAGCAGGCAGGCGCAAGCCGCTTGCTGGCCGGTACGCAAAGAAGCTCCAGGCGTTGTGGATCGCGGGCTGGAACCTCGGTGTTGTTGAGAACCGGGAGGATACGGCCCTTATCGCCTTTGTGACCCGTCAGACCGGATTGGATCACGTCCGGTTCCTGCACCATGCCGACGATGCGAAATCGGCCATCGAGGGTCTGAAACGTTGGCTCTCCCGTGAAGCTGGCGTCGGCTTTGGGAATACCAATGGGTATGATTGGCTGGCCAGCGACGGGGCAAAGATCGCCTGGGCGCAGTGGAAGATCCTGCATCCCGGCTGCAGCCTGATGGTTCGCCAGGGCTTTGATGCCGAGATTATCTCCCTTGCTGGTGAACAGGTGAGCTGGATTGGCGATCTCAAGGCAAGCCACTGGCAGATGGTGATGAATGCACTGGGCCAGCGCATCCGGGATCGAGGAGACCAGGTCCGTGGCTGAGATCCGCGTCCCCGCCCATATCCAGCCCTATGTGACGGCGATCGGTATCGAAAAGACCGTTCAGTTCCTGTTGGCCTTCGGCGGGTCCTACGTCTATCTCTCGGAAAACCCGCAGGATCGTTCGCCGGTGGCGCGGGCGATCGGCAAGGTGGCGGCAACTGAACTTGCCCGACATATCGGTCCCGGCGGGTTCCGCTGCCCGACCGGAAAGCCCTTTATTGCCGCCCATTTAAAGTATAATAAGGGCTTCACCACCAACGACATCGCCCGGGAACTTCACACCACCGATGTCACCATTCGCAACTGGCTTAAAGCCGGCGAAAGCTCTCAACTCGACCTTTTCGGCCTCTGACCCGCAAACCCTTGCGGCTGTTTTGATGCGCCCATAACGATCAGAATCGTCCTCAGCAAAGCCGGTCTTGCCCGGCTGTTTTCTTATGCTGGGAACGATCATGACCAATTGGCCTCAACAGTCTGCCGCTGCCGATTTCTACGGCAAGAACCTCAAAATCTCCAAAGGCGTTGCCGGACCTGATCCAGCCTGGGAAAGGGCAAGCCTGGTCCTTGTTCCAATCCCGTGGAGGGCCGTAGCGGCCTGGGACAAAACCATCCCGCTTAAATCGTTCCGCGTCCACACCAAGGTCGCTGGCAGCCTCGGTCGCGTCCTCGGCAATATCTGGGATGTGTTCGGCAAGTCCCAGAAGACCATTGAAGCCAAGAACCTGCATCTGATCGGTGGTGGCTATAACTGGCGGCTGATGCGGGGCAAGGCCGCTCTCTCCATGCATGCCTATGGCTGCGCCGTCGATATGGACCCGACACACAATGCGCTTGGCGATCCGACGCCGGACATGGACCCGCGCGTTGTCGAAGCCTTTGAAGCCGAGAACTGGATCTGGGGTGGACGCTGGTCGCCGCAACGCCGTGACGGCATGCATTTTCAGGCGGCGATCGTATGAAGATCAGCCTCAAACGCAAGATCGGGATGACGGTGCTGTTCGTCGCCGTCTACCTGTTTGTCTCCGTCGCTTCAGGCTGGGTCATCGGCACAGGCTTTTTGCACGCGGTTGCCTGCGGTTTGCTGGCCATCCCCTTCGCCTGGATGGTCAGCCAGACATGGAGTGACGACTGATGCAAAAGCCGTCCTACACCACGTCCAAGCAATGGCTCTGGTGTTCCGGTGCCTTGGCCTGGACTGTCATCCTGGCGCTCACCATCGCCGCTTGCCTTGGCTCTGACCAGGCCGTGGCGTTCGGAAATGTCACAGTGCCAAGCATGGTCGGCCTGATCGTTGCGCTGCTGGGTGTGCATCGTGCCTTCGGCTCTCTGGACATGCGGGCAATGACGCGGGGTGTAAAGCCGGATCCGCCGTGCCTTGAGCCTCCCGCCGGAGGTCAGTCATGAGCCGTTACGTTATCGCCGGCCTGGCTGCCCTTGCGGCTCTTGCCGCCATCATCTGGGGCGGAGTGGCTGCGATCGGCACAATCGACGGCATGATCGATAAGGCCGCCAGCGCTGCCCGCAACGAGCGCGATGCTTATTGGAAAGGCGAGATCGAGACATCGAACGCGCAGGCCCAGGCCAAGATTGCCGAGACCCTCAAGCAAACCATGGCAGCGCAGGACGCCGCCCGTGATCAGATCGAGGCCGCCAATCAGCGTGCCGATGCACTGGAGAAACAGAATGCGTCTCTGCCGGATGATGGCACTGGTGGCATTGGCCGCGACCGCGTCCGGCTGCTCAACCAACGCTGAGACCCCGCCCGTGGTCAAGACCGTTTATGTCGAGCGTGACGTTCCCGCCGCCGCCAAGTTGCCGTGCGATCCTCCGGTTCCACTGCCGGATCGAAGGCTGAGCGAGCCGGAAAGCGCATCCTATTGGGGCAAGGACAGGACGGCTCTCAGGGCCTGCGAAGCGCGCCGGGCTGCCGCTGTTTCGGGGGGAACCCATGCTCAGTAACCTTCATTTCGAACTGGCCGAAGAGCGGATCGAACAAGAGCGTGACGCCAAGGTGGCAGCGGCCCGCGCCGACCTGAAGAAGGCCGGTGCAACGGAATGCCTGGATTGCGGCCGAGCCATTCCGCAGGCGCGCCGGTTTGCCTATCCATCCGCCATCCGGTGCTTCGACTGCCAGGTTTCGATTGAGCGTGAGGTCTACTGTCGATGATCCTCGATATGACAGCCATCGGCGTTCTGATCTCGTTGGCGCTCAACAGCATCAACCTGCTCACGCAGTTTCGCACCATGATGTCGACCGGCGAGAAGAAGCTCGAAGAGCGCATGGTGAAAGCGGAAGCCAAGCTGGTTGAATACGACCGGCGTATCCAGTCGCTCGAAAGTGAGCTGAAGCACCTTCCTGATCGCGGCACGACCCATCGCCTCGAACTGTCGATGGCGGAAATCGCCGGGCGTCTCAACACAATCGAAGTCGCACAAGCAGGCCGATTTTCGGCCATGGAGCAAAAACTAGCCCCCATCCAGGCCATGGGCGAGCGGCTGAACGAAGTCCTTTTGGAGCAAGCAAAGAATGAGCAGCATCGCGGTTGATTATGAAAAGCTGACCAGGGAGAAAGCCCGTCTGGTCATTCTCCAGGAGCTGGCAAAGCAGCAAAGCGAAAGCCTTTCGTCTGCCTTGCTGGCTCCGGCATTGCGCCTGAATGCTATCTATCAGGATCGGCCCTGGCTCAACCAGCAGATCGAATATCTGCGGAACCTCGGTGCGCTGACAGTCATCGATATCGATGACGAGATCAAGCTCGCCACTTTGTCCGACCATGGCAAGCGGCACCTGGATCGTGAAATCACCATCGAGGGCGTTGCGCGCCCGCGCCGGCCGGGGATCTGATCATGGGGCGCGGGCGCTTAAGCGGTATCGAACTGTTGCCGGAAGAATGCGGACCGATCGTTGCCTGGGCATCCGACGCCCTGCAGGACCGCGACCGGACGCAGACTGACCTTTATAAGGAGTTCGTCTCCAAGCTCCAGGCGCTCGATCGGGAATATCGCGGCGAGCTGGAGATCTGTATCCCGTCATTCAGCTCTTTCAATCGGTACTCCGTGCGCCTGGCATCGATGACCCGACGGCTGGATGAGACCCGCGAGATCGCCACGGCAATTGCCGGCAAGTTCGATGCCCAGTCCAGCGACGATCTGACCTTGATCGCGGCCGAGGCAATCAAGACACTGATCTTTGAACTGCTCACCAGCAAGGGCGAAAGCGGCATCGATCCGAAGGGCGCGATGGCTCTGGCCAATGCGCTGCGCGCTTCCACCCAGGCGCAAACCGTGTCTTCGGATCGCAGGCGCAAGGTCGAGGCTGATTTCAAGCAAAAGGCCGACAAGGTCTTTGCGACGGTTTCCAACCAGATGGAAGCCCAGGGCAAGCCTGATGGGCAGGAGGTTCTGCGCAAGATCCGCGAAGACATCTACGGGATTTTTGAGAAATGAAGTCGCCTGCCGTCCCGCTTTATGGCTATCAGCAGCGCTGGCTGCTCGATCGCTCGCGCTTCAAGCTCGGCATGTTTGCCCGCCAGACCGGCAAGACCTTTACGACGACGCTGGAGACCGTGGACACCTGCTTTGAAGCGGCTGTCTCCGGCAAGCGCGAACGCTGGGTGATCCTGTCGCGTGGTGAACGCCAGGCGCGGGAAGCCATGAACGAGGGCATCAAGGTCCATTGCAAGGCCTATGACTTGGCGTTTCAGGAGGCTGAATTCGATTGGGAAGGCGAGAGCGGCACCCATAAGGCGCTGGAGGTCACGTTGCCTCATGGCTCCAAGATCACAGCGCTGCCTGCTAATCCGGACACGGCACGCGGCTTTTCCGCCAATGTCTTTCTCGATGAATTCGCTTTCCACAAAGACAGCCAGCAAATTTGGCGGGCGTTGTTTCCAGTCATTTCCAAGGGCTGGAATATCCGCGTCACGTCCACACCGAACGGCAAAAGCAATAAGTTCTATGAGCTGGCAACCGGGCCAATCGATGATCCCTGGAGCCGCCACGTCGTTGATATCTATCAGGCGGTGCGGGATGGGTTGCCGCGCGACATCGAAGAGCTGCGCGCCGGTCTGGCAGATGAGGATAGCTGGGCGCAGGAGTTCGAACTGAAGTGGTTGGACGAGGCAAGCGCCTGGCTATCCTACGATCTGATTTCGTCTTGCGAGGATGAGCGTGCCGGAGACCCTGAAGGCTATCAGGGCAATGTTTGCTTCGTCGGCCGCGATATCGGCCGACGCGAGGACCTGCATGTCATCTGGGTCTGGGAGCAGATCGGCGATGTGCTTTGGGAGCGTGAGCGGATCGAGCAGAAGCGCGCCACCTTTGCCGAAATGGACGAAGCCTTCGATGATGTCATGACCCGCTACCGCGTCGGCCGGGCATGTATCGACCAGACCGGCATGGGCGAGAAAGTCACGGAAGACGCACAGATCCGCTATGGCAGCCGGGTTGAAGGCGTGTTGTTTACCGGCCCGAACAAGCTGGTCATGGCAACGCGCGGCAAGGAGCGGTTCGAGGATCGCACCGTGCGCATCAGCCAGGGCGATCAGAAGCTGCGCGCTGATCTTCACAAACTGCGCAAGGTGGCGTCTGCCACTGGCGCGCCACGCTTTGTGGCCGAGCGCGATGACGATCACGCCGACCGCACCTGGGCAGCGTTCCTGGGCATCCATGCTGCCGACGGCATCGTGGGTGAATACGCCTATCAGCCAGCGCCGGCACCACCATCCAAGTTCTCAGAACAGCAGGGTGACGATGAGCCCTACCGCGTCTCCTCAATGCGCAACAGACGTGGAGGCTATTGATGGCCCAGATCCTCGACCAATACGGCAATCCGATCAGCAGCGGCCAGATCAGACAAGAGCAGGCGGCACCTACGGTGACCGGTGTTCGCCGTCCTGTCGGCAATCATCAGGCACCGGGGCTGACACCGCCGAAGCTGGCGCGGATCCTCAGGGAGTCGATCGACGGCGACCCAGAGCGCTATCTCGAGCTTGCCGAAGACATGGAGGAACGCAACGAGCATTATGCCGGCGTGCTTGGCGTTCGAAAGCGCCAGGTCGCGGGCCTGGAGATTACGGTCGAGGCCGCAAGCGATAGCGCCGATGATGTCGCAGCGGCCGATCTGGTGCGTGACGTCATCGGCCGCGACGATCTTGAAGACGAGCTGTTCGATATACTCGATGCGGTCGGTAAAGGCTTTTCCGCCACCGAAATCATTTGGGATACATCCGAGGGCCAGTGGACGATCGAGGCACTGAAGTGGCGCGATCCGCGCTGGTTCGTGTTTGATCGCGACGATGGTGAGACACTTCGGCTGCGTGGTGCCGCAGGCGATGAGGATCTCTGGCCGGCGAAGTGGATCGTGCACAAAGCCAAGATCAAGTCCGGCCTTCCGATCCGAGGCGGCTTGGCGCGCTCGGCGGCCTGGGCGTATCTGTTCAAGACCTTCACGGCGACAGATTGGGCGATTTTCTGCGAGGCCTACGGGCAGCCGTTGCGCCTCGGCAAATATGGCTTGAGCGCTTCCGAAAAGGACAAGGAAGTCCTGCTGCGCGCCGTCAGCAGCATTGCGGCCGACTTTGCCGCGACCATCCCGGAAAGCATGGCGGTCGAGTTCGTACAGGCTCAGCTCTTCGGCAGCATCGATCTTTATGAGCGGCGCGCCGATTGGCTCGACCGTCAGATCTCCAAGCTCGTGCTTGGTCAGACCGCGACGACGGATGCGCAGGCTGGCGGTTATGCCGTCGGCAAGGTGCATGACGGCGTGCGTGACGATATCGAGCGGGCCGATGCCCGGCAACTGGCCTCGACACTCAACCGCGACCTCGTCATTCCGCTGGTCGCGCTCAATTTGGGCTCGCGCAAAAAATACCCGAAGATCCGCATCGGCCGGCCGGATGAAACCGACGTCAATGATCTCGTTGCCAACGTCGTCAAGTTGGTGCCGCTTGGCCTCAAAGTTGGCATGTCAACGATGCGTGACAAGCTGGGTCTGCCGGATCCGGACGCGGACGAGGAGCTGCTCGTGCCAAAGGCGGCAACGCCGGCACCATCGTCCGACCAGGAAGATGCTCCACCGCCAAAGGTCGCTGCGCAAAGTCAGATGGCGGGGGGCGATCGGGACGCGATCGATGTCGCAGCTGCCAAGATCGCGGCCGAGGATTGGAGGGAAATGACCCCGCCTGTCGTCGATGGTTTGGCCGATGCCTTGAGCAAGGTGACGACGCTGGAGGAAACCCAGGCGCTCCTGGCAGCCCAGGTGAGCGCCATGGGCGTCAACGCTTTTGTCGAGCAGCTCGCGCGCGCCGCTTTCTCAGCCAGGATTTCGGGCGAGGCAGATGAGGCGCTCTCATGACGGCGACGATTGCCGCCCTTAAACCCGAAGACGCCATCAAGGCGCTGAAGGCACGCGGTGAAACACTCTCGCCGTCCTTTTCCTGGCAGGACACTTACGGCGAGGAACATGCCAATCAGTTCACTGTTGCCAAATCCGCTGGCTTCGACATCCTGACTGACCTGTTCAATGGCATTCAAACCGTCGTTGAAGACGGCATATCCGTCGATAAAGCGGTCAAGGACATCACACCCATCCTGCAGGCCAAGGGATGGTGGGGCGTCCAGGAGGTGACTGATCCGCTGACCGGCAAACAGGGGCCGGCGCAGCTTGGATCGGTTCGCCGTCTGCAGCTGATCTTCAACGCGAACCTTCGTGTCTCTTATGCCGCCGGCCATTGGGCGGCCTTCGAGCGCAACAAGGCGCGCCGGCCGTGGCTGCGTTATGTCTGTATTCTCGATGATCGGACCCGGCCGGAACATCGCAAGCGGCATAATCTCTGCTTGCCCGTCGATCATCCCTATTGGGACACCTGGGCGCCACCATGTGGCTGGAATTGCCGCTGCACCTTGCAAAGCCTGTCGGATCGCGATGTCGAGCGCATGCGGGGTGAATTGACGTTCACGCCGCCTGATGATGATTTCGTGGCGTTTACCAACAAGCGCACGGGCGAAATCCGGATGATCCCGCGCGGCATCGATCCAGGCTGGGATCATAATCCCGGCAAGGCTGGCTTTCGGGCCTTTGATGCGGCGGAAAAGCTGATCGATGCGCCGCCGATCATGGCCGCCCAGGTCAACAAGGATCCCGACTGGCTGATCAGGCCGCTCGGCGATGACTTTGCCCGCTGGCTCGATGCGGCGACGGCTGGCGGGCGTGTCGATCGCTCCATTGTCGTGGTTGGTGCTCTCTCGGAAGATGTTCTGGCCTCGCTTGCCCAGGGCGGGCTTACGCCGCAGTCGGGTGCCATTACCCTGACCCAGCAGGCAGCCCTGCATATGATCCGCGACGCTAAAGCAGGGGTAGGCAAGACTGTCGATATGGCGGCACTCAGGCAGTTGCCTGCCCATCTCAGCCGACCAAGGGCGGTGCTGCGCGATCGGCGCGACGGTGCGCTCCTCTATGTGTTCGACTGTTGGTTTCCACGCGGAACTGAGCCGGTTTTTCCACCGAGAAGTGAGCCACCTCTGAGTATGGTTTTCTGCTCAGGCTTTAGTCAAGGTGCTGGTCTTTTCTCCTCTCTTCTGTGCTGCTGCGGCCGAACTGGCCTTGAAGCGGAAGCTGTCGTTTCCTGTTTCCAGGATATGGCAACGGTGGGTCAGGCGGTCGAGCAACGCGGTCGTCATTTTGGCGTCGCCGAAGACGGTCGCCCATTCGCTGAAGCTGAGGTTGGTGGTGATGATGACGCTGGTGCGCTCATAAAGCTTGCTCAACAGGTGGAACAGCAGCGCTCCACCTGAGGCGCTGAACGGAAGGTATCCGAGTTCATCGAGGATCAGCAGATCGAGGCGAACCAAGGTCTCGGCGATCTGACCTGCCTTGCCCTTTGCTTTCTCCTGCTCAAGCGCATTGACCAGTTCGATGGTCGAGAAGAAGCGGACCTTTCGGCGGTGATGTTCGATGGCCTGGACACCAAGCGCGGTCGCGACGTGTGTTTTGCCTGTGCCCGGCCCGCCAACGAGGACAATGTTCTGTGCTCCGTCCATGAAGTCGCATCGGTGCAGTTGGCGCACCGTCGCCTCAACGATTTCGCTGGTGGCGAAGTCGAAGCCGGAGAGGTCCTTGTAGGCAGGAAAGCGGGCGACCTTCATATGATAGGCGATGGAGCGGATCTCACGCTCGGCCACCTCGGCTTTCAGTAACTGGGACAGGATCGGCACGGCAGCGTCGAAAGCCGGAGCACCTTGCTCGATCAGGTCCGTGACGGCCTGGGCCATGCCATACATCTTCAGACTACGCAGCATGATGACGACGGCAGCACTGGCAGGATCATGACGCATGGCGACCTCCCACGATGCGGACACGTAAACCGTCATAGCGTTCGACATTGGCCTTGGGTTCACGCAACAAGGTTAGCGCCTGTGGCGTGTCGATATCGGGACCATCGGTGGTCTTGCCGTCAATCAACCGATGCAGCAGGTTCATTACATGCGTCTTGGTCGCCACGCCCGCATCCAGAGCCAACTCCACAGCACGGAGTACGGCCTGTTCGTCGTGATGAAGGACAAGGGCAAGGATATCGGCCATCTCACGATCACCGCCAGGACGACGAAGCATCTGCTCCTGTAGTTGTCGAAAGGCAGACGGTAATTCTAAAAACGGTGCGCCATTGCGTAGGGCTCCGGGCTTGCGTTGGATGACGGCAAGGTAATGCCGCCAGTCGTAGATCGTTCGCGGTAGCTTGTGGCTGCGCTCAATAATCCGCGCGTGTTCACACAGAATGTTTCCCTCGGCCGCAACAACCAGTCGGTCTGGGTATATCCGCAGGCTGACGGGCCGGTTCGCAAATGATGCTGGCACGCTGTAACGATTACGCTCGAAGGTGATCAGGCATGTTGGTGAGACGCGCTTGCTCTGCTCGACGAAGCCGTCAAACATGGCAGGGAGCGCCATCAATGCTGCCCGCTCATCGGCCCAAACATCCGCGATCGTGCCTGACAAGGTGCCATGCAGCGTCTCCCGCCACAGCTCCTGGCAATGTTGCTCCAGCCAGTCATTCAACGCCATCAGATTTGGAAAGTCTGGCATCTGTTGCCACAAGCGTGGTCGGGCATCCTGGACGTTCTTCTCGACCTGACCCTTTTCCCAACCGGCCGCTGGATTGCAGAATTCGGGCGCAAAGACGTAGTGGTTCGTCATCGCCAGGAAACGGATATTGACCTGCCGCTCCTTGCCACGGCCGACCCGATCAACGGCTGTGCGCATATTGTCATAAATCCCTCGCGCAGGCACACCGCCGAAGACCCGGAAGCCGTGCCAGTGAGCATCGAAGAGCATCTCGTGCGTTTGCAGCAGGTAAGCCCTGACCAGAAAGGCCCGACTGTGCGATAGCTTGATATGTGCGACCTGAAGCTTCACACGCTCGCCAGCGATCACGGCATAATCTTCACTCCAATCGAATTGGAATGCTTCACCTGGGCGGAATGATAACGGTACGAATATGCCGCGGCCCGCCGTCTGCTGCTCAGCCTGCCACTCACGGGCGAACGCGGCGACCCGGCCATAAGAGCCGGTAAAGCCGAGAGCCACAAGATCGGCATGAAGCTGCTTCAGCGTTCGGCGCTGCTTGCGCGACCGCCCTGCCTCGGTCTTCAGCCAGCCAGAAAGTTTGTCGGCGAAAGGATCAAGCTTGCTCGGTCGCTCCGGTACCGTAAACGTCGGCTCGATCGTGCCAGCGTTCAAATACTTTGCGATCGTGTTACGTGACAGCCCAGTACGCCGGCTGATCTCGCGGATCGACTGCTTCTCACGCAGCGCCATCCGACGGATGATGTTTAAAAGTCCCATGTGGATCACTCCGTTGCCCCCGTCGCTCACCGCGTTGGGGGAAGGTTCACATGGCTCAATTCTCAATGGAAATTATCCGCCTAACCGGCTCAGTTCTGCGTGGAAACCAACACTCTCTTGTAATGCGGTCATGGGTCCCCACGTCATCGGAGAGCCAAATTTGACTTTCAAATTGAACGCCCAGTTCAGCAATTTGCGTGGCGAAGAGCCTGCGCAGCGAGTTTTTGGTCTCGTGGCGTTCTTTGCTTCAAGCGACTGCTGGCGCCATTTTCTGTGGGAGCTTCACGCTCTGGGAGGAATGTAAAATTCTAGGCCGAAGCAGCTTCGTCAGGCATCAGAGCCAAGTTGCGTGGATTATCTAACCGCCAGCGCTGGCCTTCACGGCGAAGATCACCAGTAATAGCTACCGCCACTTTATCGTCGTGCGCAGTCAAGGCAAGACTATAGGTTTCGGCTGGAACTTTTGTTTTGACCGAAACGGGCTTCCCGTCAACAAATGTCTTAAGGGTAACTTGTCCATCTACCTGTGCTAGGCTGCGTCCTGCTGCGACGATGTAACCTTGGAGTTCCTCGTCAAGGCGAGGCTCCTGCGTACGTAAAACTCGGGCGGCTTCTTTGAGGACCTCGCCTTCCTCTCTCGTGAACCTTACTGTGCGGCGCGGCTCAGGAGTTGGGCGGGTACGCGACCAGGTGACCGACACGTCAAGACCATGACCAATATTTATCAGGCTTGATAGGGCTTCACACAGATTGGCACTGACCCCATGCTTCACCGCCCGATTGAACGCATCAACGCTGTCTCCACGGGCTACCTGCTCCGCAGCGTGGCTAGCGGCCTCGACACCGTCAGCGAGGAACCGAGTTACCATCCGATCGTAGGGTTCTTCGGCGGTGACTGGCCACAGGTCGGGCTGTGCCGGTTCCAATAATGGTGGAACCGGAGCGAGTAAGGTAATGATGAAACTGCCTTGTTCGGTCTGCCCCAACCTAACACGATTCATATATTCGACGGCGTCCTTATTCTTTCCTGCACGAAACACAGTGCGCGGCTCGATGGCGGAGCACGCCGCAGAAAGAAGAAGATCGCGACCGAATGCGAAGATGTTCACGCCGGCATCGACCTGCAAGGAGCCGTCATCGAATGCCTCTGGCGCCCTAATGCGAACCACATCGCGGTCAGAGACTGAAAGATCTTTAAATACTTGGGCCTCCGTTCGGCCCTCGAACTTTGCGAGTGTGCGAATAATTGCCAATACGACTTCGGGATAATCACCCAATTTTGTCGTTCCAGGTATGATCAGTTCAGGTGCAAGGTCGCGGGCATAAACATCGCTGTGTTCGCCAAACCGCTCCTGCTTGGTCCAACCTTCGGCTCGCACGTAGGCGCTTAATGATGTGGGCGATACAGCCCTAACAGCCGAAAGGTCAACGAAAGGTGCGTTCATAGGAGGCTTCCACTTCGAGACTTCTCCATGAGTTCAACCAAGGTGTCTTTATTAAATCGATTGGCTTGCGGAATGTAGACAGTGACAGACGTGCTGTTGGTAGTTTCAGCCATTCCTTCAAGTACGTGCCAATATGCGCAATTTCGGAGTACCAACTGCTCGGGATGCATATTGATCCAGTCTACCTTTTCCTTCGGGAGGTGCATCACCACGAGAAGGCGTGGAGTTTGGGTCTTAATGGTCAGCAGATTATAATTCCGCACCTTCAACGGGAGCACTAATTTACCATCGACTAGAGGCAGATTAATGGTCGACTTCAGTTGTAGGTCTATCTTTGGACGAAAAACGCTTCCGGCCTCGATAGTCACGTCGACTCCGTCACGGTCGAAATCTTTCAGGGAAGTTACGTATCCGGCTGCGACAGCGACCGCATGAACATACGCCTTGGAAACCCCTTCTTCTATGTCAGTATCGGCTAAAAGTGAATCGGTCATAAGCCCCCCCCGCTACGACAACGATTTTACCAACTGTTTGTAAACTATTGGTAGATGAGTCGTCAGCGTTAGCGAAGAGTTATCCTGTTACGCATGAAATAGTCGATGACCAAGTCTCGGCTTTTGGAACTTACGCAAACGAAATCCGGAGCTGCGGTTCTCGCAGGAGGCGTATCATCCGCAATAGCTTACGATCCATAAGCGATTTTTCAAATTTCATTTTTCCGGTTTTGGGTGTCAAACTTCCGGAAGTGTGCGGCGAGTGTTGTCTGACACCAGTATCTGGAAAATACGGGAATATCCGGGATTATGTGGGAATGCGCGGGAACGCCTTATTTTTCAGGCGCTTGGTGCGGATCGTGCGGCGAGACGGTTGGCACTATTTTGACAGCATGGCACGATCATGATGTCCGTTCGGCAGCCATTTAGACCAAAAACAGGCATGGCTTCAAGTCGGCCCTCAAAGTGTCCTCAAAAGGGGTTTGAGCGCCTTCAAATCATTGAAATCTCAAGGCTGGAGGGATTGTCACGGTTTGCCGGTGCGCTGCCTATATTCGACAGATTGTAGGCAAAAATCCAATTTAGATAATTTCACGCTGAAATTATCTCTGGTATTTATGATAAGATATTGAAAAATATAATTTTCTACCGATTTTTATGACGTGTTAGATAATTTCAACGGTGGCCGCTCAATAAGGCTTTTCCTCCAGTCGCCGGTAAAGCCAAATAGTGGGGCTTTGACCGGCTCTGAAAACCAAAAGTCAGTGAAGGCGGCTACATTTGGCGCACAGAACCAGTGTGCATCTCCGTTTGCGTCGACAGCCCACCATCGAGCAGCCTTTGGCGCCTGTTTCCAATCGATTTCCATACTTCTCATCCTCGTATCGCAGAGAGAGTAAGGCAACGTCAGTTTATACCATTCCTTTTGCACATAATCGCTATGCTTTGGCTCGGAATATCTCCTGGCGAACCACCCATGCCGATCACAGCGAAAACTCTCTTGTTGTACACATTAGTGGCTAATATGCCCTGATAAAGTACAAATCCAGTGTATCCACCAAAGCTATTTCGTGCATTTACCATCCCGCAAACATGGACCACATTTTTCCCGTCAATGGTTGCGCGTGCCTCTCCCAGTATGGCACTTAACGGGTCTTTTAGTTCGTTCCTTACAGCAATTTCGATGGCAGCGGCATCTTCTTTGTCGATAGCGTAAGGCCGGATCGGATAATTGGCTACGTACGCTGTAGATGAAGAGTCAACATTCTGACATCCAGCCAGAACGCCTAGTAGCACGAAAATTATCAAATTTTGCATTACAATTCCCCCTAATATAAAACTGCCCTATACCTATATTTGAAAAACCGTAATCAATTAATAAATGCATCATACTTAAAGCGGCAACCATTGATCTGTGGAGTAAATACACTCAAGACGATAGTTGCGATGTTGGCGCACCTTACAACCATTAAGCCAAACGTTTGCCGGTTCCTGGTTCCCGCTTTGCCTCCTGTAAACGCTCGCGCAATCGGTATTCGATAACAGGAAGAGCCAGAGTTATAGCATCCGGGTCGTTTATCCTCACCGTACGAGCTAAGTCATTCATTAAAATAGCAACTTCAACGACAACTTTTTCTGGCGCTATTGATATACCCAAGTCTCGATGAGTTGATGTAACTACCCTAGCGAGTCTCTCCATCAGGTCAGTATCTAGAAATGGTGCAGGATCTGAAGTGTGCGGCTTCGGTTGGCGTTCGAGGTTAGCCATTCCAGCAGAAAACCACTCGTTTGCCTGCTGATTCCACTCATCATTTGACATTCCATGAGGGTTTCCGGTTGCGTCCACGAGCCGGTTCAACGCCGTCGATAGGCCATCTTGCTCAGGGGAGCCAGTCCCACTGATTAGCCACTCAAGACTGACGTTTGCCACATCCGCAATCTGTTTGAGGTTGCTTGGCTTTGGATTGGTACCCTTCAACCAGTTCCCGAGCGTACGTCGTGGCACACCAATTTCCTGAGCAAGCTTGTTTAACCCTCCAAGCTTTTCAGCGGCCAAGCGAATTCTATCTGATAATTCAGTCATTTACGTGGATATAGCCAGAAGTGGCCATTTTGCATTTGATATAATGGCCATTTCTGGCTATACCTTTCTGTGTTCACAGATTACGCCACCCCAAAAAAGGAGGCCTGCCAGGGCCTCCTCATCTGGATCAAGGAATTACTTATGCATCGTGATCCTATCACCGGCAAGCCCAGCCGTGCCGAGCGCAAACGCCTGGAAGAGATCGGCCGTATTAAAAGCAAGTTGATCGTCGCCAAGCTGACGCTTGCCAAGATCGATGAGAATTACAATCTCCCCAGCGGTACGGCTGGAAACGCTGTTCATGAACCACATCTGGCGGGCGAGCGCGCGATTGCCGCTGCCCTCAAGACACGTCCTCATATGCTCTGGCCCTCGCGCTATTTTGCAGACGGGCGGCGCTTGAGCCCTCAACCTGCTGAGAATTATCGCCATTCGCGTCGTAGCGACTCGATGGCTGCCTGAGATGTGGCGCGGACGGCACGCTGTTCTAGCCTTTAGCATCCGGGTTTTCACCGGCAGAACAAAAAGCTCCCCGTTTCAGAAGTGCTCTCGTTCCGGCTGTCCAGTCCAGCTGTCCGCGCCACACACCAACAATTCCCGAAATTTCCGAGCCCCACAATGACAAAACGTCAGACCGAAATTGTCACGAAAGCCTCTTTGAGGCGGGCATGGTTTCCATGCTGAACCTGCATTCACAAGCATCCCTGCACGATGGTGCCTATCACGCCTGCATTCTGGCGGTGCGGGATGGTTTTCCGCATCTGTCCGTCCAATCGATTATCGACCCGCCGCACGAATGGTTCGATGCGGCGCTTGCCCGTCAAGTCGTCATCCACCTGATGGTTCGGGTGTTCCTGATCCCGAAGCGTCGGGTGGTTGAACACCAGGAGCGGTCCCGCGAAGCGGTCAATCGGGCGCTGAGAACCATCGACACGCGCCTGCAAACCCCACGTTTTGAACAGCACTACTGCAAAATGGCGGCGGCTGCCCGCGCCTCATTGCATGCCCGCATGGAGGACGCTGCCTGATGATGTGTAATGGCACTTATCTTGGCCCGGACGGTCTGCCCACAGATCGGGAAGCTGCGGCGGCGGATCTGCGGAAGGCGGTTGGCGATTTGATGCCAAACGCGGTGCATCCCTTCGAACACTGGACAGAAGATCAAGAGGCACTTTCTGAGGCGGTGTCGCGATTGACTGAAGGTCATGGCCGCCGTGCGTCAGCAGCGATGATTGCTGACGTGCGGACCATCGTCACCCTGGCGAGGCTTTTGCAGGACAAAAAGAATGGCTGAATTTGCCCGTATTCCTCTATCCAGCATTCACATTGGCACTCGTGCCCGCCCGGTGGATGAAGACCATGCCCTCGCTATCGCAGCATCCATGGCCGAGCGCGGGCTGATCAACCCGATTACCGTGCGCAAGACGCCTGCGGCCAACAAGGGTGCAACACCCTATACATTGGTTGCCGGTGGGCACCGTTTGCGGGCAGCAGAGCTTAACCAATGGAGCGAGATTGACGCGATTGCCGTTGCTGCCGATGCGGTAGAAGGCCAGTTGATTGAGCTGTCTGAAAACCTTTACCGCAACGAACTATCCAAGCTGGATCGTGCTGTGTTCGTGCTGACATTCCGCGAATTGTGGGAAGAGAAAAACGGCAAAATCCAGCGTGGTGGTGACAAAAAATCAAAGGGCAATGATTGCCCTTTGATCTTTGCTCCCGGCAAAGAGCTTTCAGAGCAGGTGCAGGAACGCCTCGGCTTTCGTGAGCGCACATATAAATATGTGACTGCCATTGGCCAGAACCTCTATCCGCCATTGCGGGCGGCACTCCGTGGGACGCCTTTTGCAGATGACCAATCTTTGCTTTTGAAGCTTGCCAAGAAAGGTCCGACTGAACAGGCCGCCATAGCCAAGGCACTTGAGACGGAACCGGACGTCAAAAAGGTTTTGTCATACATGGCAGAACCCAAGGTGCAGGCCGATCCGGCGACCAAGCAGGCTGCCATTCTCACCACATTGCAAAAGGCGTGGAAGGATGCGGATGATACCACCCGGTCACGCTTCCTGATCTCCATCGGCATGATGGATGATCTTCGGGAGGCTGCCGAATGACCAAGCCAGACCCTTCCCAGCTCGACTTTTTCGCGCAGCCGGTTTTCCCTGTCCGCGACGGCGCTCAGCATGTCGATATCGATCGCTACCGCGTGAAGATCAAGCGGGCGATGGCCCGAGCTATCCGCGAGTGTGCTTATGACCGCCCAACTATTGCAGCCCGCATGGCGCAATATCTGGGCCTGCCGAATATCAGCAAGGCCACGCTGGATGCCTACACGGCGGAAAGCCGCAACAGTCACGACGTGACGCTGATCAGGTTCACAGCCTTTGTACATGCCACCGATGCGCTTTGGCTTTGGGACGAGGTTGCTTCCGTACAGGGCGTCACCGTGCTGATCGGCGACGAAGCCCGGCTTGCGGAGCTTTCCAGGCTTCGCCAGGAGCGCAAGCGCATTGAGGCGGAGATCCGCCGCCAGAGCGCGCGCCCTGTCACGCTCGCGTCAAGGGGGCGGTAATGGCCAAGGTATCACTCAAGAGCCAGATTGCAGCGGTGGACGCGGTTGTTTGCGGACAGTTCCCGATTGTCGCCAGTAGCGCGTCGCAACGTCAGTTGATCAAGGAGCAACTCGGCGCGGTCATCGAGACCCTCAGGTGGTTACAGACCAATGAGCCTGCCGTTCGCGCCTTTGTGGAAAGCCGCAAAGGAGCACATCGATGAAGGAATGGTTCTCTCTTGCTGAACTGGCGCAAATGCAGCTGCCCGATTTGCCTCATAACATGGCGGGTCTGCATAGGGTCGCCACGGAGGCAAACTGGCGCGAACATCCTACTCATGCGCGAAAAGTCAAAGGCCCGACCAAGCCGGTTTGGCTGTATCATATCGCTCTGTTGCCAGCTCCGGCACGGACGCGGATTGAAATGGCGGCGTCGGCTGTTGCCCCGGAAGAATGGGACGCGATCCGTACCCGCAAAAATCAACTTTGGGCGCGGTTTGAACGGCTTTCAAATGAACATCGAGACATCTGCAAAGCCCGTTTGAGCGTGCTTTGCCGGGTCGAGACGCTGGCGGCGCAGAAAGGTGTCAGTAGGGCAGCCGCCATTGCTATCGCCACGTCGGAGGCGGAGGTCCAGAAGTCCACCTACTACGAATGGAAAGGACTGACGGAAGGGCTTGATCGCGACGACTGGCTTGCTGCCTTGGCTCCATCGTTTTCTCCTGCGGTTGATGGTGTCGTTGCCGATGTGGCCGATTGCCATCCTGATGCATGGACGTTCCTCAAGTCCGATTATCTGAGACCGGAGAAGCCCGCATTTTCTGCCTGCTATCGTCGGATGATGACGGTGGCGAAGCGTGAGAAATGGGCTCCGATCCCTTCCGAGCGGTCTTTGCGCCGCCGGTTTGAGCGTGAGGTCGGCAAGGCCGTGACGCTCTTTAAGCGCGAGGGCCGTGACAAGGCAAAGGCGCTCTATCCAGCTCAGCGCCGTAGCCGCGCGCACCTGCACGCGATGCAAATGGTCAATATGGATGGACACAAAGTCGATGTGTTCGTGTCCGTGCCATGGAAAAAAGAGCCAACCCGCATGTTCATCATCGGTATTCAGGATCTGTTTTCCGGGAAAATCCTGTCCTGGAGACTATCGGAAAGCGAGACATGGGAAGCCGTGCGACTGGTCATTGGTGACATGGTCGAGGCTTTCGGCATTCCTGAAGACATCTACCTGGATAACGGCAGGGCTTTTGCCAGCAAGTGGATAACAGGCGGCACAGTCAACCGTTTCCGTTTCAAAGTGAAGCCAGAAGATCCGCGCGGCTTGCTGACCACGCTGGGTGTTGAGGTGCATTGGACCCGGCCATATTCGGGCCAGTCCAAGCCGATTGAGCGTGCATGGCGTGATCTGGCGGAAAACATTGCCAAACATCCGTTTTGTGCGGGGGCGTACAGCGGTAATAAACCGGATGCCAAGCCCTGGAACTACATGGAGCGGGCTATTCCGCTGGAAGACTTCCGGATGCATGTGGCGGCTCAGATTGTTGAGCATAACGCGCAAGCTGGCCGCCGGGCCGAGAATTGCAAGGGGCGTAGTTTTGATGAGACCTTTGCGGCCTCGATGGCGGCACCCTCGACAATTGTTCGGGTTCCATCCAACGCGCAGGCAGCATTGTGGTTGCTGGCGTCCGAGGCGATCAAGACCCAGAAATCGAATGGTGGGATACATTTCCAAGGCAATCGCTATTGGAGTGGGGAGCTGAACCAATGGGCCGGGAAGCAGGTCATTATCCGGTTTGACCCTGATTTTCTGCACAAGCCGATCAAAGTGTACGACCTCAAAAACCGGCTGATCTGCGAGGCAGCGTGCGTGGATGATGCTGGCTTCAAGAACAGAGACGATGCGCGTGCGCATTCTCGCCTCGCCAGCACCCACACCAAGGCCGTTGCTGCCAAGGCCGAGGCGGAAGCCGCACTGTCGGCCCAGCAGCTGGGCGAGATCTATTACAAGGGGTCCAAACCACCAAAGCCAGCAGATGTGCCGGAGACAGTCCGTCCTGC
This sequence comes from Allorhizobium ampelinum S4, assembly GCF_000016285.1. NCBI lineage: Bacteria > Pseudomonadati > Pseudomonadota > Alphaproteobacteria > Hyphomicrobiales > Rhizobiaceae > Gillisella > Gillisella ampelina. The sequence goes on along the minus strand of NC_011989.1, from coordinate 2,524,736 downwards.
TGTGACCCGCCTGATCACCCGCAGCCAGCAGGTGGAAGCACCTGTGGATGCGATTTCGGATCAACATTTCGAAGACAGTTTTTCCCGCGCGCTGGGCCTGGTTCAGGGCGGTGGGGTCATTGAATTCCCGAGAGGGAATAGCCCGGTGTCGCGTGTTTCGGACACCGGGAAGAACGAGCCGAAGAGTATTGCGTACGGTTCCGGAAAAAAGAAGGGCAGTCCGAAGACTGCCCGATAACTGGCCCGAATGGGCTATTCAACGGAGCTATCTGTAAATGAACAAGCACATCAACACAAGTCAGTTTAACGGCGCTTCCTGGGAGCGCCCCGTCCAGGCACCTGAGGTTTCTGCAAACAAGAGTGATGCCGATATCGAAAAGTGGTGGGAGCTGATTGACCGCGTTATTGCCGTTGCCCGGCAGTTCCGGTGGACGAAGGCGGAAGTTACCCGCCGGTCGGGCATGAAGGAAGGCACGTTTAGCCAGTGGTTTTCCGGCCGCTACGAAGGGCGGCTGGACGGTCACAACACCATGATTGAACAATGGCTGGATGCCTTGGAAGCCAGTGCCAGCATTGCGGCGATGATTCCGCAATCGCCGCCCTTCATGAAGCTTCGCGGTTCGGCGGAGGTGCTGGAAACGCTGACGTGGGCGCAGATTTGCCCCGATCTGGTGATGATCACGCTGGGCGCTGGCATGGGCAAGACCGCGACATGTGAGTATTTCACCAACACGCGCCCGCATGTCTATCACGCCACCGTTTCTGAGAGCACCAAGACGGTTCACGGCATGTTGACGGAGCTGGCCGAGCAGCTCGCGGTTCAGGAGAACAACCCGGCGCGTCTGGCGCGGGCGATCGGGACCAAGTTGAAGCGGACCGGTGACGGGACGTTGCTGATCGTTGACGAGGGCCAGCACCTTAACGACGAGGCGCTCAACCAGCTTCGCCATTTCGTGGATGTGTACAAATGCGGTGTGGCCGTCGTTGGCAACTCGGAGGTCTATAGCCGGTTTGCCAGCAACAAAAAGGGGCCGAGTTATGCCCAGCTGAAAAGCCGCATCGGTAAGCGCCTGCAACGGGTGCAGCCCTATCCGGATGACTTGCAAACCTACATTGCCGCCTGGAATGTAACCGATCCGGCCTGCATCAAGTTTCTGATGGGCATCGGCTTGAAGGGCGGTGCCTTCCGGCAGATCGAAAAGACAATGCGCATGGCCTTGATGGTGGCGCTTGGGGCAGGGACCGAGGTTGGCTTAAAGGACATTCAGGCCGCCTGGAAGAACCGCGACGTGGAGGACATGGCATGATCCTCTCCACGGAACTCCGAAACGTGAGCGCGTCTATCCAGGCAATGTGTGGGCGGACACTGATCTCTCTACGAGACCTCGAACAGTTCGCCACGCTGCTTGGCACTCTGGCCGATCTCGCAAAGAACCTGGAAGACGAGGTCGCCGTTCATCGGCTTGCCGAAGCCGGGAAGGCGGGTCGTGCGATCGTTGACCGACTGGCAACCGAGCAATTCGCCGGGCTGGTGAAGGATGCCGATAGCAAGATCATCCGCCCTGATTTTGGGGGGCGGTCATGACCGTATCGAGCAAGCCGTCAGAACTCCTAAGAAGGCTGGAAGCAAGGCTTCAAAAGGTTGTTGCGCTGGGCATCAATATGCATCCGGGCTTCATTGCTACGATAGCCGAATACCTCCGAGTTATCGCCAAAATTTCGAATGATGTTGAGGAACTGGCTGAACGGGCAACACACCCAGCCTCGCCACCGCCAATCGTATTGGACGAGAAGGTCATCCTATTTCGGCCCCGCCCGAAACCGTCTCACCGCCCTCCGCCAGATGGAGGTGACGCGGCATGAAATCACTCATCGTCCCACTCGAAATCCCGATTGACCAACTGCTTGAAGTGGTCGGTCCCAAGCTGCTGCGGACGATCCGGGCAGCGGAGAAGGACGAGCGGGCGGCGCTGAACCGCCGCCCCTGCGACGAAACCCTCGTCAACGCCGCCATGCTGCTTTGGCAAGCCCTTGACCGGTACGAGGCCAGCAAAGGGACACGCGATGAAAGGCGGGCGCTGAACGCCCTCCTTGCCGCCTCACAGGGCGTTCGAAGCGCCGCCAAAAACCTACACAAGAAGGATTGAACTCATGGAAGCAATTATTCTCGAAGAAAAGCCCACCGACGGCGTTACGCTCGTCAACGGCAAAGAATACATGGCCAATGCCAAGGGCGCATTGGTGCCGCTGGAGCTGGTGAAGCCGCAGGAGAAGTTGCGCGACGAATCGGTCCGCAAGGTCATGGCCTATGCTGTCGATATCTCGGCTCGGATTGCCCGGTTTCGTGCCCACTGCATGGATGATCTCGACGCTTTGGACGCTGTCCTGGAGCAGGAATACGGAGCGAAGTCAGGTGGGATAAAGGGCAACCGTACCTATCAGACCATTGACGGCCTGATGCGTGTATCCGTTGCGATCAATGATTTTGAGACAGCCGGTCCTGAGCTTCAGGTGGCAAAGAGCCTCATTGACGAATGCCTCAACGAATGGACATCCGACGCCCGCGTCGAGATCCGCGCCCTTATCACCCGTGCCTTCGATACGGATAAAGAGGGCAAGGTCAACCTCAAGGAAATCAAGAAGCTCACGAAGCTGGCCATTGAGGACGAGCGGTGGGTGCAGGCTGTTCGCGCCATCAACGACGCGATCAACGTCGCCTATTCCAAACAGTATATCCGGTTTCATGTACGAAATTCCGTTCAGGACGAATGGATCGCTGTCACCGTCGATATTGCCAAGGCGTGAGGAGGAAAGCCATGTACGAAAATCTTTATGACGCTGAAGCCCGCGTTGACGCCATTTACCCGATCCACATGCTCGGAGATCCGCAATCTCCCCCTGATTGGTTGGAGGAGTTTTGTGATGCGATCGACGTTACGGCCAACGCCGACTTGGCCGTCAGCTTTCCCGAACTAGCCAAACTGGTAGCTCACATCGACGAGTTCACTTCACCCCGCAGATTGCGCGAGACCGTCGCTGAACTTTGGGAGCTGAACGGTCGCCGAGGTTTCATGGCCACCGCCTCGATATGTATCAGGACGTACCTTGCTCCCGACACATGGAAGAGCGGCTGGGGCTATACCCAGCAGCTTTGGTTCTACGTAGAAAGCGTCGATGCGATAGAGCCGGAGCTTCTAAAAAGAGCCGCGGATTTGCATGCTGCCCAGGCCAAGAAGGTAGGTGCAGCATGAACCACCTTTACGCAAAACTGAAAGCCGAAAAGACCTGCCCTGTCTGCGGCGCAGACGCCAGACCCGTCAACGAACAGCAGGAGCGCATGTTGCTGGTGCGCTTCGAGTGCAGCGCGACGTTTGGGGTGAGCGGCATCCTGAACACCATCAACGCCATTGAGCCATGCCCCGCGCCGTCTCAGGTCGGCGCCGATCATCTGATGCAGAAAAATGCAGCTCCATCTCTGGGTCGCGTTGTTCCATCGCCGTATGCGCCGCAAGTAAAATCGGCAGAAGAACGTAGATCGACGAAAGCGGGTGCGGCATGAGCACCGACCAATCCCGCCACGACACCATCTTGGCCGCACTTATCGCTGAGTTCAGCGCTGAAGGTTGCACGATTTCGACGGATGAAGGTGTGACCTATGCGTACATCTCCGACGCAGCTCAAGCCAAGACTGTAGGTGCAGTTTCCTTGTCCGAAATCAATCTCAGCGCATTGGCGGATCAGATCGATAGGAGGATCAAGTAATGTTTGCAGTTGCCTACTGTGACCGCGCTGGCGTTATCGGCATTGTTGAGGACGAGGCCGCAATCCCCCACGGCGTAATCGTCTTTGCTGGTGGCGAAAAAGAAACCATAGAAGACGCGGTAAACGCAAAGGCGCGCCATGGCTACACGGATGGTGTGCTGTTGATACCCGGCGTCCCGGAAGCTGCCGACACAGAAGAGGCTCTTACAGCCTTTGAACGATGGCATGCTTGGGCTTTTCCAAATGAGGTTTGGTATCACCATTTAACCGAGGAAGGCGTGCTGTCATGACCTCCTCGATCGCAGCCATTCACGTAGCCAAAAAGCATCTCGGCCTAGACGAAGACACCTACCGGGCCAAGCTCGAAAACATCACCGGCAAGCCATCCGCGAAAGACATGACAGAGGCAGAGCGCCAGAAGGTGCTGAAGGTGTTTCGGGGTGAAGGCTTTGCTCCGGCTCCGGCCAGCGCAGGCAAGCGCAAGCCGCTGGTCGGAAAATTCGCCAAGAAGCTCCAGGCGCTGTGGATCGCGGGCTGGAACCTCGGTGTGGTCGAGAACCGGGACGATGCGGCATTGTTGGCCTTTGTCACCCGCCAGACCGGTCTCGATCATGTTCGCTTCCTGCACCACGCCGATGATGCCAAGAAAGCGATTGAGGGGCTGAAAACATGGCTGGCCCGCGAGGCTGGTGTCGGCTTCGGCAACACCAACGGCCAAGAGTGGCTCGCCAGCGATGGCGCGAAGATCGCCTGGGCGCAGTGGAAGATCCTCAATCCCGGCGTAAGCCTGATCGTACGCAAGGGCTTTGACGCGCAAGTCGCCTCATTGCTCGGCCTGTCAAATGTCTGGCTGGCTGATTTGAAGCCGAGCCAGTGGCAGACCGTCATGAACGCCCTGGGCGAACGGGTACGCGCCCAGAAGGCAGGTGCGTGATGGCGAAGAAAAAAAAGCCGGCCACTATCACCATGAAGCTGAACCGCGATGGAACCATGAATATCCGTTCCACCGGTGGCTTCGATCTTCGCAAGCTTTTCCCGGCCAAGTCCGAGGATAACCCGACTGATCCGGTTGAGCAGGACACCGTCAAAAAGGCAGGTGCCTGATGGTATCCTACGGCTTCAAAAAATTCTTCGCGGCACAGATCGAAGATGGCACCAAAACCCACACCATCCGGGGGCATCGCCGCCGCCATGCCCATGTTGGCGAACCCGTCCAGCTCTTCCAGGGGCTGCGGACCCGGTACTGCCGAAAGATCATCGACGATCCGATCTGCATTGAGGTACTGCCGATCGTCATCATGTCGAGCGACTTGATCGACGCTGGCATTGCCTACATCGCCATCAACGGCCAACCGCTGCACCGTGATGAGATTGAGCCATTCGCGGCCTCGGACGGTTTTGATCCGATCCGGCTGAAAGGCATCGCACCGGCAAAGTTGATCGGCGCGACGGCACGGGAAACCATGGGCCGGTTTTGGCGCGACAGTCATGACAAGAACGTCTTCCAAGGTGTCTTGATCAAGTGGGAGCGGCGCGCATGAGCCAAAAGCCGCCAGCCAAGCCCATGCCGGAAACCGGCTTCACCATTGCCGTCGTGACCGACCACGCTGTTCTGCGCTTTCTGGAGCGCCGGCACGGCATCGATGTCGAGGCGATCCGCACCGAGATCCGCATCATGTGCAGCACCGGCGTTCGGTTCGGCGCGGCCAAGGTGATTGCCGATGGGATGAAATTCGTCATCCAGGACGAAGGCGTCGTGACCTGCTTTCGCGTCCAGCCGGGCAAGAGGATCTGAAGATGACGCCGGTCCTGCCTCTCTTTCTCAAGGGTGACTTGAAGAGGCTTCAGGACCGCCGTGAAGCGCTTGTAAGGCGCATTGAAACCATGAGGCCGCACGAACGCGGCAAATTCGAAAAGCTTGGAGAATTGAAAGCCGTGACCCGCGAAATCCTGATCCTCGAACAGCAGCTGGAGGTGCGCCGTGGCTGAAATCCGCGTTCCCGCCCATGTTCAGCCGTATGTGACGGCGGTCGGCATCGAGAAGGCTATCCAGTTCCTCCTGGCCTTCGGAGGGTCGTATGTCTACCTCTCGGAAAGTCCTCAGACGGGGTCCGCAGTGGCCGAAGAACTCGGCAAGGCCGCCGCTATCAGTCTGGCAGCCAAGGTCGGTTCTGGTCCATTATATGTGCCCACAGCAAAGCCCTTTATCGCCAGCCATTTAAAGTATAATAAGGGGCTGAACACGAACGACATTGCCCGCCAACTGCACACGACACATAAGACAGTGAGCAAATGGCTGCGTTCCGGCGAAACCAATCAACTCGATCTTTTCGAATTTTGACCCGGTTACCCTACCGGCTGTTTTGATGCGCCCGTAACGAGCAAAACTCGTCCTCAGCAAAGCCGGTCTTGCCCGGCTTTTTTCTTTAGCTGGGAACGATCATGAACAATTGGCCTCAACAGTCCGCCGTTGCCGATTTCTACGGCAAGAACCTCAAAATCACCAAGGGCGTTGCCGGGCCTGATCTGGCCTGGGAGAAGGCGAACCTTGTCCTCGTGCCGATCCCATGGAAGGCTGTTGCCGCCTGGGACACATCAATCCCGCTCAAATCCTTTCGCGTTCACACGAAGGTCGCTGGCAGCCTTGGCCGGGTTCTCGGCAATATCTGGGATATCTTCGGCAAAAACCAGAAGACCATTGAAGCCAAGAACCTGCATCTGATCGGTGGTGGTTATAACTGGCGGCAGATGCGCGGCAAGTCCGCGCTTTCCATGCATGCTTACGGCTGCGCGGTCGATCTCGACCCGTCTCATAACGGTCTTGGCGATCCTACGCCTGACATGGACCCGCGCGTGGTCGATGCCTTCAAGGCCGAAGGCTGGATATGGGGTGGTGACTGGTCGCCGCAACGCCGTGACGGCATGCATTTTCAGGCGGCCATCGTATGAAGATCAGCCTCAAGCGCAAGATCGGGATGACGGCGCTGTTTGTCGCCGTCTACCTGTTTGTTTCCGTCGCTTCAGGTTGGATCATTGGAGCTGGCTTTTTGCATACGGTTGCCTGCGGTTTGTTGGTCATTCCGTTTGCCTGGATGGTCCGCCAGACATGGAGTGACGACTGATGGAAAAGCCGTCCTACACCACATCCAAGCAATGGCTCTGGTGTTCAGGTGCCTTGGCCTGGACTGTCATCCTGACCCTGACCATCGGCGCTTGCCTTGGTTCTGAACAGGCCGTGGCGTTCGGCAATGTCACCGTGCCAAGCATGGTCGGCCTTATCGTTGCGCTGCTGGGTGTCCATCGTGCCTTCGGCTCTCTTGATATGCGGGCAATGACGCGGGGCGCAAAGCCGGACCCGCCTTGTCTTGAGCCTCCCGCCGGAGGTCAGTCATGAGCCGTTACCTTATCGCCGGTCTGGTTGCCCTTGCGGTTCTTGCCGCCATCGTCTGGGGCGGTGTAGCCGCGATCGGCAAGATCGAGAGCATGGTCGACAAGGCTGCCAAAACGGCCCGCAGCGAGCGAGACAACTATTGGCGCGCGGAGATCGAGAAATCGAACGCAGCAGCCCAGGCAAAGATTGCCGAGACCCTTAAACAAACCATGGCCGCGCAGGACGCGGCTCGCGATCAGATCGAGGCCGCCAATCAACGTGCCGACACCTTGGAGAAACAGAATGCGTCTCTGCCCGATGATGGCACTGGTGGCATTGGCCGCGATCGCGTCCGCTTGCTCAATCAGCGCTGAGACCCCGCCAGTGGTCAAGACAGTCTATGTCGAGCGCGAAGTCCCGAAGGCATCCAAGGTGCCCTGCGATCCTCCTGTTCCATTGCCCGATCGTCGGCTGAATGAGCCGGAAACCACGTCCTATTGGGGCAAGGATCGCACTGCCCTACGGGCTTGTGAAGCGCGCCGCGCTGCCGGCGTGTCCGGGGGTTCCAATGCTCAGTAACATTCATTTTGAGTTGGCGGAGGAACGGGTTGAGCAAGAGCGCGCGGCCAAGGTCGCCGCAGCCCGTGCGGATCTGAACAAGGCCGGCGCAGACGAGTGCATCGATTGCGGGCAAGCCATCCCCCAGGCGCGCCGACTGGCCTATCCGGCCGCTGCCCGTTGCATCGATTGTCAGACGTCGATCGAGCGTGAGGTCTATTGCCGATGATCCTCGATATGACAGCCATCGGCGTCCTGATCTCGCTGGCGCTCAACAGCATCAACCTGCTCACGCAGTTCCGCACGATGATGTCGACCGGTGAAAAGAAGCTCGAAGAGCGGATGGTCAAAGCGGAATCGAAGCTGGTCGAATACGACCGGCGCATCCAGGCGATCGAGAGCGAGCTGAAGCATCTGCCTGATCGCGGAACGACCCACCGCCTTGAACTGTCCATGGCGGAAATCGCCGGGCGTCTCAACACGATCGAAGTTGCACAAGCAGGCCGATTTTCGGCCATGGAGCAAAAACTAGCCCCCATCCAGGCTATGGGCGAACGGCTGAACGAAGTCCTTTTGGAGCAAGCAAAGCATGAACAGCATCGCGGTTGATTATGAAAAACTGACCAGGGAGAAAGCCCGTCTGGTCATTCTTCAGGAGCTGGCAAAGCAGACCAACGAAAGTCTGTCGTCCCCGTTTTTCGACGGGGCGCTTCGTCTGAGTGCCATCTATCAGGATCTGCCATGGGTCAATCAGCAGATCGAATATCTGCGCAATTTGAGTGCGGTGAAGGTTCTCGATGTTGATGAGGACGTGAAAATCGCCACCCTGACGGATCATGGAAAACGTCACCTTGACCGGGAAATCACCATTCAGGGTGTCCAGCGCCCGCGCCGGCCGGGGATCTGATCATGGCGAAGGGACGCGGCCGACTGAGTTCGCTCCAACTGCTGCCGAGGGAATGCAGCCATGTGGTCCAATGGGCGGCAGAGCAGCTTCAGGATACCACCACCTCTCAGGTGGATATCTACCAGGAATTTGTCACTAGGCTTGAACAGGTGCAGAGGGAATCCCGTGGCGAACTCGAATTCAAGATCCCCAGCCTCAGCTCTTTCAACAGATACTCGGTGAACCTGGACGAACTGACGCGTCAGATCAACGAAGCGAGAGAAATGGCATCGGCCGTTGCTTCAACCTTTGATGCCGGGAAAAGCGACGATCTAACGCTTGTCGCGACAGAAGCCATCAAGGGTCTCGTTTTGGCCTGTGCCCGAACCAAAAAAGGAACAATCGATCCGAAAGGCATCGCCGCGCTTGCTGCTGCCGTTCACAAAGCGGCCCAGGCCCAATCGGTTTCGTCGGACCGGCGCAGGAAAGTCGAGGCACATTTTGCAGAGAAGGCAAAGGAAGCCGTGGCGACCGTCACCAAATCCAAGGGCCTTTCCGCTGAAGCTGCTGATGAAATCCTCGCGAAAATTCTTGGTGTCGAGAAATGACCGGTCCTGTCAGCAAGGAAGAATGGGCGAAAGCTCGACGGTTTTCTACAGATGCCGTCCTCGGCTTGGTCGGGAAGGAAGGCCTTGGCAAGGCACTATTGCCGTATCAGTCGCGGACAGTTGGTCTCCTTGAAAGCTCGGCTTGCAAGGTTCTCTTCGTTGAGAAAAGCCGTCGTATCGGTCTGACATGGGGCTTTGCCTCCTATGCCGCATTGCGCGCCGCCAGGGCAAAGAGCGCCGGTGGCATGGACGTGATGTATATCTCCTATAGCCAGGAGATGACCCGCGAGTTTATCGACGCCTGCGCGATGTGGGCTCGTGCCTACTCGTTGGCCGCCATGGAAATGGAAGAGTTCGTCTTCGAAGATAAGACCGAAGACGGTGATCGCTCTATTCAGGCCTTCCGTATTCGCTTTGCCTCAGGGTTCGAAGTGCTGGCCCTTTCTTCAGCGCCACGCACTCTGCGCGGTAAGCAGGGTGTGGTGATGATCGATGAGGCGGCGTTCGTCGATAGCTTGCCGGAGCTGCTGAAGGCCGCACTGGCGTTCCTGATGTGGGGCGGCCAAGTTGTCGTTTGCTCCACTCACAATGGCGCGGAAAACGAGTTTAACCTCCAGATCCAAAACATCCTCGGCGGTCGTAACAAATACGATCACATCAAGATCGACTTTGACGACGCGCTGCGGGATGGCCTCTACGAGCGGATTTGCCTCGTCACCAATCAGGAATGGTCCCCTGAAAACGAAGCCGACTGGCGCGAAGACATCATCGACTTTTACGGCGATGGTGCGGACGAAGAGTTGTTCTGTGTTGCCTCCATGGGGTCTGGCGCCTGGTTGACCTCGCCCCTGATCGAAGCGCGCATGACGTCGGATGCTCCGGTCCTGACGCTTGATCTTCCTGACAACTATTTGCATCTGTCGGAACTTGAACGCGCAAAATTGCTAGCTCCATTCATGGAGGAGCTGGACGAGGCGCTGGACAAGCTTGATCCGGCATTGATGCATGCCTTCGGTTTTGACTTTGCGCGCGTTGCTGACCTTTCGGTCGGGAAACTGTTGGCGATTGACAAGAAGCTCAATCGCAAAAGCGCGTTGACCGTCGAACTGCGCAAGGTGCCGGGCGACGAACAAAAACAAATCACAGAGAAAATCCTTCGACGTGCCCCGCGTTTGGTCGGGGCGGCCTTCGACGCCACCGGCATGGGTTGGACAGTTGCCGAAGACATGGGGCGGCTTTTTGGCCTGAGGGATAAGGACAATGAAGGTGGTCTGGTTCACGCGATCAAGTTTTCGCAGGACTGGTATCGTATCCATATGCCGCCGCTTAAAACCGCGTTTGAAGACGCGGCAATTTCCATTTCCAAGAACGCAGACCATCTTTCCGATCTTCGCTTGGTCAAAGTGATACGCGGCATTCCAATGGTGCCGGAAGCGCGTACGGGCGAGAAAAACAAGAAACGCCACGGGGACTATGCGATCGCGCTGGCCTTGGCCCATTTCGCAAGCCGTATGCAGTGGTGTGAATTCGATTACCAACCAGCACCGCCGTCTGCGTCCCGCTCGTCAGAAACACCCTCCAGAGACGATGAGCGACCGTTTCGCATGTCGTCGCTCAGAAACAAACGTGGAGGCTTTTGATGGCCCAGATCCTCGACCAGTATGGCAACCCGATCGTCAAGGCCGCGATGAAGCAGGAGCAAGGCGGGCCGACGACGACTGGCGTTCGCCAAGCGGCTGGCAATCATCAGGCACCCGGTCTGACACCCCAGAAACTTGCCCGCATTCTGCGCGAGGCCATTGATGGCGATCCGGAGCGCTACCTTGAGCTTGCGGAGGACATGGAGGAACGCAACGAGCATTATGCTGGTGTTCTGGGTGTGCGCAAACGACAGGTCGCCGGACTGGACATCACGGTTGAGGCAGCCAGCGATAGTGCAGATGATGTCCGCGATGCCGACCTCGTGCGCGACTTTATATCCCGCGATACCTTTGAGGACGAGCTGTTCGATATCCTCGATGCCGTCGGAAAGAGCTTCAGCGCCACCGAAATCATCTGGGACACATCCGAAGGCCAGTGGTCAATCAGGGCGCTCAAATGGAATGATCCACGATGGTTCCGATTCGATCGCAATGATGGAGAGACCTTGAGACTGCGTGGTCCGGCCGGTGACGAAGATCTCTGGCCAGCCAAATGGATTGTGCATCGCGCCAAGGTCAAATCGGGCCTGACCATTCGTGGCGGCTTGGCCCGATCAGCGGCTTGGACCTATCTATTCAAGACCTTCACGACTTCGGATTGGGCCATCTTCTGCGAGGCTTATGGCCAGCCGTTGCGGCTGGGCAAATATGGCGCTGGCGCAAGCGAGCCCGACAAAGAAAAGCTGCTGCGGGCCGTCTCCAGCATCGCGGCCGATTATGCCGCCATCGTGCCAGAAAGCATGGCGATTGAGTTTGTCCAGGCGCAATTGTCCGGTAGCCTCGATCTCTATGAACGGCGGTCCGACTGGCTGGACCGGCAAATATCCAAGCTTGTCCTGGGACAGACGGCTACCACCGATGCACAGGCTGGCGGCTATGCGGTCGGCAAGGTGCATGACGGTGTGCGTGAAGATATCGAGCGGGCTGATGCCCGCCAGTTGGCCGCGACCCTAAATCGGGATGTTGTCGTGCCACTGGTATCGTTCAATCGTGGCCCCCGAAAAAATTATCCGAAGATCTGCATCGGACGTCCCGACGATATCGATGTCAACAATCTGGTTGCTAATGTCGTCAAGCTCGTCCCGCTCGGCTTGAAAGTCGGCATGTCCACCATGCGCGACAAGATTGGCCTGCCTGACCCAGGCAAGGACGAGGAAATCCTGAAGCCGGCCGCAGCGGCAGCACAGCCGCCTGCCGATCAGGCGGACAGCACACCGCCTGCGATTGCCACCCAAAGCCAGATGGCCCGCGCCGATCGCGATGCTATCGATGCGGCAGCCGGCCAGATCTCGGCTGATGATTGGCAGGAGATGACACCGCCCGTGGTCGATGGTTTGGCCGAGGCATTGAGCAAAGCGACGTCGATCGCGGAGGCACAGGCGATCCTTGCGGCTCAAGTCAGCGCCATGGGCGTCAATGCCTTTGTCGAGCAACTCGCTCGTGCTGCGTTCTCGGCCCGGATCTCCGGTGAAGCCGATGAGCCGCTCTCATGACGGCGACGATCGCAGCGCTGAAGCCGGACGATGCCATCAAGGCTCTGAAGGCGCGCGGCGAACAGCTCGCGCCGTCCTTTTCCTGGCAGGACGTTTATGCCGAGGAGCATGCCAAACAGTTCACGGTCGCCAAGTCGGCCGGTTTCGATATCCTCACAGACCTTTTCGACGGGCTTCAAACCAGCCTTGAAGAGGGCAAGACGTTTCGGGATTTCGCCAGCCAGGTGACGCCGGTTCTCCAGGCTAAGGGCTGGTGGGGCGTCCAGGACGTGACCGATCCAGTGACAGGGGAGCTTCGCAAAGCGCAGCTCGGCTCGACCCGTCGCCTGCAATTGATCTTCGACGTGAACCTTCGCGTCTCTTATGCGGCGGGTCATTGGGCGGCCTTTGAGCGCAACAAGGCGCGCCGGCCTTGGCTGCGCTATGTCTGTATTCTGGACGACCACACCCGGCCGGAACACCGCAAGCGCCACAATCTTTGCCTGCCCGTCGATCATCCCTATTGGGACACATGGGCACCGCCTTGTGGCTGGAATTGCCGCTGCACGCTGCAAAGCCTGTCGGATCGGGATGTCGAGCGGATGCGGGGTGAGTTGAAGTTCACGCCGCCCGAAGATGACTTCGTTGCCTTCACCAACAAGCGCACTGGCGAAGTCCGGATGATCCCGCGCGGCATCGATCCCGGTTGGGACCACAATCCCGGCAAGGCTGGCTTTCGGGCCTTCGATGCGGCGGAAAAGCTGATCAATGCACCGCCGATCATGGCCGCCCAGGTCAACAAAGATCCGGACTGGCTGGTCAAGCCGCTCGGCGATGACTTTGCGAGGTGGTTTGATGCGGCCACAGCGGGCGGGCGCGTGGACCGGTCCATCATCGTGGTTGGCGCTTTGTCCGAGGATGTCCTGGCATCTCTTGCCCAGGGCGGGATTGCGCCGCAGTCAGGCGCGATCACCCTGACCCAGCAAGCTGCTCTGCATATGATCCGCGATGCCAAGGCCGGAGTGGGAAAGACCGTCGATATGGCGGCGCTTCGGCAACTGCCGGCCAATCTCAGCCGGCCGAGGGCGGTCCTGCGGGATAAGCGCGACGGTGCGCTTCTCTATGTGTTCGACAGCGGCCAAGACCCGCGTCTGGCCAAGATCGTTGTGAAGGTCGATTTCGCAGATAAGGCCCGGCCACCAGGGGGAAAAGCCCAGACGATCGTCACCAATTCGATCCGAACTGCGGGGCTGGTTGAAGCCCGCGTCCTGACAGACGAGAAGACTTACGAGCTTATCAGTGGGACGATTTAGGTGATGCGGCCATCAAGGGGGTACGCCACTCTCCCCGTAACAGTAGCCTGCCTCAGCAGGGCACCAAACCGGACGTGCGATTTCCCGGTTGTCATGATGGCCACAGCCAAAGATACTCCCGGTGTAGAAGGATTTCAAGGAGGACGAATTTAAGCGCCACAGACGCGCACAAGACGGTTGAACGGCCAGTGACGCAGGACAAAGCCCTCAAACGCGCCCAAGGGCTTCAAATCGGCTTCAAATTCGAAGCCTTGCCTCTCTCCCCCGTCGTGATATGAGTTGGTTGGCCGCATCGTCACGGCAAGCAACTCACCCGGTAACCCTACCGGCTGTTTTACTTTATCGGGCCGGGGCAATCTCGCCCCATGACGAAACGCACCCAAAACCTCTTTTCCGGCCTTGTTGCCGCCCATGCTGTGATGCTGGGTGGGGCGGATGCCGCTTTGCCTGCCGAAGGCTCTTCCGGACACTGGATCATGTTGCTCCCGATCGGATCGTTTTCCGGCCGCGACGGTCGTGGTCCCTATTCGACCAATGGTCTTGAAGGCATGCGGGCCGTGATTGCTTCCACCGAGCAGCGCGCCGGCAGCACCGACCTCGTGGTCGATTACGATCATCAGACGCAGTTCTCGGCCGTGCCCGGTGTGGGTGGCCAGGCTCCGGCTGCCGGCTGGATCAAGCAGCTCGACGCCCGTCCCGACGGCCTCTATGGTCTCGTCGAATGGACGGACAAGGCAGCCCAGGCCATCCGGGCTGGCGAGTATCGCTACATTTCCCCCGTCTACCAGCACGATAAGGCCGGCCAGGTGCTGCGGCTGATTTCGGCCGGATTGACCAATGTGCCCAATCTCGAACTTGCGGCCGTGGCCGCCAGTGCTCAGCAAAATTGCGCTCAACCCAACCAGGAAAACGATATGAAGAGAATTGCCGCCGCCTTGGGGCTTTCCGAGGACGCGGATGAGAATGCTATTCTCATCGCGATCAACAGTGTGCTGACCGGCAATGCGGCGATTGCCGCTGCGGCTGGTCTGTCGGCCACCGCCAAACCCGCCGAGATCGTCACTGCGATTAACTCCGCGCGCGCCGATGTTGATCCCACGAAGTTCGTGCCAATCGAGCAGGTCACAGCGCTCCAGACCGGTTTGAAGGCCCTTCAAACCAAAATGGAAGGCGAGGAGGCTGAGACGGCCGTTAACCGGGCGATCACCGAAGGCAGGCTTGCGCCGGCACTGAAGTCCTGGGGCCTTGACCTGCACAAGAAAGATGCCGCAGCCTTCAAGGCTTTTGCTGATGCATCTCCGGTTCTGACGGCAACCCAGCGTGCCGGGGTTACGCCGCCCGGCAATGGCACTGACGCGGATCTGACAACGGAGGATCTGGCGGTCATGAGCCAGATGGGTCTCAGCAAGGAAGCCTTCCTCAAGGCCAAGAAAGGCGGTGACGCATGACGGCTCTGACCGCAGACCGCAACACCGCCCAGCGGAGCGGCGATAACCGCAATTTCCCGGTTAAGGCATCGGCTACCCTCTTTGCCGGTGCCATGGTGGCGATCGATGCGACCGGCATGCTGGTCCCGGCCGGTGCGACGGCGACCCTGAAGGTTGTTGGGCGCAACGAGCGCCAGATCGTTAATGCTGGCGCTGACGGCAGTGTCCGCGCCGACGTCAAGACTGGCATCTTCCGGTTTGCCAATTCGGCATCGACGGACGCCATCACCTTGGCCGACATCGGATCGAGCTGCTATGCGGCCGACGATCAGACGGTCGCCAAAACCTCCAATTCCTCCGCGCGTCCTGTTGCCGGCACGATCTTCGATGTCGATGACCAGGGCGTGTGGGTCAAGTTCTCTTAAAGAGGCCCGTCCATGCTGATCACTCGTCAATCTCTCCAGTCGGCTTTCGTCGGCTTTAATACCGCCTTTCAAGCGGGCCTCGCGATGTCAACGCCGCAATGGTCTCAGGTCGCGACCTTGGTACCATCGACCACCAAGACCCAGGAATACGGCTGGCTCGGTCAGTTTCCAGGCATGCGCGAATGGATCGGCGACCGGGTCGTCAATGGTCTGGCCCGTCATGGTTATGCGCTGACCAATAAGTCCTACGAGACGACGATCGGTGTCGATCGCGATGACTTCGAAGACGACAATCTCGGCATCTACGGGCCGATGTTCAAACAGCTTGGCCAGAATGCCACGATGTTCCCTGACGAACTGGTGTGGGGTCTTGTCAAGAACGGCTTTGCCACCAAATGCTACGATGGCCAGTATTTCTTCGACACGGACCATCCTGTCCTCGATGCTGCTGGCAACGTGACCTCTGTCGCCAACACGGATGGCGGAACGGGTACTGCCTGGTTCCTGGTCGACAATAGCCGTGCCTTAAAGCCGTTGATTTACCAGCAGCGCAAGCCCTTCAGTAATCTGATCCGCAAGGACCAGGAGAGTGACGACAACGTCTTCTTCAAGAAGGAATACGTCTACGGCCTGGATGGCCGCTGCCAGGTTGGTTTCGGCTTCTGGCAACAGGCCTGGGGTTCGAAGCAGACCCTTAACGCTGCGAACTACGAAGTGGCGCGCGTCGGTCTCGGCAGCCTGAAGGCTGACTATGGCAAACCGCTGGCCATCAATCCGCGTCTGCTCATCGTGCCGCCGTCTCTGGAAGGGGCGGCCCGTAAGATCGTCGGCAACCAGCTCACCGACAATGGCGGCACCAACCAGTGGTACGGCACGGCCGAGGTACTGGTCTGCCCCTATCTCGCCTGATCCTAACGATCGCCTCCCAGGGCAAGAGACCGTCAGCTTCGGCTGGCGGTTCCTGATGCAAGAGCCGGGTTTCGGCTTTTTCACCAGGAACCGAAAAGGACCACATCATGGCTTCGAAGAAAGACGATACTGCCAGCACCGAGCAAAGCTGGCTGGATGAGTTTAAGGATATGGCCGAGGAAGAGTTCAAGAAGCTCTATCCGCTGACCCATGCCCTGGTGCGTGCCTGGGACAAGGCCGTTGAACCCGTGCTGCGGGTTATTTCCACCGTCGCAGGTTTCCGCCGTGGAGGCCTTACCCACACGACTGAACCCACTCTTTATGACCTGAAAGATCTCCATCCGGAAAAGATCGAGCAGATCCTGGCCGAGCCTGCCTTGACGGCCGAGCTGGTGGAAAAGCCTGCCGAACCGGAAGCTGATGTCGACACCCAGACCTCGCAAGCCTGAGGGGCATTGCCATGACCTATTGCACAAAGCAGGACCTGATTGAGCGGTTTGGTGAACGGGAGCTGCTCCAACTGACCGACCGCACCACGCCGCCTGCTTTGGCAATCGACGACACCGTGGTCGCCCGCGCCATTGCGGATGCCACGGCATTTGCGGACGGTTATATCGGCAAAGCCTACAAGTTGCCGCTGGTGACCGTCCCCGAGGTGCTGACCAAGGTGACTTGCGATGTCGCCCGCTACTATCTGCATTTCAAGGGCGTCGAGAAGGACAGCCCGATCCAGCGGGCCTACGACCAGGCGCTCTCATATTTCCGCGATGTCTCCAAGGGTGTCGTTCAACTGATCGAAACCGACACGGGCGAAGTGCCGCCAGCGCCGGGCGGCGGTCAGGTCCAGGTGGTCGCGCCGGCCAAGGTGTTTTCGCGCCAGTCGCTGAGAGGCTACTGACATGTCCGGTGCATCGATCGAGATCCGCGATGGTCTGACGCCTACGCTCAACCGGCTTGTGACCATCTCGGAAAACCCGGCCGAGATCATGAGCGATGTCGCGGGCTATCTGCTGACCTCGACCCAGCAGCGGTTCGAACGGGAGATCGGGCCGGACGGGCAGAAATGGCAGCCGCTCAAGGGACGCACGGCCAGCGCCAGAGCAGGTCGCGGACGCAAGTTGCGAGGCAGCGAGCATATCCTGCGCGATACCGGTCGCCTGTATAATTCGTTGACCACCAGTGCCGATGCCACCAGCGCCACCGTGGGCACCAATGTCGAATATGCCGCCATCCATCAGTTCGGCGGTGTGATCAAACAGGGCGAACGCACCCAGAAACTCAGCCTGAAGCGGATACGCGGATCGAAGAAGGTCCGGTTCGTCAAAGCCGGGACCAAGGGCGCGATCGAGCGCGAGGCGACGATCGGTGCACGGGAAATCACCATGCCCGCCCGGCCATACCTCGGCATCAACGATGCCGATCGCGACGAAATCGGCGCCATCATTATGACTGACTTTGGAAGGGCAATTGAATGATCGTTTTTGAAGTCATGGACCGCCTGAAACAGACCGGAACGCCCTTCATCCTGGTCGAAGGTGCCAACGAGCTGGCACAGGTCACAGACCGACCAACGAATACGCCCGTGGCCTATGTGTTCGTCAGCGGTGAAACCTCCGGCGAAAACCAGCGCATCACGGGACCGGTGCTCCAGCGCCTGTCGATGGATATTTCCGTTGTCATCATCACGGAAAATGCGGCCGGGGCCGAAAATGCCGCCCGCGACATCGAAACATTGAAGGCGTGGGTTCGCGGCAAGCTGCTCGGCTTTACCCCAAGCGAGGCCGATCCGCTCGAACACATCACAGGCAAATTGCAGCAGGCCAAGGACGGCATGGTCTGGTTCGAAGACGTGTTCGGCACGGCGTTTTACCAGGAGGAACAGTCATGACCAACCCACACGAGGGCGGCAGCTACCGCCGCAACGCGGATGGCAGCCTGACCCGGATCGAGGCCGATGCGCCTGCCGCTGTCGAAGTGGAAACGCCAGCCACCGAACCAACAACAGAAACACCGGACGCGGTTGACGAGACCAGCGCCAAGAAGGGGAAGGCCTGATCATGACGAAATACGCACGCAACAAGGCCCTGCTGGTCAAGCCTGAAACGGTCTATGGAACCGATGTCGTTCCCACAGGTGCTGCCAATGCTATTCAGGCCTCGAATTTCAATTTCGAGCCGCTGTTGGGTACCGATGTCAGCCGTGACCTTATTCTGCCTTACATGGGTCATCAGGGCGTGATCCTGACCGGCAACTATGCCCGCGTCGGCTTTGATGTCGAAGTCGCCGGTTCCGGTGCGGCTGGGACAGCTCCAGCCTGGGGGCCGCCGTTGCGTGCCTGTGGCATGGCGGAAGTGATCACGGCAGCGACCGACGTCAAATACACGCCGATTTCGGGTGGGTTCGAAGCGGTCTCGATCTACTTTGTCAATGATGGCATCAAGCACGTATTGCTTGGCGCGCGGGGCACCTGGAAGCTGTCCATGCAGCCGAACCAGATTGCTCGTTTCAGCTTCACATTGACCGGCTTGCTTGGCACGATCACCGATGCCGCCAATCCGACCATTGATCTCACCAAATTCATCAAGCCAGTCCCGGTTTCCAAGGCGAATACCACCTTCACGCTGCTTGGCTATGCAGGGGCCTGTGAAGCGTTTTCGTTCGATCTGGCCGGTGACATCCAGCCACGCCTGCTGATCAACCACGAGAGCATCGAATTTACCGATCGGCAGATGACGGGCGAAGCCACGATGTCGGCCACAACGCTGGCAGAGGTGGATTGGTTTGCAAAAGCCCAGGCGCACGAGACCGGCGTCATGGCCGCCCAGCACGGTACGGTCGCCGGCAACATCGTCCAGTTCGATGCCGCCCGTGTCCAGATCGGCCGCACGACCTACGAGGAAAACCAGAAGATCCTCAACAACAAGATGCCGCTGATGTTGCTGCCGACTGCCGGTAACGACGAATTCACCATCACCGTCAAGTAAGCCCTAAGGGCGTTTCAAAGAGGCTTTGAAGCATGTTCAAGATCGTTCCAACCCTGACTGCCTGGTGGCCGGTTTCCGTGTTGGAGCCGGACAATGACAATCCGGGCAAGCTGAAGGAATTCACCTTCGAGGCCGAATTCGTCATCCGGGGCAAGGAACAGATGAAGCCCCATGACGACAAGCGGGCCGAGCTGCTGAAGCAACTGCCGACAGCAGAAGAGTTCGCGGCCAATTATCAGGCGGCTTCGGAAAAGGCGGAAGCAACCAAGGCGCTGATTGAAGCGCATGATCGCAACATGTTTCATCTGATGATCACCAACTGGCGCGGGGTCTTCGATGCTGACGACCAGGCGCTCTCTTTCAGTGCCGACAATCTGAACATGGCGCTCGGCTTTGATCGCATCCGCGTCGGCCTCAACCGTGCCTATGAGGAAGCCGTCTCCAACGACAAGGCCCGCCTGGGAAACTCCAAAGGCTTGCACTGAGCTGGGCGTGTCACCGGACAGGCAAGATCGACCGGACCAAGCCACAGTCGATGACGGCGGATGTCAGGGCTGAATTTGCCGCTTTCGGTGCGGTTGTCGCGGCTGCGGATGATGATGTCGAAGAAGACTTCGATCCGGTCGCGGCCTGCAATTGGGAAAGCCTGATGGCTTTTCTGGCCTGCGATACGCAGTGGCGTGTCGTCGGCGTCGGCCTTGGTGGAATGATCTGGATCGGCCTCGACTATAGCGCCTGCGACGTTGTGTTTCGTAGGGGCAAATATGCCGACCCGGTCTGGGCTGATTTGCGGGTGATGGAGGAAGCAGCACTGCCTGTCCTCAACAGTGGAGACGAATGATGGCCACCCCTTTGAAACTCGCCGCGACCGTCACGCTTGATGCCAGCCAGGTGCCTGCCGGCGCGCAGGCCACCAAGCAGGCGATTGCCGGTATCGGCACTGAGGCCTCGGCCAGCGCCACCAAACTCCAGCAGATGATTGCCGCGCAGACCGGTTTAGGATCTCCTGCCGCCAATCAGAATGTCCGCGAGTGGACCGGTGCCTTGGCAATGCAGGGGCGTTCGCTTGACGAGTTGCGGGCCAAATACAATCCGTTGTTTGCGACCGTTAATCAGTACAAGGCGTCGCTAACCGAGATCCGCACCCTTCATGCTCAGGGCGTGCTGTCCACCGACGAAATGACGGCGGCGATCTCGCGCAATCGGCAAGCGACGCTTGCTTCGATCAATGCGATCAAGGGCCGCAATGCGGCGATGAATGGCGACAGGGAGGGCCAGTTCCGCCGCCAGAACCTCATGTATCAAGTATTCGACACTGGACAATCGGCGGCACTTGGCATGCCGCTCGCCATGGTGGCCATGCAACAGGGGCCGCAGGTTATCCAGATGTATGCCGGCCAGGGCGGAGTGAATGCTGCGCTGAAGGATCTCGGCACTATTGCCGCCAATGCGGGCCGCTTGATCACACCGCTCTCTGTCAGCATCGGTGCTCTTGCCACCGCTGCTGCGGTTGGGGCTGCTGCCTGGAGCGGCTACCTGTCCTCGATCAAGGAGGTCGAAACGGCGGCAAATGGTCTCGGCCGTGCTGTTGCCGGATCTGCTGCCAGCATGGAAGCATCTGCCCAGGCCGGAGCTGCCAGCGCTGGCATCTCGGTCAAGGCTGCCCGCTCGATGGAAGCGGCCTTCTTGCGCACTGGCCGGATCGGCAATGAGAATTACGAAGGCCTGATCTCGATCAGCAAGGATTTTGCCGCGACGATTGGCACGGATGCCGCCTCGGCTGGCCAGGCGCTGGCCGATCTGTTCGCCGATCCGGCAAAGGCAGCCCAGACGCTCTATCAGCAATATGGGTTGATCGATGCGGCCACGGCCAAGCAGGCGACCAATCTGGCGGCGCAGAACCGGCAATCCGAAGCGCAAGCCGTGTTGCTCAAGGCGTTACCCCCGCAACTGGCGTCGGCTGCGGAAGCGACGACCGCGCTAGGTCGGGCTTGGAACGGGGTTAGCACGGCTTCCAGCAATGCCTTCGATTGGATGGGAAAAACAGTTGATAAGGCAGCTGGCATCAAGACCCTGGCAGAACGGATTGCAGGCCTTCGAAACCAGCTTTCTGTCGGTGGACCCACAGGGCGTGGCGCGCGAGGGGCTGATAAAATTCAGGCTGAACTGGATGCCGCGTTAGCGCAACAGGCCAGCGAACAGGCTGCCGAGGCGGAACGCCAGCGTAAGGCTGCCGAAATCCGGAAGAGCCAAGCCGCCTTGGGTGCGGCCGATGCGGTGCCCGCCAATGCTGACGCGGCTCAGCGCCAGAGCCTGACCAATAGCATCGCGGCCATGCAATCCGGCCTGACCATCCAGTCCCTTAGCCCAGAGGACCGCGCCAAGCTTACGGTTGGCATCGAGGCGCAGACGCGGGCGCTTGATGCGCTCAACAATCGCCAGAGCCGCGCGATCGAACTGGACCGCCTCGACATCCAGATCCAGAACGAACGCAATCCACTTGTGCGGGCTGATCTAACGGCTCAGCGAACCCGGTTGCAGCTTGCCGACCAGCAGATGAGCGCCGACCAGGTGTCGGCCGCCGCAGCTCAGGCCCGCAACCGTGTCATTCAGGAAACGATTGCATCGTCCCAGACGCAAGCCGCCGATATGACTTCCGAGGTGGCCGTTCGGGCGCGGCTTGCCGCCCAGGTGGCAGCCGGGACGTTGACCGCGTCTCAGGCCCAAACGCAGATGGAATCGGAAATCCAGTTGCGCCCGCTGATCGCAGCTGCGGCCAAGGCGGAGGGCAAGGAGAAGGAACAGTTGCTGGCCGTGATCGAGCAGCTTCGATCCGGCTATTCCGGTCTTGCCGCTGCCCAGCGAGAGGCAAATGTCGCCTCCTATCTGCGTGACCAGAAGACGGGTAATGACCGGCTTGGTTTTCAGATCGGCATTGCCGGCAAAAGCCAGACCGAACAGACGGGTTTGCTGGCGCAATACGACGCCGAGCTGAAGATCCGCGAGCTTGGCTTGGAGGCCACCAGTGCCCAGGCTAACCAGATCCGGCGTGGTGCGAGTGCCCAGGCGCAGATGAATGCCGAGCTTTCCAGAACCAGTGAAGCCTGGAGCAGCATTCGTAAATCATCCGAAAGCGCCATCGACGGGATCGTTGACGGCCTGTCGTCGGGAGACATTTCCGGGGCGCTTGAAGGGATTTCGAAGGACATTCAAAAGACCGTCCTGGATCTCGCGGTGAAGAACCCGCTCAAGAACGCGCTGACCGGTTCAAACTACGGCACGCTGGCGGATGTTGGGGGCGTCAAGGGTGTTGCCAGCAACCTACTCGGCGATAGCAAATCTGTCGGCTCCATGGCGGTGACGGCCGGCACGGTCATGATCAATGGCGGCGTGGCCGGGACCGGCATTGCGCCGGCCGGGCTTCAAGCCGCCAACACCAACACGGCGGGCACTTCGTCTGCCAATGCCCTTACCGGCCTCGGCCAGTCGATGTCCAGCGCCGGCAACTACAAGGGCAGTGGCGTCGATCCGCGTTTGACTGATATCCTGAATACCGCTGCCCAGCGCACGCCGGGATACAAGGTCGATGCGATTTCCGGCTTTCGGGCTGGCGATCCGCGCTTCCACGGCAAGGGACTGGCAACCGACGTTCAGTTGACCGATCTCGCCAGTGGCAAGCAGCTTGGCAATTACCAGGACGCCGGCAGCTTCGGCACTTACGAGAAGTTTGCCCAGACGGCGCGTTCCGTCCAGATGGAGAAATATCCGGAGCTGGCCAACCAGTTCCGCTGGGGTGGTTATTTCGGCGGCGGCAAGGGCAAATACGGCGCGCTCGATACCATGCATTTCGACCTCGGCGGTGACAAGGCCGGCATGGGCGGTGGTTCCTGGGATAAGGGCCTGACCTCGGCGCAGTCATCCCTATGGCCGGGCATTCAATCGTCCAGCACCAAGGCTGCCGATGCCCTCAATCGGTTTTCGACGGGCACGGCTGCCGCCAACCAGAACCTTGGCACATTTGGCAATGGCCTTGGCCAGCTCGGCAACGGTCTCACCAATTTGATCTCAGGCGGTGGAAATGCCGGTGCTGCTGGCGGTGGTAGCCAGAACATTTTTGGTGGTCTCGCATCGTCCTTTTCCAAGGGAACGACCAATCTGATGTCGTCGCTGTTCGGTGGCTCTGTCGATCCGACCTCCATTTTCTGGCGTCCAAACACGACGTTCAGTTCCTTTCTGGGATTTGATAGTGGCGGCTACACCGGAGCAGGCGGCCGCAAGGAACCTGCTGGCGTCGTGCATAAGGGCGAAGTCGTCTGGAGCCAGGACGACGTGGCGCGGGCGGGCGGTGCGGCCACGGTCGATGCCATGCGGCTCGGCTATCGCGGCTATGACAAGGGTGGCGTGGTTGGTGGATCGGGTGGCGCTGCTCAGTCGTCGAACGACAATGGTGGCGGCAACATTACCGTTCACAATTATTCGAAAGCCAATGTTCAGGCCGAACAGACCACGGATGCGAGTGGCCGCCGCCAGACCAAGTTCGTGATTGCGGACATGACAGGGGATGCGATCGGCACCAAAGGTGGCAAAGCCTCCAAGACCATTGAGCAGCAATACGGCCTCAAGAAGAAAGGGATCGCCCGATGACGGTTCCAATCTGGCCCGATGTCCTGCCGCGTCCGGAGCGCGAGACCTGGCAGCGGACAACGACCGATCCTCGCCTCAAGCGGCAAAACGACGGCGCGGTGCCAAGCTATCGCCGTCGCTTTTCCGCCGTCGCCAGATCGGTCACTCTATCCATTCTCGTCAGCCGCGCCGACAAGGCCGTGTTTGATCAGTTTTATGAGGAACTAACCGGTTATGGCGCGACGCCCTTCTACATGCCGGACCCGACCACTGACAGTTGGCCGCTGCTCGATGATAGCGGCAATCCGCTCCTGACCGATACCGGCCAGCCAATCCTGCTGGCGGAGCAATGGTTGGTGGTATTTGGCGACCAGCCACCCAGTGACGCGGTTGTCGGTGTCCAGTTTCGAATTTCCTTCAGCGTGACGGTGATGCCATGAGACGTGTTTCCCTCAATGCCCGGCTGGCGATGGAAATGGGCATGACGGACGAGGTCTATGTCGCGCTGTTCTACATCACCCACCCGGATCTCGATGAACCTGTCCGGCTTTCGACCGACAATACCGAACGGCTGTCGGACGAGCCGTTGATGTATGGCACGCGCTCGACCTGGATGGACAGCACGGAGCCATTTTACTTCGTGCTGGCCTCGACCATCCTTCCGTCGGATCTCGATGACGCTCCGACCTCCGGCAATCTTGTGCTGGAGAATGTCGATAATGATATTGCCAAGGTGCTGCGTTCCTTCACGACGCTTGCCACCATTCACATGGCCGTGGTGCTGGCATCGTCGCCGGACTATGTGGAAATCGAGTATCGCAACATGCAGATCGTCAGCGCCGACCTGACCGCAGGCGAGGTGACATTGAGTTTCAGCCGACAGGACATCGAAGAAGAGAAGTCACCGGGCGGCCGAATGACCCGCAGCCAGTTTCCTGGCCTGTTCTCCTGATGCTGGCCCTGATACTGGCAAGCCCGCCCGAAATAGTGTAGGGCTTTTTCGTCCCTCCAAATCCAACCAGAAGTAACCCGGTCACCCTACCGGCTGTTTTGCCATGCCCGTCTCGCGCGATGATGCCTCCAATCCAGCCGGGTCACTTCCCGGCCTTTTTCATGGTTGGCAATGGCGCACTGGTCCCAAGATTACGTCGGTATCCCGCATGCTCCGCACGGCATTGATCGTGAGAGTGGGGTCAATTGCTGGACGCTTGTCTGCCTGACCTATCGAGAGCAGTTCGACATCGATCTCCCCACATACACGGGTGACTTCGTCTCGATCGACGAAGCAGCCGAGATCGAGACGCTGTTTGCCGACGAGGCTGCAATCCGTTGGAGCGTAGTTGATACGCCAGCCGAATTCGATCTCGCCATCTTTCGGCGCGGACGGTTCGAAACCCATGTTGGCGTGATCGTCCGTCCTGGCGTGATGTTGCATGTCGTTGGTGAGGATCAGGCCAAGCTTGAACGTTACGACAATGGGGTCTGGAAACCGCGTTTGAAGCGGTTTTTAAGGCACCTCGAACGGCTTCAGGTGGCGGCATGACCATTCCTGTTTTGGCCGTACCGTTTCTCGATCCTTCAGTCGGACGCATTTCCAAAGAACTGCCCGAAGGCCTGACCATTGCCGAGATCATCGGCGTGACCATGCCGGGTCTGTCCGATCATGATTTGGCGCTGCTGCGGGTGGTGCTGGTCAGCGATCGCGGCTCTGCGGTGATCGATCCGCGCTACTGGCACCGCGTCAGGCCCTATGCCGGTGTGCGTGTCGTCATCCGCCTTGTGCCGGGCAAGAGCGCCCTTCGGTCTGTCCTGACCGTTGTCGTGGCCATTGCAGCTGCTGCGATCGGCCAGTATTGGGCGACCGCCATGGCGCTTGGCAGTGCAACGGCCACCACGGTCGTTGCGGCCGGCATCACGCTTGGCCTGACCGTGCTTGGCAATCTGCTGATCAACGCGCTCATTCCGCCCGCCAGCAACAAGAAGGACAAGACCACCTATTACATCAACGGCTGGCGCAACAATCTCGATCCGGACGGCGTCATTCCAGAAGTCTACGGCAAGATCCGGTTTGCACCACCGTTCGCCGCCACCAGCTACACGGAAATCGTCGGCAATATCCAATATCTGCGCTCGATCTTTCTGGTCGGCTATGGCGGCGACTATGGCGTGGCGCTCTCTGAGTTCTGGATCGGCGACACCAGTATCGACGAATATGATGAGCTGACGATCGAGACCCACGAAGGTCTCGCCAGTGATGGTACCTTCACGCTCTATTATCGGCAGGTCTATGAACTGTCCCTCGGCGTCGAGCTGACACGCGAAAGGCCCCGCAACGATCAGGGCAAGGTGATCAGCGGCGCGGCGAAGGAAGATCCGGTCGTGCGCACCACGGGTGCCGATGCCTCGGCAGGTTCGGTGATCATCGGCTTTCCGGCTGGCCTTGGCCGTGTCGATGACGAAGGCAACAAGAAGAACCTGTCGGTGCAGATCCGCATCCGGCAGAAGCCCGCCAATGCCGCCGACGATCAATATGTCGTGGTCACCACGATGACGATCACCAGCCAGAAGCTCGAAGCCTTCTATCGGCAATACACATGGTCTTTCGCGACACGCGGCCGATACGACATCGAAGTCACGCGGATGACGGACGAGCATACCAAGTCGAACTACCAGAGCCGCACCACCTGGGTGGCCTTGCAGACGATCCGGCCGGAATATCCGATCGACTTTCCCTATCCGCTGGCGATGATTTCCATGCGGGTCAAGGCGACTTATCAGCTCAATGGCCAGCTCGATAATTTCAACATCATCGCATCGCGCCGCTGCCTGGATTGGGATGCCGCGACCGGCACATGGATCGGTCGAGAGACCAACAACCCGGCCTCACTCTATCGCTACTGCCTGCAATCGAAATCCAATCCCAAACCGGTTGCTGACAGCGAGATCGATCTCGATGCGCTGGCCGACTGGCACGTCTTCTGCGTATCCAAAGGCCTCGAATACAATGCGGTCCATGATGATGACCGCACGCTGCGGGAGCGCCTGGACGATATCGCCGGGGCTGGCCGGGCGCGGTCGCGCTATGACGGTGTGCGCTGGAGTGTGATCGTCGATCGGCCGCAGGATCTGGTCATCGACCATATCAACCCGCGCAACTCCTCGAATTTCAAGGCAAGCCGCACCTACTTCGATCCGCCGCATGGGTTCCGGGTCAAGTTCTTCGACCAGACCTATGACTACAAGCAGAACGAACGGTTGGTGCCATGGCCGGGCCATTCCGGACCAATCACCCTGACGGAAGCCCTGGAACTGCCCGGCAAGACCAATCCGGACGAGATCTGGGTCGAAGCGCGCCGGCGCATGTACGAGGCGCTCTACCGGATCGATATCTATGAGGCCGTCCAGGACGGGCCGATCAGCGTCGCCACACGCGGCGATCTGGTCATGGCCTCCTATGACGTTCTGGAGCGCACACAGGTCGCAGCCCGCGTCCTCGATGTCATTGGCCGCACCATCGAGCTGGACAGCGAAGTCGAGATGACCTCCGGCCTGACCTATGGTCTGCGGTTTCGGCACTTTGCGGACGAGGACGACACGATCGGCGTCAGCGTGTTGGTGACGTTGCTCACCGTTGTCGGCACTGGCAAGACCGTCGTGATGGCCGATCAGAACCCCGACATCGTGCCGGAGACCGGAACGCTGGTGCATGTCGGCTTGCTGACCTCCGAAAGCCTGCCGATGATCGTCACGCGGGTCGAGGCCGGGGAAGACATGTCGTCGCATCTGCGCCTGGTCAACGCAGCAACGATCATTGACGAGCTGACCGACGAAGAGGTGGCACCGGCATGGTCCGGCCGCGCGGGGGCGGATGTCGAAACATCCAGCAGCGCCCCTCCAACGCCGACCATCACGTCGATCGACACCGGTGTTGTCGGAACGGAGATCTCTGGCGGATTGAGCGTGTCCGCCTCACCGGGTGTTGGGAATGTGGTGACGGTGGCCTATCGGCTCCAGCATCGCAAATCCGGTACGACCGTATGGACGCCAATTGATTTTGGCGTGGGCGATGGTGCGGTGCTGATCACATCCTATGTGACCGGCGATGTTGTCCAGGTGCGGGTGGCGGCACTTGGCGATACCGGCTTGATCAGTGCCTTTTCATTGCCCGTCACGGTGACGATCGGCGCGGATGATGGTGCCACGCCGGCACAATTGCCGTCCGGCAATATCAATGTCGTGGCGATCCTGGGCGGGGCAACCATCGCCTTCCAGACCACGGATGATGCGGCAACATCTGCCATTCAGATCTATTGCTCGACCGTCAACGACCTCGAAACCACAACGGATGCGATCGGTTCGCCAATCGCAGTCGAGGCATCGCGATCCTATACCGTTGCGGTGGGTGACGCGACCCGCTCGAACATGCTGGTGAATGGTGGCTTTGACAGCTCCAGCAATTGGACACTTGGCGACGGCTGGATGGTTTCATCCGGCGCGGCGGTTCACAGCTCCGGGACGGCGAGCAATATCAGCCAGGCCGTGACGTTGACGGCAGGTGCCACCTATCGCCTCAGCTATGATTTGACCCGCTCGGCCGGCTCGATCCAGCCAAAGCTGACGGGCGGAACGACGGTGTTTGCCGGCAACAGATCCGCTTCCGCGACGATCCGCGAGACCGTGCAGGCATTGAGCGGCAATACCGCGCTCGCGCTTGCCGCCACCGACGCCTTTTCCGGACAGGTCGATAACCTCGTCCTCTATCTCGAAACATCCACCTGTCTGCCGCAAGGCACCAATTATCTGTGGCTGGAGCCACGGAACGCGAACGGCGTGAGTGGACCGATCACCGGTCCCTTCACCATCTCGGTTCGATAGGAGCGTCCATGACCGATCTCGGCGTCAGATCCCCCAATGTCGCGGCTACCGGCTTGCTGGATACCATCATTGGCAACCGAAAAGGCTCGTCACGTCTCCAGTCGATGACCGATCTCGCCAAGCAACTTGCCGGGACCAGCCCAATTAATCTGCTTGGTAATCAGGCTCCGTTGTTCAAGACCTATGCGGATCTTGCCGCATCTGCCCTGGCGAGCAAAATCAGTGCCTGGGTTTATGAAGACGCAACCGCTGCGAACAATGGCATCTGGCGGTGGACCGGTACGACCTGGGAATGGGCGCTGCCATTGCCCTACTCGTTTTTGACAGCCGAGGATGCCGGCGCTGGCACAGCAAATGCTGTCAAGGCGACAACGACGATACCGGTGTCTGAGGAGATGTTCATTCTGGTCGAATTGTTTCGGGCAACGACAGGTGAGCCGGCGACGATCAGCTTTAATGATGGAGAGGCACTGACGATCAAAACCAATCGTGGGACAGATGCCAGCGCGCTGGCGTCTGGCATGGTCATGGCTGGCAAGATCTTCGGCTCTACGTTCCGATTGATTACGGATGAAGACGTTGCAGTGTTGGTCACGCAAGCAGAAACCGCGCGTGATGAGGCGGTTCAGGCGAAAGAGACGGCTGAGAGCCTTACCATCTACACAGCCGGCGCCACTGGACAGATCGCGAGACCGATTGTCGATAAATTACGTGATATCCTGTCTTCCAGCGACTTTGCGACGTCTGCTCAAGCGAAGGCGGCGGCCGGCAATACAAAACCGATTATTGCCAGTGACGGTGGTCTGTATGCTCCGGCCATCGGCGGCGGTGCATTCATCCGAGCTGACGCGCGAGAAATTCGTCTATGCGCAGATCTCGACATTAAAAACGACGGTACGCAGGATGCCGTCCAGGCGCTCGATGACGCGATTACCTATTCTCAGGCTCGTAACATCCCCGTTAAACCCGACGGCTCATTTTTGATGTCGTCGCGCTATGCCAGATCCGGCAACAAAAGCGTAAGGATCTTAGGGGGTGGAGCGCCGATCTCTGAATTTATATGGCCCGATACCGTCGTAAGTCCTGGCCTTGATTTGACGTTCACAGACCAGATTGTGACCGCTTATCTGCAAGGTATCCGAATGAGGACATCAGGTAAGGGCACCGGTAAAGGCGTCAAGATCAGCCAGCCTGTACTGGCATCGTCGCTCTGGCGCGGACCGGTGATCCGAGATCTGGAATTTGTTGGGGTCGACGTCTTCAGCGACTGCTGGGACGTGTTGCTCGACCTTGAAAATTGCTGGAACTCGTCCGTCAGTGGTCTCTACGGTTTCGGTCGCACATTGACCGCTGGTGAAACCGTTATCGGAACAGCAGGCATCCTCACGAAGAACTGCACGGATAGCAAGTTTTACGACGTTGGCCTGCACGGCTTCCAGACTGGCGCGAATTTCGGGCAAGATGCAGGGGATGATGAAGGAATCATCTTCACGCATTTTACGATCCTGTCGTCAAACACGGGCATCAAATACAGGACACCGGCCGCCGAGGCGGGGTGCCAGATCGCACATGGTCATATCAATGCTTACCAGGTCGGCGTCGATCTCTATGCAAAGCATGTCGGGTTTATAAAAAACCTCGACATCTATAAGATCAGCGGTTCGGCGGCCGATTTCCGTGGCATCAGGCTCGAAAACTGCAATGGCATGCAGATCGATGACATCACATTCGGCAACACCGGTGCATCTGGCTTGTTCTGGGGTGTCGAACTGGCATCGGGAAGCGATCACAACAAAATTAAAGGCCTGCGACGTCACACCGGCGCAAGCACCATCGACAACATGGTGGTCTTTTCCGGTACCAGTAACGATAACAATACGATTGATGACATTCGAAATGCCGGCAATCCTGCGGTTGCGTTTGCCACGGACAAGTCAAATCATCTGTCTAACGATTTTCGAAATATCCGGCCGGCCGGCGAAGAAGCCTTTGCTGCTAACGCTGCAACGCCGTCGGTCAACAGCGCGATCTGGGGGTATTTCACCACGGCCAATACAGCGGCGACGACGATCACGACGTTCACCAACTGGTTTGCTGGCCAAACCTGGACCGTCCTTGCCAAGGATGCAAACACCACCGTTGCACATGGTTCAACTCTGCTCCTGAAGGGGGCGGCAAGCGTGACGATGCCCAACGGTGGGATGATGACGTTCAGGGCGTTCGCCGAAGGGTCCGTGGTGCGCGAGATCTGGAGATCGTTCTGATGATTGCCGTTTATGGGGCGTTAGGTAAGATCGGCAGACTGGTTGTCGCGGATTTGCAGGGAATGGGACAGTCGGTAGTGCCGATTAATACCGACAACGAGCTGGCGGCTCCTGCGTCGCTGCATGATATTGCGATCTGGTGTGCGACCTCGCCGCCACCGCATAATCGGATGGAGCCATTCTGGGAGGATTTCCAGTCCTTCATGCGGCTTCTGCACCGACCATATCGCCGTGTGATTTTTACCAGTTCTTTTGGCATCGAGACAGGCAACGGCGTGGAAGCGATCAACGCTTACGCCGCCGGGAAAATAGCAGCTGAAGCATTTTTGAAGGCTTGGACTGAAGAGGACGCCTCTCGGTCGGGAGTCGCCATCAGAATGGGAGGGTACGGCCCCTTAACTGATGTTTCTATGCCATGGGCGATGAGCGAAGATCAGATTCTCGCAGCCTATCGAGCAGCTCTACTGAAACCTAATGGGTACCATCTGATCCGTCCGCTTCATCAAGATTGGATGGGCGAATAACCGGCCCACGTCGGGAGACGCTTCATCCAACGTAGGGCAGAAGCTTGGCGTTCGACCTGCACTACAGTGAAAATCGAGGCTTTGTTTATGACGCGCGATCGATCTCATGAGATATCATTTTGGCTTCGGCTGGGGAACAGGGCCAACCTTTGGAAGCTGCGGCTCGGCGGCTTTTTCGTTGGCTGGTTGTCTGCCTTCCTCACTATTAAGCTCGTGTGTTGGTGGCTCAGAATGTATGCTCCCACGTGGCTGCTCAAGATAATCCTGCCAATTGAATGAAAAAGACGAGAAGGCAGATTCCAACACGCGGTCAACTACGACATTGTTATCTGTCAGTCGCTGCGCCATGCTCCACGTGGCGTCAACACCGCCAACGATCTCAAAGAAAAAACGAACTATCTCGAATCCTATGCCAAAGCACACCCATTTCTTGAGAGATGCTCCTGCAGGACCATAGATCGACTCTGCAATTTCTATGGCTTCTTCCACCTTCAGTTTTCCGAACGCGACGTCGGCACCGAGTTGTTTCAGCCTCGTGAGCATCTCGTAACTAAAATCAGGAGCCTTAAGAATGGTCGCCGTTTCCCGCGACAGATCAAACGTTCCTTCAAGCAATTCTGCGTTCGGAAAGCTGCAAACTGGGCATTCTTCCTTATTGCCCCAGCATGTAAAAAATGTGCCTGCAAAGCGGTAGTTTTTCGAAGGGAAAATGTTTTGGCATTTTGGACAGTAAGATGGCATTGGGGGACCTGCTGGCATGCGCCATCCTGATGAGGTTTGCTCAGCCCTTTTTGATGCCTCGTTTCTGCCTGAGAATCCTAACTTTGGATCGTTGACAATCCGCTCATTCTGAATGCTTCCGGTTGAGCCCGGCGCGAGATCATAAGGCGTTGTAACGTTATTGAACGTATTGTTTGAAAAGTCGGCCTCAATAGGTCCGTTTGAGTGAACCCCGGTTCCAAACCCGTCAAACCCAACATTCTTAATCGTGATTTTCGGTTTCATTGTTGCTCCTCCATGCTCGTATTGAGATTAGTCGATTCTCCTTTCTCCAAACCAGTCGATTCAGATAACTAAAATTGGGTACGCTTCGAAATTGATTCCGTTTCTTTCAGATGTAGATGGAGAAAGAAGCAAAAGGCACGGGTGGAGGTAATTTTGGTCTTGTCAGGGTATAGACGAAGGGTACTGCGAATTTTAGCGGGCGACTATCGACCTGATGACGTGATGGCACTCCTGCTTTTCCTGCGCGAAAAACATGATGGGCGGCAAGTTCTCAGAGATATAGGCGATCTCGTTGCTCACCGGACTGAGCGCACTCGCGGGCTTATCCACGGGGAGGTCTGGGACAACCTCGTTATTGCACGTTTCCATCTCGAAGTTTTAAACGGCGGGGATCGTGTGATCGATTTTGGTAATCTACCAGATTATTTTCCTGACTATTTGCGGGCAACACGACGCCGTTTGACCAGGAAAGAAATTGAGAAGAACGGGCTGAAGGTGAAGGTCGCCGACCGAATTCTGTCGGATGTGATCAAAGCGTTGAAGGTACTGCCTAATGGAAGATTATCGCTTGGTCGCTTGCCGACTGCCCAAGAAAACCCGGTCCTGCATAGCCTAACGAGCGTGCTAGCGGCCACGACCGAGACGACAAACGAGCTACTCGTTTCGCAGATGGCATCTGCCTTGCGGTCTCAGGGGTTGCTTAAGAAGGGAGAGGAAGAGGTATTTAGAAAGGCCTCCAACTTCATTGGGTCTTTTACAGTCGCGACTATGCACCGGTCTGAAGTGCTTTTCGCAGATGGTGGTAGAGTGACTTTATATGCCGATCTAGATAACGAGCGTTTAAACGTTTTATGTGAACTAAAGGCAAAAGAGTTCAACGGAGTGCCAGCGATTCTAATGGTCGTATTTCGCGGGCCACCTAAAGCTAGTGTCCTTGCTGAAACTCCTGACGAATATTTAACTTTGTACCATAGCGACTTGGAATTTGACTCGGCCGGACAACTTACATTGGTCCCAATAAGCTAAAGGGTAAGCGATCCTCAGTAGGCATGAGAGCTTTAAACGGAAACCGCCAATTTGTCTTCCAGGTGTCTTCAAAGGCGCCTCAAAGGGCAGCTTTTGACATCGGCTCTGGAAATTTCATTTTTCCGATTCTTCGTGTCAAAATTCCGGAAGTCCGCGGCGAGCTACAGCGAGCTACAGCGAGCTACATACAATCTGATTTTGACGCCGGTGAGATAAGAATGGTGGGCCTGGAGAGACTCGAACTCCCAACCAAGCGGTTATGAGCCGCCGGCTCTAACCATTGAGCTACAGGCCCGGCCTGGCGCGGGGGCCGGCGGTGGGGTTGGCAATGGTTCCAACGTCCATGGTGACGCTCTAGCGGAAAACGTTGGGTGCGACAAGTGTTTGCCGCAATGGTTTCGCAATAGGTTGTTTAGAGAGCGATTGAGCAATCAGAAAGCGGAGCCTGGGAGACGAGATGGTGAATTTGGGTGCGGTTTTGGGCCTTGGACGGTTTGGTTTTATGTTGGCGTCTCTGGCTTTTGTTTCTCCGGCTATGGCGCAGGAGGCCTCACGGCAGGAGGCGGTCATCAATGTGTCGGGTGAAGGAGAGGTCAGTCTGGCGCCGGATATGGCTTTGATGCAATTGGGTGTCGTGACTGAGGCTGCCGAGGCTGCCCAGGCGTTGAAGGACAATAACGAGGCTTTGGCCAAGGTGTTGAAATCTCTTAAGGACAAGGGATTGGCGGATCGCGATTTGCAGACATCCGGCTTTCAGATTACGCCGCGCTATCGGCAGGAGCCGGAAGACAAGGCCGATAGCCGCCCGCCGGTGATTGAGGGCTATTCCGTCAGCAATGGGCTGACGATCCGGGTGCGTGATCTGTCCAAGTTGGGCGGGGTAATCGATACGTCTGTTGGGCTTGGCGCCAACCAGGGTGGAGAGATCCGCTTCACCAATGACAAGCCGGAAACGGCCATTGATGAGGCGCGCAAAGCAGCCATGGCGGATGCCTTGGCCAAGGCGAAAGTGCTGACGCAAGCGGCTGGGGTTAAGCTTGGCCGAATCATTTCCATCAATGAAAATTCAGCGCGGCCCTTCGAGCAGGGCATGATGATGAAAGCCAGTATGGCCCGGGATATGGCGCCCGCCCCAACGCCGATGGCGGCGGGTGAGAATACCTATCGCGTCACTGTGAATGTCAGCTTTGCATTGGAGCAATAGTCAGCAATCACAAAAACAGCCCCGGTCGTTAAACCGGGGCTGATGTCTGAGGCAGTCTATCAGAATTTGATGCCGATGCCGAGATTGACGACATTCTGCTTGCTGTCGAAATCGATGCCGCTGATATTTTTGGTGCCGTAATCGTTGTAGCGATATTCGAGGCGGGTGAAGATGCGATTGGTAATCGCATAGTCCACACCAGCGCCGATGGTCCAGCCGTTCAGGGTCTTGTTGAAATCGCCGGACGAAGACTTGATATAGGTTCTGTCCGCCGTCCAGCCGCCAGCCACAAAGATCAGGGCGCGGTCAATGGCGTAACCGGCGCGGGCGCGGGCAGAGCCGGAGACATCCATGCCCACCTTGACGCCGGAATAGTTGTTTTCGTTCCAGTCGTAGTTCACATCGGCTTCTACGCCGAGAATCACGTTGTGGCCGACATCGAAATTCCAGCCGCCAAAGCCGCCAATGCGACCGCCATCGAAATTATCCGAGAGCGATGCGCCGCCCTGCGACAGTGTGGCATCCAGCCAGCCGTAACCACCGTAAACGCCGATATAGCCGCCTGCCCATGAAAACGCCGCAGGGGTTTCAACAGCAGCAGGAGCTGTCGGAACCTGGTCGACTGCATCGGCGGCCATGGCAATGCCTGTCGATACGAAGAGGGTTGCAGCGGTTGCAAGGAGGGTCAGTTTGTTCATAGTCGTCTCCACTCGTTTAATGAGTGAGTGAGATATAATCTATTCATTTGCGTGTATGTAGCAAAAATATCACGGTTTATGCAATTATGAGCTTTAAATTCCGCAAATGAGGCCAGTACGCAGCTTATTCGTGTGTTTCCTGTCAAATTTTCCGGGTTTTTGCTGGTTCTTTCGCTTCGATAGGGCAGGGAAAAGCCTGTGCATTTTGCTTTTGTGATGAATTTTTAGTTATTGGGGGCAGGGAATGCCCAGGGCGCTCAGCGCCTTGGTATTTCCTGGCTGGTGTTTTGGTGAAGGCTATAGTGTAGCCCTTCTGGCACCAGTGACGCAGGCTACGACGGCAAGGGTGGTGACCAGCATGGAGGCGCTGACGGTTTCGTGGAGAAGGGCGGCGGCGAGCGCCAGGCCGAAAAACGGTTGCAGCAATTGCAATTGACCGATGGCGGCAATGCCACCTTGGGCAAGGCCGCGATACCAGAAGATGAAGCCGATCAACATGCTGAACAGCGAGACATAGCCGAGGCCGAGCCAGGCACCAGCCGTGACACCACTGAGCGTTGATGGCAGGGTGAAGGCGGCGGCCACGACGCTGATAGGCAAGGCCAACGTCAGCGCCCAGCAGATCACCTGCCAACCGCCCAGCCGGCGCGATAGTCTCGCTCCCTCGGCGTAGCCAAGGCCGCAGATCAGGATGGCGAGGATCATCAGCATGTCGCCGTAGGATGCGGTGGCGGCCCCTTGAGACAGGGCAAAGCCGATAACCAGCGCACTGCCGAGGCTGGAAAACAGCCAGAAGATCGGCCGCGGACGCTCACCGCCCCGCAGAACGGCAAACAGAGCGGTGGAAAGCGGCAACAATGCGATGAAAACCAGCGAACGGGCCGAGGGTATATGTTGCAAGGCGTAGGCGGTCAGCAAGGGAAAGCCAATCACCACGCAGAGCGAGACCATGGCGAGCGCTGCGATCTCCGCGAGGTTGGGTTTTGCCGGGCGAAACATCAGAAGCAGGCCGCAGCCGAGCAAGCCGGCGATGCTGGCGCGGGCGACGGTTAGAAAAAACGGGTCGAAACTGCCGATCGCAGCCCGGGTTGCTGGGAGCGAACCGCTGAAGATCAGCATGCCCAGAAAACCATTGATCAGCCCGCTCGTCGTCTTGTTCATGTGATGCTCCTGTTTTTGTTGTTCTTGCGCCGAGGTGATGGTTATGCCAGAGACGGTGCAATACAATTTTGCCAAACTGTTATGGATGTTTGAGCAATACAGAGGCGATGGTGAGCGATTTGGACGCGCAGGGAACAAGCCGGATCGAGACGGTAATGGCGGCTATTCGGGCGCGCATTTCCTCCCGAAGTCTGGCGACGGGCGCGCGACTGCCCTCTGTGCGCGGCTTTGCCAAAACCATGCAGGTTTCGGTATCCACAGTGGTCGAGGCTTACGAACGGTTGGCGGCGGAAGGGTTGATCCGCTCGCGGCCGGGCTCCGGGTTTTTCGTGGCGGCGCCCTTGGCACCGCTGTCCTTGACCAATCTCGGACCTCGGCTGGAGCGGGAGATCGATCCGTTCTGGGTCTCTCGTCAATCGTTAGAGGCCGGTGGCGATCTGCTGAAACCGGGATGCGGCTGGCTGCCGCCCGATTGGTTGCCGCAGGCAGCCCTTCGGCGAGCGGTCCGTATGCTTGGCCGTACCGATGGTGCTGTGCTGACGGATTATGGTTCTCCGTTGGGTCTGCCAGGGCTTCGGCAATTGCTATCGCGGCGGATGGCCGATCATGGGCTGACGGTTGCGGCGGATGCGATCATGCTGACGGAATCGGGCACCCATGCCATCGATCTGGTCTGCCGGTTTTTTCTGGAGCCGGGCGATTGCGTTCTGGTCGATGATCCCTGCTATTTCAATTTTCATGCTCTACTGCGGGCGCACCGTGCCACCATCGTCGGCGTGCCTTATCTGGCGGATGGGCCAGACCTGGCGGCGTTCGCAGCTATTGTCGAGGCGCATAAGCCGCGGCTCTATATTACCAATTCGGGCGTGCATAATCCCACCGGCGCAAGCCTCTCGGCGGTGAATGCCCATCGTTTGCTGACCCTTGCCGACCGGGCCGACCTGACCATCGTTGAGGATGATATTTTTGCCGATTTTGAAGATGTCGCTTCGGCGCGGCTGTCTGCCTTCGATGGATTGAACCGGGTGGTGCAGATCGGCAGTTTTTCCAAAACATTGTCGGCCTCGGTGCGCTGCGGGTATATCGCCGCCCGGCGCGACTGGATCGAGGGACTGACCGACTTGAAGATTGCCACGAGTTTTGGCGGCGGGCGGCTTTCCGCCGAGCTGGTGTTGGCCGTGTTGACGGATGGCGGCTATCGCAAACATCTTGAAGGGCTGAAAACCCGGCTGGCCGGAGCGCGCAGCTCCGTGGCGGCGGAGTTGTCGTCGCTTGGCTTCACGCCCTGGCTCCAGCCGAAGGCGGGACTTTTTCTGTGGTGTCGAATGCCTGATGGGATCGAATCAGGCGCTCTGGCCCGCCATTGCCTTGACGATGGTGTCATCCTGGCACCCGGCAATGTCTTCAGCCTGTCGCAGAATGCGGGCCGGTTCATGCGTTTCAACGTGGCGCAAACCATGGATGCGAGGGTTCTTGGCTCATTGAAGGCGGGTTTGCATCAATTGCGGTGAAGGGTACGGCGCGTTCAGAGCGCTGTCAGCAATGATCATCATAGGTGGTGTCAGAAGAAACCCAATCAGGAGTTTACATCATGATGTTCAAGACCGGTCTTTACGCAGCCCTTATTGCAACGAGCCTGACGGCATCGGTGGCTTTCGCGGCTGAAACCCAGATCAAGGTCACCGAAACGGGTGAGGGTGGTGGTGCCATGGGGCTGAAGATGGAGCCTGCAACGGTTGCCGCTGGTCCGGCGGTGTTCCACGTTCATAACGATGCCATGTCGGAAGACCATGAGATGATCGTGGTAAAGCTGGCAACGCCGGATGCCAAGATCCCGCTCGATACAGCCAAGCACCGCGTTGACGAAAAGAAGTTGAAGAGCCTTGGCGAAGTGTCGGATTTGAAGCCCGGCGCCGATGGCAAGCTTAAGGTGACGCTGAAGCCAGGCAGCTATCTGGTGTTTTGCAATATCAAGGGCCATTACGAGGCCGGTATGCAGGGCACCCTGACCGTTACGCCCTGATCGGCATCCGATAGTTTGATTGCCTCTTAATGATAAGCCCGCAGCGTTGCGGGCTTTTTCATGTCTGCGTCCTGGGCCGGTGCAGGGGCATGCTGTTTCATTTTGGAAGAGCTTTTCCCTTGAAGGCGCCAACCTTTTAGAAACTCTTAACGACGATAATGCCGCCATTCGACAAGGAGTAAAACATGGCGGCTAGAAAAGCAGCGGGAGGGGCAAGGCGCGGGGGCGCAAACAAACGCCGGTCATCCGGTGGGACGAGAGCAAAACGGACCGGGTCGGGCGGCAGCCTTTGGCCATGGTTTGGTGCGCTTGTCGTGGTGGTGGCCGGTGTTTCGGCCTATGACCACCGCAAGGAATTGCCGGGACTGATCGACAAGACGTTCGGGACCGGTGGCAAATATATCGCGCAATTGCAGGGCCATGCACCCCGCGAGACCAGTAGCCGCAGCGAGACTGGCCCGGTTCCGCCCGCAAGCGTTCCAACGCCGATGGCCCGCAGGCTTGATCCGACGCCACTGCCACCTGCCACGACGATGATACCGACCGCATCGATGATGCCGCGTTCAAGAGATGACAGTCCCTTGCCGCCCGCCACCACGCTGGTACCGGGACAGGTCGTTGCCTCGCTACAGCCGCGCGGTGTCGATAAGCAGCGGGTGTCCGGTAAATTCTACTATTGCGGCACGAGCGGGCTCGACAATTGCGTTGTCGATGGCGACACGTTCT
The DNA here is from genome assembly GCF_000016285.1 of Allorhizobium ampelinum S4. Classification (NCBI taxonomy): domain Bacteria; kingdom Pseudomonadati; phylum Pseudomonadota; class Alphaproteobacteria; order Hyphomicrobiales; family Rhizobiaceae; genus Gillisella; species Gillisella ampelina. The sequence continues at coordinate 2,485,193 of NC_011989.1, read as the reverse complement.
GGGTCAACAAGACCAAGATCCGGGTTGCCGATATCGATGCGCCGGAAACTGAACAGGCAAAATGCAAATCCGAGCGCGACCGGGGCTTTGCTGCAAAGGTCCGGTTGCGTGATCTGCTCAGTGCCGGCAGTTTCGATCTTTCTCCCTTTGGCATGCGGGATGAAGACCAATATGGCCGGAAATTGCGCGTGGTGAGCCGCAATGGTCGTTCACTCGGTGCGATGATGGTCGATGAGGGATTGGTCAGGCCCTGGACCGGCCATCGCCAGCCCTGGTGCTGAGAGAGTTTGCCTTAGAAAAAGTGGAACCCGGTTTTCCCGAAAAGACAAACGAAAGAAGCTAAGAGTGTGTCTGGCTCAATCTGAACCTGACACACTCCGGATGTTTTTTCTGTGCCGTTTTGAGGGGTGCACGCCTATGTTGTGCCATTTCGTGTCGCACGCCTCCAAAACTTGCCAGTCTTGCCACTTTTGCGCCATCTGCACGACATCAGATCGTAACACCTTGGCTTTATGCTTTCCGCCATAAGCAGAGAATAAAAAACTTTTGGAACTCATGGAGCAAAATCCGGTTTGCGGCGTTCCTAATTGTTTGCTGACTTCAAAGAAGCCTAAGGCAAAGATTGCGCGGCACGCACAGCACGGACAAAGGGAGAAAAGACCAGTGACCTACGATATGACTGACCTGACCATGTCCGAAGTTCTCAAGGACCCAATGATCCGTCAGCTCTTGCGGGCAGACGGAGTATCTCTCAGCGCTTTTGCCGTCTTGCTGGACGATGCGGCCCGTCAGCGTAATCTGGCCTTGCGTTGCCGCAAAGCCGGCGTTCCCGCAGCCCATGTGATCGACAGTCTTTCCCATGTGCAGGCGCCAGCTGACTGCCTGTAACGTTTGACGTAATCTGTGCCAGCAGCCCCATTTTCAATGGCCGCTCTTATTCTGCCGCGATGACCACGCAAGGCTCGCGGCAGTTTCGTCTTCTACCAAGATGCATGGTCCGAAGTTGAGGCGAGCGTAAGGGTTGGCAATGAAGATGGCTCGGTTGTTTTTGGCGCTGTCCGTGGCTGCTATTGGTTCTGCGACAGTTGTCCATGCCGCAGGTGCCAAGGAAACGGCCCAGCCGCAGTTTGCGTCGGTCAAGGGGCGATGCCTGCGGGTTTCCATTGGCGATCAGGATCTGACCAAGGCCTGTTCTTCTGAAATTGGCCGCAGCCTGCATAGCGATGGCCGCTCCGGCCTTTATTTCTTCATGGGCACTACGCATATCATTACCTTTACCGGTATCCCCTCCAAGGAAAAGCCGCGCGACAAGGGCCAGATTGAGACGCTCAAGCTGGACGAAGTCATTCTCAATGATGGAAGCACCAAGAGCGGGTTGCAGCGGATCGCTGCCAATGGCGCCTGCAATACCAGCCAGATCAATAATGATCGTTTCTTGGTGGCCTGCACTGGCACGCTGCAAAAAGGCACGAAATTCGCGGCCAGTTTTGAAATCGACAAATCGCTGAAATAGAGCATTTCCAGGAAAAGTGTGAAGCGGTTTTCCGTCCGGAAATGCGTGAGGCAAAGACCTGGAGCATTTCCAGGAAAAGTGTGAAGCGGTTTTCCGCCCGGAAATGCGAAAATGGCCTAGATAGCCCGCCTTCGGATTGAAGGCGGGCTTGCAACAGGTGCTTGTCGCTCTTGGATTACACGTCCAGCGGATATTCCTGGATGACCTTGGTCAGGCTGCCTTCGGCTGGAAACAGCGGGATGAGGCAGGCTTGAAGGGCGTGATAGATATCCCCCTTGCCGGGGAACAGGCTGTTTGACGGCACAAGGTCTTCCGTCATTTCTTCATGCCAGCCGCCGAATTGCTTGTCGATCGTGTGGTTGGCGATGAAACTCCAGATCTTGCGGTAGTTTTCCTCGTTCAGGTCGCGGCCCTGGTGCTGGTTGAGGTAATGGGCAGCGCCTGCGGCCTCGCAAAGCGGCCACCACAGTTTGAAGGTTTTGGCGGGGACATTGTCCCAATCCAGCGTGTAGTAAAAGCCGCCTTTCTTGCGGTCCCAGCCCAGCAGCATCGATTGATAGAACAGGCCGCTTGCCGCTTCTGGCATCCAGTCATGCTGTTTGCCTGTCAGCACCCAGAGCTGCAAGACCAGACGCGCCCATTCCAGCCAATGGCCGGGTGTGGTGCCGGCGGGGCGGAACATTTCATTGGGGTGATAGTAATTGCGGTCCACCACCCATTCCTCATCGAAATGTTCGGCAACGCGGAAGGCTTCTTCGCGGGCGCGGCGGTTGATGATCAGATCGGCGATCCGGGTGGCCTTGTCGAGATAATGCTGCTCGCCGGTGGCCTCGAATGCCGCCATCAGCGCTTCGGTGAGATGCATGTTGGAATTTTGGCCGCGATAGCCGGCGACCGGCTGCCAATCCTGGGAGAATTCCTCGGCAATGGCGCCGTGGCGCTCCTCCCAGAATTTGGTCTCCAGCACCTCGGTAATGTCTTCCAGCAGCCGGTCGGCCAGCGGATGGCCGACGGTTTTGGCCGAAGAGGCGGCCAGCAGCACGAAAGCATGGCCATAGCCCTGCTTGGAGCCATCGGCGACGCCATCGTCGTTCAATTGCCAGACATAGCCGCCGTTCTTCTCGTCGCGGTGCTTGCGCCATAGATAACGCATGCCGTGGTCCACCACATCGGCAGCGCCGGGACGGCCCAGCAGATCGCCGATGGCATAGCAATGAACCATGCGGGCGCTGGCGTGGATGCCGCGCACCGGATTGTCTGTCGTCAATGGTGTGCCGTCGCGGGCAAGATCGTAGAAGCCGCCCTTGGGGTTGATCGCTGCCGTCTGGAAGAAATCAAACAGGCCATTGGCCTGATCCAGCAGCCATTTGCGATGGTAAGGCCGTCCGCTCCATTGGTCAGCCAGCGATTTTCCTTGATTGACGTTCGACATATCATCCTCCACGCGGTACAAAATCGCCCGTGTCTATACTGCATAATCGACGAAATCGAAATCGATTTAAGGAGAAAATTATCCAGCAGCCATAGAGTGTTACCGCTCCGTTCACCCTTTATGATAGACTGTGCCGCGATGCGTTTGGAAGGCACGGTGCCGGCTGAACGGCGCGATCTAATGATGTGGTCGTATATTGACATAAACATATCTTTATGTGATTGGGTACGTAACCCTGGGAACGGAAGGAAGTCGCTCATGCTCGATCAATTGTTTGGACGTGAAGGGGCGAACCGCGACGGCGCAGAGATCCTCAAAGCTCTGCAACAGGCGGCGCGTGAGCGTATTCTGATCCTCGACGGTGCTATGGGCACGGAAATTCAGGGCCTTGGCCTGGATGAAGATGATTTTCGCGGCGAGCGTTTCATTGGTTGCGCCTGCCACCAGAAGGGCAATAATGACCTTCTTATCCTGACCCAGCCGGAAGCCATTGAAGACATCCATTTTCGCTACGCGATGGCGGGGGCGGATATTGTTGAGACCAATACCTTTTCCTCGACCCGCATCGCCCAGGCGGATTACGAAATGGAAGGCGCGGTCTACGATCTCAACAAGCATGGGGCGCAGGTCGTGCGCCGCGCGCTTCTTCGTGCCGAGCGCGAAGATGGCAAGCGCCGTTTTGTGGCCGGTGCGATTGGCCCGACCAACCGCACGGCGTCCATCTCGCCCGACGTCAACAATCCCGGCTACCGCGCTGTGTCGTTTGATGATCTGCGCCTTGCCTATGGCGAGCAGATCGATGGCCTGATTGATGGCGGTGCCGATCTCATCCTGATCGAGACGATTTTCGATACGCTGAACGCCAAGGCGGCGATTTTTGCCTGTGAGGAGCGCTTCCTTGCCAAGGGCATTCGTCTGCCGGTGATGATTTCTGGCACGATCACCGACCTTTCAGGCCGCACCCTATCTGGCCAGACGCCTTCGGCGTTCTGGAACTCGGTGCGCCATGCCAAGCCATTTACCATTGGCCTGAACTGCGCGCTGGGTGCCGATGCCATGCGTCCGCATTTGCAGGAACTGTCGGGCCTTGCCGATACCTTCGTTTCTGCTTACCCCAATGCCGGTTTGCCGAATGAATTTGGCCAGTATGACCAAAGCCCTGAGTATATGGCCAAGCTTGTGGAAGGCTTTGCCGAAGAAGGCATCGTCAATGTGGTTGGCGGCTGCTGCGGGTCCACACCTGCGCATATCCAGGCCATTGCCGAAGCGGTAAAGGGAAAGACGCCACGCCAGCCGGTCGAGCATCGTCCTTTCATGTCACTCTCTGGCCTCGAGCCTTTCGTGCTGACCAAGGATATTCCCTTCGTCAATGTCGGCGAGCGCACCAACGTCACCGGTTCGGCCAAATTCCGCAAGCTGATCACCGCTGGTGATTACAACGCCGCCCTCGTGGTGGCGCGTGATCAGGTCGAAAACGGCGCGCAGATCATCGACATCAACATGGATGAAGGTCTGATCGATTCTGAAAAGGCCATGGTTGAGTTCCTCAACCTGATTGCCGCAGAACCCGACATTGCCCGCGTGCCTGTGATGATCGATTCATCCAAGTTCCAGATCATCGAATCCGGCCTCAAATGCGTACAGGGCAAGCCGATCGTCAATTCCATCTCGCTGAAGGAAGGCGAGGAGAATTTTGTCGCCCAAGCCAAGCTGATCCGCAATTACGGTGCCGCCGTTGTTGTCATGGCTTTTGACGAGACAGGGCAGGCCGATACTTACGAGCGCAAGGTTGCGATCTGTGAGAGGGCCTACAAAATTCTCACCGAAGACGCGGGCTTCTCACCGGAAGACATCATCTTCGATCCCAACGTGTTTGCCGTTGCTACCGGCATTGAAGAACACAACAATTACGGTGTTGATTTTATTGAGGCCACCCGCACCATTCGCCAGCGCATGCCGCTGGTGCATATTTCCGGCGGCGTTTCCAACCTGTCCTTCTCGTTCCGCGGCAATGAGCCGGTGCGCGAGGCGATGCATGCCGTGTTTCTCTACCACGCCATTCAGGCGGGTATGGATATGGGTATTGTCAACGCTGGCCAGTTGGCGGTGTATGAAAGCATTGATGCCGAACTGCGCGAGGCCTGCGAGGACGTGGTGCTGAACCGCCGTGAAGACGGCACGGAACGGCTGCTGGAAATCGCCGAGCGCTATCGCGGCACTGGCGAGGCGAAAGCCCGCGTGCAGGATATGTCCTGGCGCGAACTCCCCGTGGAGAAGCGGCTGGAGCATGCTTTGGTCAACGGCATTACCGAGTTTATCGATGCTGATACTGAGGAAGCGCGGCAGAATGCGGCGCGGCCTCTGCACGTCATTGAAGGCCCGCTGATGGCGGGCATGAATGTGGTGGGCGATCTGTTTGGCGCGGGCAAAATGTTCCTGCCGCAGGTGGTCAAATCCGCCCGCGTGATGAAGCAGGCCGTGGCCGTGCTGCTGCCCTACATGGAAGAAGAAAAGCGCGCCAATGGCGGCACAGGCGAGCGCGAGGCGGCTGGCAAAATCCTGATGGCCACCGTGAAGGGCGACGTGCACGACATTGGCAAAAACATTGTCGGCGTGGTTTTGGCCTGCAACAATTACGAGATCATCGACCTTGGCGTGATGGTGCCTGCGGCGAAGATTCTGGAAGTGGCGATCAAGGAAAATGTCGATATCATCGGCCTTTCCGGCCTGATCACCCCATCGCTGGATGAAATGGTGCATGTGGCAGCCGAGATGCAGCGCCAAGGCTTTAACGTGCCGCTGCTGATTGGTGGAGCCACCACCAGCCGGGTGCATACGGCGGTGAAAATCCATCCGCAATATCAGAAGGGCCAAGCGGTTTACGTGCTGGATGCCAGCCGCGCCGTGGGCGTTGTCTCGTCCTTGCTGTCGCCCGATACCCGCGACACCACCATTGAAACCTTGCGCACGGAATATGCCAAGGTGGCCGATGCCCACGCCCGCGCCGAGCTGGAAAAACAACGCCTTCCCATTTCCCGCGCCCGCGCCAACGCCGCCAAGGTGGATTGGGCGAGCTACAAGCCGAAGAAACCAAGTTTCACCGGCATCAAGGTTTTTGAGAATTACGACCTCAAAGAGTTGGCGAAATACATCGACTGGACACCTTTCTTCCAGACATGGGAGCTGAAAGGCCGCTATCCTGCTATTCTGGAAGATGAAAAGCAGGGCGAAGCCGCCCGCGCGCTCTATGCCGATGCGCAAGCCATGCTGGCAAAAATCATCGACGAGACATGGTTCCGCCCCCGTGCGGTGATCGGCTTCTGGCCCGCCAACACCGTTGGCGATGACATCCGGCTGTTTGCCGATGAAGAGCGTAGCCAGGAACTGGCCACCTTCTTCACGCTCCGCCAGCAGCTTTCCAAGCGCGATGGCCGCCCGAATGTCGCCCTGAGCGATTTCGTCGCCCCGGTTGATAGTGGCGTGGAAGATTACGTCGGCGGGTTCGTGGTGACGGCAGGTATCGAAGAAGTGGCGATCTCTGAGCGGTTCGAGCGCGCCAATGATGATTACTCCTCCATCATGGTCAAGGCATTGGCCGACCGCTTCGCCGAAGCCTTCGCCGAGCGCATGCACGAGCGCGTGCGCAAGGAGTTCTGGGGCTACGGCGCAGACGAAACCTATACACCGGAAGAGCTGATCTCCGAATCCTACGCCGGTATCCGCCCAGCCCCCGGCTATCCTGCCCAGCCAGACCACACCGAAAAGGTCACGCTGTTCAACCTGCTGGATGCGACCGCCACCACGGGCGTGACGCTGACCGAAAGCTACGCCATGTGGCCCGGCTCATCCGTCTCCGGCATCTATATCGGCCACCCCGATAGCTATTATTTCGGCGTTGCCAAGGTAGAGCGCGATCAGGTGGAAGATTACGCCGCCCGTAAGGGGATGGAAGTGCGCGAGATTGAGCGCTGGCTGGGGCCAGTGCTGAATTACGTGCCGAAGGCAGCGGTGGAAGAGGATGCTGCGGCGTAACGCCTCAAGGCGTATCGGTTGTTGTGCTGCATCAAAGCGATATGATGTGGCATAGCAACCTTTTGCCTTGGAGGTCACGATGACGCTGATTGCAACGTATCTTCCAAACTATAGCTTCCGGGAAGTGCACTCCTGCGTGATTGCGGCTTCGACGGGCACCGTCATCAGCGCGGCGGCCAACTATTCACCGGAGGCCGACCCGGTTTTTCGAAAGATGATTGGTCTTCGGGAGTGGCCCACGCGCTTTGCCAGTTTTCTGAGAGGGAAGCAGTCGCAACTGCCGCCACCCTTCGGTATGCACAATTTTACGCTGCTTGAACGGCGCGATGGTGCCGAACTGGCCTATGGTCTGGTTGGCCGGTTCTGGCGGCCTGATTTTGGTCTTGTTCCTATCAGAGATGGAAGCGCGTTTCTCCGTTTTGATACGCCAAGCGTGGCAAAGCTTGTTTTGGGTTTTTCGGCTGCCGGCCAAGCGGATGGCATGACACTGCTGATCACTGAAACCCGTGTGTTCTGCCCGGATCGCGTCTGCTGGCTGAAATTTGCGCCCTATTGGTATGTGATCCGCCCCGTGAGCGGCCTTATCCGGCGTCGGATATTGGCTGCGATGAAGCGAGCGAGCGAAAGTGCCTCTCCATCCGTTATCATCTAAGGTGCTGATTTTGGATGTAAAGCTCGCACAATGGCGTAGGTCGATGGGAGCCACATAGGCTGCTTATTGCAGCCTATGATATTTTCTCCCGCTTTGCGTCTTCTTCATCCTATTGCAATTGCAGGCTCGGCTTGGTAGGCGCGGTGGAGCAGCTCCGTTAACGTGCTGGTCTGTGTGAAATTCGTAGTCTCTATGCTGCTGATCGCAATGCCGGGTGTCCATGAATTCATCAGGGCGGCGCTTGTCATGTTTTTAAGGTCTTCCAGCCTGACCTCCTGTTGCCGCTGAGGAATGCCCAGTTTTTCCAACTGACGGCGAATGATGCCCATTGTTACGCCATGCAACATATCGGCGCGGGGCCAGACAATGGCTTCACCATCCCAAAACACCAGATTCCAGATTGTTGCCTCACTCAGCCGACCCTTGGTATCCAGAAAAGCGGCATCGTCGAAGCCACGTTCAACGGCTTTGCGCAGGTAATATGTTTTGGCAGATTCGCCGACATGCTTAATCGAGGCGAGAGGGCGTTCATGAAGAACGACATCCAGTCGCAAAGGTCCTGCTGGGCCATTCGAGGGGAGGGCTGTGCGCACCAGAATGGCGAGATTGTCTGGTGCAGCAGGAGCTGTGAATTCACCGCTGCGGGAGAATATCGTTGCGGTGAGTGACAGATCATTTGGCGCTCCATCGAGAACTGCGTGCAAATGTGCGCGGACCTGCTCATCGGGCATTGCCATTCCGAACATAGCAAGAGATGCCAGACGCAGGCGTTCCAGATGCAGCTCAAGTCCTTGCACGCGCCCTTGCCGCACTTGCATGGCGGTGAAATGCGCAAAGCCTGAGAAGGCGAGTGGAGCGAGATCGTCCGCCGATACGGCGTGGCCATTGAGCGTAATCTTGGAAGGAAAACAAGTGGACATGGTGATGCTCCTGTGTGGGTTCACATTAGTGAGCATTGGCTCTACACTGTGACAGCACTGTCAGGGTCAAGAGGATTTATGAAAATTGGCGAATTTGCCCGGCAGACGGGCACGAGCATACGCATGCTGCGTTATTACGAGGCGGAAGGGTTGTTGACACCCACACGAACGGCCAGCGGATATCGCGACTATGGGCAAGCGGAGAAAAATGTTATCGAGCGCATCAAGCTGCTTGGGGCTGCCGGCATGACGCTTCCTGTGATTTTGCAGTTTTTGCCATGCGCCCTTGATGCCCGCGCTGAGTTTGAGCCTTGCGACGAGCTTCGGTCAATCCTGCGCCAGCATGTTGCGCTTGTTGACCAGCGTGTCGATAAGCTGGTGCAAAGCCGTACATTGCTCTCGGAGCTTTTGACCACGCTGGATGAGCAGGACCCAAATCTGGTTGAAACCCAAGCTTGATTTGATCTTGCCGTGTGGTTGCAGCTTGGCTCCAAAGGTAGAAGCAGTATTGTTGTGTCCCTGTGATATTTGGAGAACAGTTGACAATGTTAATCAGACCTTCGACCTCTCTTGATGCACAAGGGATGAGCGATGCCCTGAACGAGATTTTTGCAGCAGGCTTGCGCAAAAGTGCTGGTGATCCGCAATTGGTGCTGGCGAACTATATTGAGCACAAGGACCGTATCGAGTGCTCAGTCGCGCAGGATGATGAGGGCCGTATTTTCGGCTTTCAGTCACTACGATTTGCGACTGTGGATAATCCCTATGGCACGCCAGAGGGGTGGGGCATCATCGGCACGCATATCAGTCCGCTTGCGGCCAGAAGAGGCATTGGTTCGGCCCTGTTCCGCGCAACATTGCAGGCCGCAAAGAGTTTTCCGTTGGATAATATTGAAGCCGCGATTGGTGCCGATAACGAAGCAGGCTTGGCTTACTATGAGGCAATGGGTTTTCGGACCTATCGCTCTTCAGAAGTGACGATTTGCAAGGTGTATCGTATCGAGGCTGATGCGCATAAGCCTGTTTGAGGGTGCATTTCTGCGATGGGGTGGATCGCAGAAATGCTTTTATGTCACGCTGATCGTGTAACGGCAGCAGCCTGTGGCAAAACTTCCTTCTCCTCACCCTTCTGGGCCGTAAAGCTGAATTTCTTCCTTAGCCGCAGGATCGGTTTTTCAATGAAATGCCACGACCCCATGGCAATTACGGTTGCGATGGGAAGGGATATGGCAAAGTGCAGCCATGGGGATGTCAGCTTCGGAAACAGGTTCACCAGGGCCTGCTGAAAGGGATATCCATAGAGATAGATCCCGTAGGAATAATCTCCCCGATGGTAGATCGGGATGGGTGGAATGCGCACCATTCCGACATAGACGGTGAGATAGACCAGCATTGGCGCAAAAATGGTGCAGAGCGTACTGCCGCTGACGTCAGGAAGAGCGAAAGAGATGGCAATCGGCACGATGCAGGAGATTGCCGCCAGCACCCAGTGTTTCGGAATGAAGCGGCGGAACAGGAAGAACACAGATCCCAGCATGAAATTGACATAGAGCATCAGGCCGCGCAGGCCGATAAAGTGGTTAAGCAGGGTGTAGCCGGAGCTTTCGGGTGCAAAAAGACCGCCCAGGCTCGAGGGGCTGATGTTTTCGACCTTCAGGGCGATGATGATCACGGCGACACATGCCGTCGCCACCAGTGCCATCATAGGGCGCTTTAGAAAGCCAAAAATGATCAGCGCAGACATGATGGCATAGCAACCGATCTCATAGGGAACGGTCCACAAAGATCCGTTCACGGTCGATGGAAACGGATTGTGCTCGAAGACGCCCGGTAGGACATAATGGATAACGCCAAATATATTGGCGAAATAGGCCCAGAATTCATAGGACTGAAAATAGGCCGACAGGCTGACCGTGGTAAACAGTGGACCGAGGATCAGGGCAGCAAACACAATGTCGACCGCAAGAGCGGGCACGATCCTGATGCCGCGATTGAGCAGGAAGTCCTTCAGGCGAAGGCGGATGGCGCTGCCGGTAATCAGAAAGCCGCTCAGCGCAAAAAACATTGGCAGGATAGCAGCCTGCAAGACCGTGATTCCGGGCTGCGAAAACTGATGTTTTTCACCTTCGGCAATCAGGAACGAATGGTCGAGTAAAACCATGACTGCCAGGAAAATTCGCAGAAAATCAAATCCCGGACCGATGCCTCGATGCTCATCCAAGACAGAACCAATCGACTTCATCTGAAATACCTCGATTACAAAAGACTAGAATTAGTTATATTGTAAAACTGATATGAACTAATTCGTTATTTGATCAATTAATTTCCATATTCAGGAAAATACTGTTCAAATTTTGATCGATATATTTGGTTGAAATTTTTGATACTGCAATTTCGTGGGAAGGGGGCTGCTTTGCCCAAGCGATGGACCAGAAAATGGACGGTGCTCAGGCCTCGGCGCTGCCATCAAAATTCAGGCCTGTGATCGCAGGTGATGGGGATTATGGAGAGGTTAGGCCTGGTATTTTACCGGCTTAAGGAGCTTGGAGGTGCGCGGACTTTGCCGCCGTGCCGGACTAGCTCTAACGGGCAGATGCAATCTGCTCGATAATGGAAATAATGATTTTGCGTGTATTGGAGTTTTTAATGCTGGCGAAACATGTGTTGAGTTCAAGCGCGTCTGAACGCGATGTCGCTTTCACCAGATCTGTCAGCTCGCTTGAGGTATCCTTGGACGGTGCCACGGCACTATCGGCTGTATAGAAAAAATCGGGGTCCATTCCCAAGAGAGTGGCTGCAGCGGCAAGTCTGCTGGCGCTCATGCCGTTGATGCCTTTTTCATATTTATGCAGCTGTTGGAATGTCACGCCCAGTTTTCTTGCAACGTCGGCTTGGCTCATCCCTTTATTCTTGCGGGCGCTTTTCAAACGTTCACCCGCCAGAATGTTATAATCGTGCACGTCTGGTGTTTTTTTGAGCAATGTCATTGGCTATCTCAATACATTACAGCGGAAATTATCTCATGTTTCGATCTGTGTTTTACAATATGATCGATGGTCAAAAAATGAGAGAATATTGTCGGCTGTCCGTCTTATTTTAAGACGTAATATTGTAAATTGTGTTTATTTTTTGAGCTTGCTAATCAATTATCGGTATTTTATGTGTTGAAAAACTTAGGTGGAATTTTTTAATCAGCGTTTTAATCATTTGAACGGTTGATTTTGGCGTAAGTATTGAAAATTTTAAATATTACAAAAAATTTGAAATCCACGTAGTAGAGGAAAAGCCACCTTGACAGATTTCAGCATATCAATTTTTGCCGGAAGGCTTCTGCAATGGCGTGTGATCTGCTGACGGCGCCGAGTTTCATCATGATATTGCCAACATGCTTGGTCACGGCCTTTTCGGAGACTCCGAAAATCACGCTGATTTCCCAATCCGTCTTGCCATTGGCAATCCAGCCGATGACTTCCCGTTCCCTCGGGGTCAGTCGAGTGGTCTGTTTCTGGTTTGCGCCATATAGTTCTAGCGCGCGTGCGAAGACGAGGCTTGCGATCAGCGCCATGCCGGTTCTTGCCTGGGGTGAATCATCGATGTCGCTGCCGGCGAATGTGACGCCAGCGCGGCGTCCATCCAAGGATAGGATGGGCAGGGTGAAGCCATTGCTGACAAAAAACTCCTTGGCCTGATCCATCAGCCATTTTTCGTCACGGCTTATGGGTAATGTTTTGGAAAAATCCGACCAGACAAAGGAGGGTTCCGAACTGACGATGTGTCGGATGGCAGGGTCTTGAAATGCCAGGTTGTCGCGAAAATAAAGATGCGACCATTCGTCAGGCCAGTCTGCAAGTAAAATACCCTGCATTTGCTGGCTGGGTAGCATTCCGATTTCTGGTGGAAATCCTAGAACGATATTTTTAACACCGTATCGGCTTGTCGCATGTTTTGTTAAATCTACAAGATTTTTGACTGTGTCTGTTTGCTTTATTTGAGATAGAAATGATAGTGTTTTATCAAGGTTTGGCGATGTCATGTCTTTAGTCATGGCTACCCCCATTTTTTAATGGGTTTATATTACTTGTTTTGTATGAAGATTATATAAGACATACTATCAAAAAAAGTCAAACCCCGCGAGAGGGGATCATTTTGGCTTAAGCTTTTGGGCTGTGAGCGCAGTCGCCATTGAACCTGGTGAATAGTGTTTTTCTTGCGGCATTCGAACCGGCGGCAATGCCGAAAGCGGTATGATGCATGAGCATCTCCGGTGCCTTGGCATCAATCTCCGCCTGAGATATCAAAAATGAAAATTGATTGCCGCCGCACTCTATTCTTCCTCCCATCCGTGGAGAATTTCCATGAGCAGATTCTGGAGCCCGATCGTTCAATCCCTGACGCCTTATGTGGCGGGCGAACAACCCGCCATCAGCGATCTGGTCAAGCTGAACACCAATGAAAGCCCTTACGGTCCTTCGCCGCATGCGATTGCCGCGATGCGAGACGCGGTGGATGACACGCTTCGGCTTTATCCCGACCCGACCGGTCTGCCGCTGCGCCACGCGATTGCCAAGAGCCACAATCTCGACCCGGGCGAGGTGTTTGTCGGTAATGGTTCCGATGAGGTCTTGGCGCACACGTTTCAGGCCCTGTTGAATCACGATAAGCCGCTGCTGTTTCCGGATGTCAGCTATAGTTTCTACCCAACCTATTGTCGGCTCTATGGTATCGATTTCCGGGAGGTTGCCTTGGACGATGCCATGCGAGTGCGGATTGAGGATTACCGGCAGCCGTGTGGTGCGATCATCCTGCCCAATCCCAATGCGCCGACGGGTATTGTCCTATCGCTTTCGGAGATTGAAACTCTCGTGCGCGACCATCCCGACCAGGTCGTAGTGATTGATGAGGCTTATGTGGATTTCGGTGCGGACAGCGCCATTCCGCTGGTCAAAACCTATCCGAACCTGCTGGTGGTTCAGACCTTTTCGAAATCGCGGGGCCTTGCCGGATTGCGGGTTGGTTTTGCTGTCGGACAACGGGCGCTGATCGAGGCCTTGGAGCGGGTCAAGGATAGTTTCAATTCCTATCCGCTCGACCGGCTGGCGCTTGCTGGGGCCGTTGCCTCCTGGGAAGACCGGGAATGGTTCGAGCGTCACCGCGATCTGGTCGTCGCCAGCCGGGAGCGTCTTTCCCTTGGCCTTCAGGGTTTGGGCTTCGAGGTCCTGCCATCCTCTGCCAATTTTGTGTTTGCGCGACATTCGGAGCGGAGTGGTGCGGATCTCACATTGGCGCTGCGGCAAAAATCCGTGCTGGTGCGCAATTTTCAAAAGCCACGGATCGGTGATTTTCTACGCATCAGCATCGGCACGGATGCCGAATGCGACCGGCTGCTTGGGGCTCTGAGAGAGATATTAGACTAAGCTTAACGATCGATCCGGCAGAGGATCGCCGTCGTGTCGTCGCTTTGCTTGAAACGTGGAAATTGTAGCCCGTCTGGATCGACCTCGCGTTCCAGATGCCGCAATTCGGTGACCAGGGCCTTCAATCCGGCGGTTGCGGCGCGTTTGACCAGACCGGCAGGATCATAGGCCTGGTAGAGGCTGACGAGATCGGCCAGCCCATCCGAGCAGATCAGGGCGGTGGCGCCGGTCTCGATGGTCAGGGCTGTACGAACCAGATGATCGGCGGTATCGGGTATGAGACCCAGAGACCAGACACTGCCACCGGGCGTGTTTTGCTGTTCGCGTTTGCTGCGTAAATTTTCCAATGTTTCGATGTCGCTTGTGTGGGCCATGCCGCTTGCACCGATGCCGCCCGCCCGCTCCACATGGGCGCGGGCGGCTTGCTGTTCACGCTCAAATGCATCCGGCAGGGCCATATGGGTTTCCACCCGGCCATCGTCATGCAGAAGGTAGAGCACGCTATCGCCAAGGCCAATGAATTCTGCGCCATCAGGCGTTACCCGCAAGGCGGCAAGAGCCGCCAGCGGCCAAGCATAGCGGGGCTGGTCACCTGCGGCTGCGGTAAAAAGCTCATGGGCGTCGAAAGCGATGGCGCGGATCACCTCGGTGACATTGGTGTCGCAGGTTAGTTCCGTGGTCAGCCGCTTTGCCGCAAACTGGGCGATCCAGGCAGCGTCGGAACCGTAACCGTCCATGAACTGGACATCGCCCAGCCCGGTTGCGCCGTCGAGCACGAAAGCGGCTTGCTCATTATAGCCCAGTCTGTCCTCGTTGCTGCGGTCGCTTTTTCCCGGATCGCTGATCGTGTCGATGATGGCCAGGGCAGGGGTGGTCAAGGCTGGCTTGGCAGACATAGGCACTCTTTCGTTCAGCCGCAGCTTGGAAGATGCGCGAAAATTGGCCTATCGCCTCACGGACCGCAAAATAAAAATGCCGAAAACGAAACACACTGCCGATGTTTTCGCCAATGTGTTGCTGAAAGGTGGTGCTGCCTCAAAAGGCTCTCAGTCAGGCCGCGTTGCGGTTGCTGTCCCGCCTGCTGTCGACGCGCATTGCAGCGTTGCTTCCCGGCCCACGGATCGTTGATCGTCTGTTCAGCTGGAACCGGCTGGCCAGTTCTGTCAGCTTGGCAGCGCCGCTGGAAAGCGCGTCGCTGATGGTGTTGATCGTATTGACCATGCCGGCGTTCTTTTGCGTCATCTGATCCAGCGCATTCACTGCGGAACTGATTTCGCCAAGGCTGGTGGATTGCTTTATTGCGGCTGTGGCAATGGCCTCGATATTGTCATCGATGGACTGAACGAAGGATTCGATCCGGTTCAGAGCACTGCCTGTTTCCCCGACCAAACGTACACCGTCTTTTACTTCATTGCTGGATTTGCCGATCAGCTCCGAGATTTCCTTGGCGGCCTTGGCGGAACGCTGGGCCAGTTCGCGCACTTCTTGTGCCACGACAGCAAAGCCCTTGCCGCTTTCGCCAGCACGGGCGGCCTCCACGCCCGCGTTCAAGGCCAGGAGATTGGTCTGGAAGGCGATTTCATCGATGACGCTGATGATGTTGCTGATTTCCTGCGAAGCACCCTCGATGCGGCTCATCGCGTCCACCGTCGAGTTGACGACTTTCACGGATTCGGTCGCTGCCTGGCGCGCATCACGCACCAGATCTCTGGTGTTCTTGGTGCTCGCACTGGATTGATTAACGACGGTGGTAATGTCCTCCAATGCGGCTGAGGTTTGCTCAAGTGCGGCGGCCTGTTGTTCAGAGCGTTGGGCGAGACTCGTGGAGCTTTCCTGGACTTCCCGGCTGTTGGCGGCCACGGATGCCGTTTCCGTCAGCACCTGTACAAGTGTCTCCTGAAACTTGCTGATCGACATGTTGAAGTGTTTGCGCAGGTGGTCGAAGGTCGGAATGAACGGTTCGTCGATTGTCATGCGGATATTGCAGTTTGAAAGACGTTCCAGACCGGCAGCGATGGCGTCGATGGCTTTGACGCGGCCAGTCACATCGGTTGCGAATTTCACAACCTTAATGACTTTCCCCTTTTCATCGAAAATTGGATTGTAGGTGGCTTGAATATGAACGTGTTTTCCACCGTTGCCGATGCGCAGAAATTCGTTGCTCTGATATTCGGCCGCAGCGAGGCTGCGCCAGAATTGCTTGTATTCAGGCGAGGCAGCATAGGCGGGTTCGCAGAACATCGAATGATGCTTGCCGACGATTTCGCTTAAGCTATAGCCCAATGTTTTGCAGAAATTCTCGTTGGCTGTGAGAATCTGGCCGGTTGGCGTGAATTCAATGACGGCTTGAGAGCGCATCAGCGCATCAATCTTGCCGTCACTGTCCATGGTTTTGGTCTTCGCAGCCGTTATGTCGGTTGCGATTTTCACGACCTTGTAGGGCTTTTTGCCCCGAAAAACCGGATTGTAACAGGCTTCGATCCAGATCGATTCCCCGGTCTTGGTCAATCGTTTGTACTGCCCTTGATCGAACTGACCGGAGCCGAGTTTCGCCCAGAACTCTGCATAGGCTGGATTTTTCACGTCTTCGGGATCGACAAAAATCCGGTGGTGCTTTCCGACGATCTCCGATCTTTTATAGCCGATCGCTTTGCAGAAATTTTCATTCGCATCAAGGATATTGCCATTGAGGTCAAATTCAATAATGGCCTGGGACCGATTGACGGCTTCCAAAACGCCTTTATTGTCCGCACCGAAGCCAAACGACAACAGTCCCATTTAAGATGCCTCCTACGTGATGAGGCTTTATATTTGATTTCTATTGATAATGCGTAAACACATGAATTAGCATGTTTAAATTCAATTCACGAGTGGATTTTTGCGCTCTGTCAATTCTGGGTATGGTGCGGAAAGATCATCAATCCGCCACCACCATCAGATCGTCACCTGCAAATTTCAGGGTGACAGTTTCGCCAATCACTGCCGGCGTAACGCCCGGATCGTTGAACATGTCGAAGGACAGCGTGGCGCCGCCGACATCCAGCCGGGTGCGGATCACCGAGCCGAGAAAATGGCTTGAGGTAACTTTGCCGCTGATCCGAACATCCCCCTTGGCGCCTTCGGCAGGCGATCCGGCTTCCGGGCGCAGCGCCACGGTGACGGTTTCGCCATTGGCCTTGCCCAGCGGCTTTTTCAGGCTGATCTGCTGGTCGCCGATCAGGATCGTATTGCTCGATGTGTCCGTCACTTTCGCTTCGATCAGGTTGAGCGTGCCGACGAAGGAGGCGACGAATCGGGTCTGGGGATGATTGTAGATCTCGGAGGGTGTACCGATCTGGTCGGCGCGTCCGCCGTTCATCACCACGATCCGGTCGGAAATCGACAGAGCCTCTTCCTGGTCATGGGTCACGAACACGGTGGTGATACCGAGCTGGCGCTGGATCTGGCGGATTTCTTCGCGTAGCGAGACGCGGATCTTGGCATCCAGCGCCGATAGCGGCTCGTCCAGTAGCAAAACCTGCGGCTTTGGCGCCAGCGCCCGGGCCAGCGCGACGCGCTGCTGCTGGCCGCCGGACATCTGGTAGGGATAGCGCTCGGCCAGATGATCGAGATGGATCAGCTTCAGCATTTCCATCACCCGGCTATGGATTTCCGCTTTGGGCTTTTTGGCGATCTTCAGGCCGAAGGCGACGTTGTCGAACACATTCATATTGGGAAACAGCGCATAGGCCTGGAAGACCATGCCGATCCGGCGGCGATTGGGCGGCAGTTTCGTTACATCCTGTCCGTCGATGACAATCGAGCCGGAGGAGGGCGTTTCAAACCCGGCCACCATGCGCAGAACGGTTGTCTTGCCGCAGCCGGACGGTCCCAGGAAGGAGATGAACTCGCCTTTATTCACCGGGAGATCGAATTCCTTGACGACGGTATTGGCAGCGAAACTCTTGCTGACCGCTGCGATCCTGAGGAAACTCATCGGGTTGCACTCCTTGGGGGCATGGAAGAGGACATCGGGGCCTGGCGTGTCATACGGCGTGGCAACCAGCGCTGTCCGGGTTTTTTATTGGCGAATAATTGCATGAGGACCATGCAGCCCCAGGTCAGCGCGAAGGACAGAACGGCGAGCGCTGCCGGTTCATAGGCGCGGTCTTGGCCCATCTTGACCATATAGGGGCCGAAGGCCGGGCGATTGAGCAGGCTGGCGAAGACGAATTCGCCCAGCGAGATCGAAAAGGTCAGAAAGGCGCCTGAGACGATGGCCGAGCGGACATTGGGGAAAATCACCTCGGCAATGGTGCGCAGCCGCGATGCGCCAAGGCTTTCGGCGGCTTCCGTCAGGGTGGTGATGTCGATGGCGGCCATGCCATTGTCGACGGCCCGAAACATATAGGGCAAGGACAATGTGACATAGCCAATCACCAGCAGGATATTGGTGCCGTTTTCCGACATGGTGAGCGGCAGATAGGAATTGGAGCCGAACAGCCGGATATAACCGAAGACCAGGACGACGGGCGGAATGATCAGCGGCAGGAGGCTGACGAACTCAACGATGGGCCGCAGTTTCGGCAGCCGCAGCCGTACCCAATAGGCGGTGGGCACGACGATGACGGCACCAACGACAATGGCCATCAGGGAGGCAAAGGCTGAGTAGCCAAGGGTAGACAGAAACTCGTCGCTGGAAAACACCGAACGGTAAGCGGCAAAGCTCCATTGGCCCCGCAGCATTTGCAGCGAAAACTGGAAGGTCGCATAGAGCGGAACAAGGAAATAGGCGGCAGCGATAAGGACGATGACGGTCGAGACCAGCGGAAAGGGCTTTTTCATTTTTGCCACCGTTCGGCGCGGCTGCGCAGGATAAGATAGAGCGTATTGGTAACGGCCATGATAGCCACCATGCCAACCGCCAGCGCATAGCCAAGATTGGGATTGTACAGCACATTGCCCTGAATTTGCTGGTAAAGCACGATGGGCACCACGCCGAAGCTGGAGCCGGTCAGGGCATAGACAGTGACCAGCGTGCCAAAGGCATTGGCAAACAGCAGCAGGAAACAACCGAGAATGGAGGGGGTCAGCACCGGCAGGGCGACCATTTGCCAATATTGGCGGCGGGTGGCGCCGAGAATTTCCGCCGCTTCGCGCCATTCACCCTTCAAGCCGTCGAGAGCGGGGGTGATGATCAGCACCATCAGCGGCAGCTGGAAATAAAGGTAGGTGATCGCCAGGCCCCAGAATGAGAACAGGCTGAAGCCCGTGCCATAGAGATTGAAGCCGAACATGTCACGCAACAGAACCGTGACAAGGCCCAACCTTCCAAGAGTGGCGATGAAGGCAAAGGCCAGCGGAATACCAGCGAAGTTCGAGGCAACGCCAGAAAATGTCATGAAGGCGGTGCGCACCCAGCGCGGCAAGCCACCGAGAATAATGGCATAGCCCACCAGAAGACCAGCGATGGCGCCAAGACAAGCTGCGGCCAGGCTCAGGCGCAGCGACAGGGAATAGGCGGCCATGATATTGGGTGTGGCCAGGCTGATGAAATTTTCCAGCGTGAAATCACCGGCCGGATTCTGGAAAGAGCCTTTGACCAGATAAAGGATCGGGCCGATCAGAAACAGAATGGCAAACAGGAAAAACGGCAGCACACCCAGCCAATCCCAGTTTACCCGGCTTTTGGGGCGAGGTGCTGGTTGCTGTCTGGAGCCTTCGACGATGGGTAGGCTGGGCAGGGGGGCGTTGAGCGTCGGCGCACTGGGCCTGGATGAATTTGGCACGGATGCACTGGCTGGCGAATGAAGCTCGGTCTCCGCAACGGTCATGCCACTTTTTCCCTTCAAATTAGGCACGCAGGCCGGTAAAAACCGGCCTGCGCAAAGGTGGAGTGAAATTTCAGCACTGGCGCTAACTTATTGCGCGCCCATCTGCTTTGCCCAATCGGCGGCAACCACTGCCTTGGCAGCGGACTGTTCGTCCAGAGTGGGGAAGATCGCCTTGGCATAGCCTGCGGCATCCGGCATCTTGTCGAGCAGTGCCTGCGGAATCTTCTTCTTTTCAGCCAGATCGTTGAAGCGGATCGGATGGCAATAGCCAGCCAGCCAGCCGAGCTGACCTTCGTCGGAATAGAGATATTCCATCCACAGTTTCGCAGCGTTCGGATGTGGCGCGAAAGCCGAAATCGCCTGAACGTAAACGCCGGCGATGACCGAATCCGAGGGAACGACAACGTCCATCGGCGG